>NZ_JAHPPD010000118.1 GCF_019061365.1 Lentilactobacillus dabitei
ACCTCATACTTAATTAATAATTCTATGGTACTCAAAAAGACGTCTACGAAGTAGACGTCCAGTTATTTAGTGCTTACATTATTGTTCAAAATCAAATTTAACAATTCTTGGTAAAGAAAAAGAACCAACCTAAGAATAGATTGGCTCTAAGAAACTTGATTTAGTCAAATTTCAACTTATTAATCTAACTTCTTCTTACTTAAAACATTCAATTGATCATCAAAGTCATAAACAACTGGTTCGCCAGTTGCCATTTCCAAGTTCATGATGTCTTCATCAGAAATGTTTTCGATGTATTTTGAAAGCGCACGTAATGAGTTACCATGGGCAGCGATGACCACGTTCTTGCCGTCTAATAATTTAGGGGCAATTTGGTCTTCCCAGAACGGCATTACTCGTTCAAGGGTTACCTTGAGGTTTTCACCACCAGGGATAATGTGAGGATCCAAGTTTGCGTAACGACGGTCGTGAACAGCTGAACCTTCATCGTCGGCTTTCAAAAGAGGTGGCAAAACATCATATGATCGACGCCAGATATGAACTTGTTCATCACCGTACTTTTCAGCAGCCTTCTTCTTGTTATGGCCTTGTAATGCACCATAGTGACGCTCGTTTAAACGCCATGACTTAACTTCTGGAATCCAAAGTTGATCTGAGTATTCCAAAACATAATGCAACGTCTTGATTGCCCGAGTTAATACTGAAGTAAACGCAAAATCAAATTCGATGCCAGCTTGTTTGATTAACTTACCAGCGTTGATTGCTTGCTTAACGCCTTCCTCACTTAAATCAACGTCAACCCAACCAGTAAATTGGTTAGATAAATTCCATTCACTTTGACCATGACGAATTAAAACAAGTTTTGCCAATATTATTACCTCTTTCTCTATTTGTCTATCAGTTGATTTTACACCAAATGAAATAATTTTTCAGCCTTTTTTGGCGGCATTTTTATCCGCGGCGACCGCTACCGGTTCATCGTGGCGTTTTACACCCAAAATATCCAGGAAGAACGTGAAAATCGGCACCCCACAGATTAGGCCCCAGACGCCGAAGAAGTGCTCACCAACCAATAACACCACAAACGTGTAAAAGATCGGCAGGTTCGTCTTGGACGCCATAAAGTTCGGGTTCAGCACGTAAGCTTCAAAGGCGTGAACTACTAGAATAGTGATAATCAGATAAATCACATCTTGGAAACCGCCAACAGAGTAACCAACAAGCGACAACGGGATGAAGGAAATGATTACCCCGGCAACTGGGATTAAACTTAGGATGAATACCATCAGTGCTAAGACTGCCAACTGTGGCAGGTGCATGAACGCCATCGCAATTGTGGTTAAAGCCGTGTTGCAGATTGCGATAAAGAATTGAGCTTCGATGACCACCCCAAAGGTTGCCACAAACTTCTTACCAAAGAAGTAGAGATCTTGGAAGAACCAGCCAAAATCACTCTCTAAAAATAGTAATGAAAATTTATCCATTGTTCGCTTCTCAACCGTAAAGAAGAAACTCAGGATCATCGATAGGAAGAAAGTCAACCCCATCGTTCCAACCCCGGTGATGTATTTCCAAATGAGGCCAACCCCATTTTTCATCTGGGACATGATATTGCTTTGCTTCACCAATTCATTAAACCAGCGAATCGTCGTGTCGTCTGGTACATTTTGGGGATTTGAATAGAAGTTGATAATGTCTTGGGTGGCATTGATCGCCTGTTCCGCGATCTTGGGAATATAAATCGTCACCCCATAGTACAACGCGAGAATCACCAATAAGTACACTGCCGTCACAATCAGCGGAGCGGGAATCTTAATATACTGACGAATCTTGTTGGTTAATTTAACAACCAACAAGCAAAAAATAAACGTCAGTAGAACTGTACTCATCATGCTTCTGGTCACGTAAAGAACAAAAATAACGAACACTAAAACGGTGAATCTTCGTAGGGCTACGTTATTAATAAATTTGGACCACGCCGTCAAACAACCAACTCCCCTCACATGTCATGTGATCGATTTTTATTTGTGCCTCAATGATACATTGTCCGCGTCGGGTTAGACAAGTTTTATTTAGCTAAGATCCGGATAACTTTCCCCTAAACGGAAAATCTCAGAAGTGGCAGTTTTGAGCACTTCTGAGATTTGTTGTGATTTTTATTTGGATGATGAAGTTGGGGATGTGTGTGTTTCGACTACATAGCTGAATGGTGTTCCACAAAACAGGGGTCTGCACATAAGCACCTTTATCGTAAGTCCCGAAACCAGGGGCTTAGGATACGCTTATACATAGCCGAAACGTGTTCCACCAAGCAGCAATCTGCACATAAGCACCTATTCGACAGTAGTTATATTTTAAGGCTACACAGCTGAATGGTGCTCCACAAAACAGGGGTCTGCACATAAGCACCTTTATCGCAAGCCCCAAACCCAGGGACTTACGATAAAGCCGACTTATGCTCCGACCCCTAACCGTTTTGTTACGCACACTCTTTAATAATGCGCCTTCACATACTTTCCAATCGACTCATTACTATTATGGGCACCTTTGATAACATTTCTGACATCTTGATCACTCATTGCATTGGAATCAATTCCTGCAGCGCTAATTTGCTTTCTGGCGCTGGCAATTTGGCTTGCCGTGATTTCCTTACCATTGATTTCCTTTTGGCTTGGCGTCACGGTATATTCATTTGAACCCTTATAATTTGCGGCAGCCTTCTTTTCCGAGGACGTCAAACTGGCATTCTTATTGGGCGCCACATTCGGATTATTAGTTGTATTACTATCACTGCTTGAGTTTGAAGACTCAAAGTCATTTGAAGTCGAACTGGAGCTGCCATTTAAGGCACTGTTATTCTTATCGCGGAGCTTTTCAGCCTTTTGTAAAACGTCTTTATAATATGATTGTTTAATCGACTTGTCCGAGAAGATCTTATCCAACGTGCTGTTTGACTCAGCGTACTTACCTTCGTCGGTCTCATTTAACGCCTGATTATAAATAGCATCATACTTTTTATTGTTGCTCTGAATGGTTTTAATCAGTGTCAACTGGGACTGGGCCCGGTTCTTTAATAATTCGCTGCCGCTCTTGGTGTTAGCGACTGATTGATAGCCACTCTTGGCATTGGCAAACTCACGGTCTTTGAACAGATCATTGGCAGACATAAACGACTGGGTCTGATTTAAAATCGTGGATGCTTTTTCATCATTGGGCTTTCTCTTTAAGGCGTTCGTATAGGCGGTTTCGGCCGCAGTATAGTTCTTATTAGAAATCTGCAGGCTGCCTCGTTGCATTGCATCCGTATAAAGCTTTTCATTTTGACTGTGTCGGGCAAATGCATAACCACCAATCGAAAGCGCGATAACTAAGGTGATTACAATCCAAATCCATCTTTTCAAAGTGAAGCCCTCCTATTAAAGTTTATTCAGATTTATTATAACATCAATGGCCTGATCACATTCAAGTGTTTATGAAAGGTGATTAGAGATTTTTCCTATATAAAGTGACGCTGACGATTTAAAAAAATGAGCGTACACTATGCAGCAATGAGGCAAATTTTTGAACGTGCAGTATCGAGATTGCCAGCATCGTAATTCAATGAAGCCTGCTGGTTCATTGAGGTCCGTAGTCGCCTGATTGGACCATTTGTTTAAATCAATTCATTTTTACCAACCCTTCACATGCATTTTCTCATCAATTTTGTTACAGTTGGGATAGTATCTTAAGAAAGGAGCCCACTCATGGCAAACGATTCCGAAGATTATATTAAGCAGCACATGTTTGGCAACCCACAACTCAAGCCTGATGAAAAGCGGGCATTCCTGGGTAACTTCAGAGAACGGGTTGCCCTTGCCCTGACGATTAGTCAATTGCGTCAACCCGAAACCACGGCAATGGTCGCCAAGGTAATCACCAATTATCCAGAATATCGAATGTATCTTAACGGCAAAATGGATGACACACTGGTTGAAGATTACATGGGCATGGCAATTGATCACAATTATCAATTTACTGTTTTGGTCCAAAATGGTGTTCGGGTTGAAGCCCACACTGGGCCTCATGACTTTGGACTGGTGATTGCGTCCCCTAAGGAAAAAATCAAGCGTCGAATTCTATTGTAATTTTATACACACGTTAAGAAGCCGGCTTTTCTGTGGCTTCTTTTTTATTTTCATGAGATCTAATTACTAACACTTCCCTGTTATCATGCATTAAAATGAATTTGACAAACACATTTACACAGATTAATATTATTTTTAATTAATTTTATTGCCGAATATCTAATAATTATACACACTGAATCGAGGTTACATTATGAAACCCTATCAGTTAACGACAGTTGGTGACCAAGCCATCTCAATCGAATTTCCAAATGAAATTAATCCGGAAATTAATTTACGGCTGCAGGCACTCGCCAAAATTATCACCGCGGACAAGGTGGTCGGCGTCCAAGCTGTCATCCCCGCTTACCACACCTTACTGGTCACATTTGACGCAATGAGGACGACGCCAAGGAAGCTCAAGCAGCAACTTGACAGCATTATCGCAGATCAATTAGCTGCGCCGCTACCTCCTAAACGAACCTTAATCATCCCAGTGTGCTATGAAGATCCCTATGGACCGGATTTATCAGACGTTGCCGATTACGCTGGTATTTCTACCGACGAAGTCATCAAACGTCACACTGGCAAGTCCTACCTCATTTATTTTCTTGGCTTTCTACCAGGTTTCGCCTACATGGCGAGTGTTGATGACCAGATCGCAATGCCGCGATTGTCCAAACCACGAGTCAAGATTCCAGCTGGCAGTGTTGGAATTGCCGGCATCCAAACTGGATTCTACCCAGTCACCTCACCAGGTGGTTGGCGACTGATTGGCAAAACGCCACTCACCCTTTACCAGCCGGATAATCCCGAACCATTCTATCACGCCGGCGACGAAATCAAATTTGAAGCCATCGACAAGGAAACCTTCGACGTTATCAAACAAGCGGACGAACTCGGTCATTATCACGTAAAGGTGGTGACGGAAAATGCATAACCTTTCTGTGATTCAACCAGGTTTACAGACGACCATTCAGGATTTGGGCCGGGTGAGTCACCAAATTGATGGTTTCCCTGTTTCCGGCAGTATGGATCAAGCATCCCACCGGCTCGCCAACTTATTGGTTGGCAACCGCGGCCAAACGGCTTGTCTGGAATTTGCCTTAACCGGACCAACATTGGTCTTTCGGGTCGCCACGTTCATCGCCATCACTGGCGGTCAATTCTCGCCAACCCTAAATGGCAAACCCATTCCAGAAAATGAAGCCATTCGAATTCATGAAAACGATGAGCTGGCCATTGGTTCTGCCAACGCCGGCCGCTATGGCTACTTGGCCATCAAAGGTGGTATTCAGGTACCAGAAGTGATGGCCAGCCGCTCAACGACGCTACGAATTGGCATCGGTGGCTTCAATGGCCGGGCGCTCCAAGCAGGCGATCAGTTGCCGATCTCACCCCAAGAAACGCTCCAAAGTTTCGGTCATCGCCGAGTTAACCAAGCCTTCCTGGAAAGTTTCCGGGATCCTCAGGCAATGTTGCAAAACCCATTGGTCATTCGAATCTTGAAGGGTCCTCAATGGTCGCTGTTTTCTAAATCAGATCAACGATTACTTCAGCATCAGCAATACCAGCTCACCTCTGAGGCCGATCGGATGGGCTACCGGTTAGCTGGCAAGCCGTTGACCACCAACCTTAAGAGCCTGCTTTCCGAAGCCACGGTCTTTGGTGGCATTCAAATCACCAGCAACGGCCAGCCGATTGTGTTACTGGCGGATCGGCAAACGACCGGTGGTTATCCGGTGATTGCAACCATTTTAACCGCCGACATTGGCAAAATCGTTCAGTGTCAAAACCACCAGCTCATCCAATTTCAATTAACCAATTTGAAGACCGCTGAAGACGAACTCCAGAAACAAACCGAGTTACTGCAGCGACTGAAAGCGGAATTTATTGAACAACGTTACCAAGCTCCGATCGGAATCAATCGATCAGCTGCGCAACGGATTCGTGGATTGTTTGAGGGCGGTTTTTCTAAGGGGTAGCGGCTGGGATCCGCTCACTTTTTTAGAAGCTGTCCAAGATCTATGATTTTTGATATACTTCTATGTAAAAAGCGAGTTTAAGCTATGAAAAATTATCCCAGC
>NZ_JAHPPD010000119.1:0-3109 GCF_019061365.1 Lentilactobacillus dabitei
TTTTGTTTCTTTTGAAATCTTAGTCATAAAAAATACCTCCAAAGCTAAAGTTTTTACTTTAACTTTGGGGGTATAGGTCATTTGCTCATCCTCTTTTGTATGCCAACTGTCATCAAGCTGACACTCATTGTTCACTTTATTCGTCATCCTCATCATCAGAAGGCTTAAACGCCCTAGCTGCATTAACCGCTGCTTTCCAGCCACGATATAATCGCTTCCGTTTTGCCTTGTCCATTTCAGGTTTAAAGGTTCGTCCTTCAACTGCAAGACTCTTTACCTCATCGATATCTTTCCAATAACCAACGGCAAGCCCAGCAAGAATGGCGGCCCCAAATGCCGTCGTGTTTTCGTCGGCTGCCCGTTCAATTGGAATATCCAGCATATCTGCTTGGAACTGCATCAAGTAGCGATTCCGTGACGCCCCACCATCCGCTCGCAATGCTGGGATATACATGTCAGTGTCCCGCTCCATTGTTCGGATGATGTCTTTGGTTCCATACGCGATTGACTGCAGAGTGGCTTTGACAAAGTCATCCTTCGTCGTGCCACGAGTGAGCCCAAACACAGCGCCTCGAACTTCTTGTTCCCAGTATGGCGCCCCTAATCCATTGAAAGCAGGTACCACATAAATTTCGTCGTCATCGGTTGACCGCATCGCAGCATCCCGCGTTTCAGCAACGTTATCAATCAAGTGCATCTGATCGCTCAACCAAGTCAGCGCAGTCCCGGCAGAAAAAATGGATCCCTCAAGCGCATAGGTAACTTGACCGCCAATATTATAGGCAATTGTTGTCAGTAGATTATCATCGGACAATTCCGGCTTGGAACCCGTATTCATCATGATGAAGGCACCATCACCATAAGTGTTTTTAATCATCCCCGGCTCAAATGCAAGTTGACCAATCAACGCAGCCGACTGGTCTCCGGCAATTCCGGCAATTGGAACTTCAATTCCATAAAATTGATAATTCTTAGTCGTTCCATACAGCTCACTCGACGTTTTAACGATCGGTAATATCTTGCGGGGAATATTAAGCAATTTGAGAATATCGTCATCCCACCTGAGGGCATGAATATTAAACAGCATCGTTCGGCTGGCATTGGAAAAGTCAGTCACGTGATATTCACCACCAGATAGTTTCCACACAAGCCAACTATCGACCGTTCCAAATAACAATTCACCTTTCTCGGCTCGTTCCTGAGCCCCCTCAACGTGATCGAGGATCCAGCGGACTTTGGTAGCTGAAAAATAAGAATCGATGATCAGGCCAGTCTTCTTATGGATCAGGTTTGAATAACCCTCATCCTTTAATTTGCGGGCTAAAGGTGCAGTCTGCTTAGATTGCCACCCAATGGCATTATAAATTGGCTCGCCAGTTTCTTTATCCCAAATAATGGTTGATTCACGCTGGTTAACGATCCCAATTCCTGAAATATCCTCAGGATGAATCCCGGCGTCGATAAATGCAGAGGAAATGGTGCTCAAAACTGAAGTCCAAATTTCATTTGGATCGGTCTCAATCCAACCTGGATGGGGAATCAATTGTTTGACTGGCTTAAAAGCCTCAATCACTTTTCTACCATTGTGGTCAAAAATCATTGCCCGAGTGCTCGTGGTTCCTTGATCAATGGATAATATATATTTTGGACGATCTGTTAACATTAAATTCACTCCAATCGATGAAAATTCTTATTCAATTATACAAAATCATTTTCATTTATTGCAATTATTATAACTTCGGTAATTCATTATCATAACAAAAAAGCACATTATGAACTATACCATAATGTGTCACTTAATTCAATTTGCTGTTCAAACAATGATTGTGAAGATTGTTTTAACTAGACCAATTATCGTTTGACTTGAACGTGAATGTCGTCGCCGTTATCATTCAATTCTTCATCGTAGCTAAAATCAGCATCTGTAAAGTAATGCTTGATCTCTTTGTTGACATTTTCAAGTGGTCGGTGATCGCCGTCTTGGCGGTTAATCACGATCTCATATTCCTTTTTATCGTCGTCGGTGTTTACAAAATTGTAAATAACATCAACGGTATTTAAAATTTCTTGAATCAATTGGCGTTCAGTCATTTCAATACCCCTTTCAATGTTGTGTGCGGAGGTGTCCGATCTTTTTGGCTTTGAGGCGTTTCTTGGTTGGATTTCTCGGCTAGAGAGAGTAGGACTGCTCCGTAAAGCAGGAACTTGCACATAAGCACCTTATTCAAAAATCCCCAAAACCAGGATTTCTGAATAAGGAGACTTATCTTCCAGTTCCTAAGCGCTTTACTCCGCACACTTATTCCTATACATCTACTTTAGCGCTAATTTGCAAAAAGTGTTACCAAAATATTTTCATATCTCGGGGAAGCCTTAAAAAATGTTTACATTCCGCGCTTTAATGCACTATACTTAAGTTTATCATAAGAGGTGATCATGATGACTATTGCAGCCAAAGAAATTTCAAATGAATTGATGAGTGCTTACAAAGATGGCAAACTTGTATCAATTCAAATTCCCGATGAAACCATTACCGGCGGAGTGGCCGCCGTAAATGATGACCAAGCATTCATAAAGCGTCCAGCCAAGGGCGTCATGGTCATCAGACTTGATGATATTCGAAAAGTGACGGTGCTGAATTAGATTCGATTGGATGAGCTATTATTATTTGGAACCAGCCTCGGAATTTCTACGGCTGGTTTTTTGAATGTTTCGGGAGTGAAGCGTTACTAAAATTATCGTTATATCCAGTGATAACGTGCTCCGACGCAATTGACACTAAATTCCAAGAGGCTCCTGATCTAAATCCCAAACCAGGATTCCCGATTTCCCCTATATAGCCGAGTAGTGCTCCGAAAAACTGGTGCTAAACATATAAGGGCGCCTGAATCAAAATCCAAAACCAGGATTCCCGATTTCCCCTATATAGCCGAGTAGTGCTCCGAAAAACTGGTGCTAAACATATAAGGGCGCCTGAATCAAAATCCAAAACCAGGATTTTTTTGTCCGCCGTTATATCGCAATAACGTGCTCCGACGCAATTGACACTAACTTCCAAGAGGCTCCTGATCTAAATCCCAAAACCAGGATTCCCGATTTCCCCTATATA
>NZ_JAHPPD010000119.1:3176-6172 GCF_019061365.1 Lentilactobacillus dabitei
ACCGAGTAGTGCTCCGAAAAACTGGTGCTAAACATATAAGGGCGCCTGAATCAAAATCCAAAACCAGGATCTTAATTCAGGCGCCCTTATACGACCGCACCAAAACGTTTTTCTCCGCACGCTTACTTATTTTTCTCATACAATATCTGTTCAAACTTCTCCCTCAAACTCTCAGTTAGCATAATAATGTTCTTTGGGGTTCTATTGATACTTAAGTCAAAGCAGAACCTCAACGGGACGCCCATGTTATAATCTTCTTCGTAGGCTTTTACTTGCTTTGGATCGATTTCGCTTGTGTAGCCCATCAGGTATTTCATCCCGACTCGCTTGTGGGGATCCCATTCAGATACATTCTTCTGACCATCCAGCAGGCCACTCACGTTAATTGCCTCCAGTGCCCTCACCAGTGTACTGGTATTACTAATCTTATGCTGGACACCTAAGAAGACAATATATCGCTTCAACACTGGGATAACCGATGTGAAGAAAACATTTGTGGCCGCAATTCTTTGCGGAAATAATTCTGAAACTACTTCTGTAACAGACTTTGCAGTATACCGCCTCGGACTCCGTAGTTGATATTTATAAGCCAAACCAACGAATGCCTGGGTAATATAAAAGGCAGCTGCTTTTTCTGGCTTATTTAATTTTTGAAATGAGCGGGTTGTCCGAAAGCGATTAAACCATAGACGATTATTTTCAACTTGCTTTTCAAATTCGACTTCCGAATAAGCTGTTCGTTGTTGCACAAGACCGCCCCCTCTACTTAAGATATTAACACGCTCAACGATTTTTAAGAATGAATTTGACCTTGATCATTTTCAAAGCAAATGAAATATTATACAATGAAGTTCATTGTTCATTTAAGGAGAATAGATACATAATGGCTAAACTACAGGACTTCCACCAACGCTTCTATTATCTCTGCTTATCAATAATTATAAACGCCGCTGGCAACGCCCTTGCCATCTCAAGTAACCTTGGGAGCGCTGTCTGGACCGGATCTGCAGTGAATTTATCTAAATGGGTCAACATCCCGCTTGGTAATACTTTATTCATCTACGGAATTATTGTCACCATTGCCAATCAATTGCTCATTGGCTCATTTGACCGCAGGCGATTTGTTTCAAACCTGCTATTTACATTGCCCTTCAGTTACTTAGTTCAGTTCGCCCAATTTATTTTTGATTCAATCGGCGTTCCCAGCTTGGATTTCTGGGCCCGAATTATTTTAGACATCATTGGCTTGTTTGGGGTTGCCGTGGCTGTTTCAATGTATTCGCGGGCAAACCTCATCATGCACCCAAATGACGACCTGGCATACATTATTCGCTTCAAATTTATCCACGGCAGCGCCATTTTGTCACAATGGCTCAGCTACATTCCACCAGTCATTATCATCACAGTTTCCTATTTCTCAACTGGCAAAATCTACGCCATCGGTTTTGGAACCGCGTTTGCCTTGATTTTTCAAGGGCCAATGATGAAGTGGTCGGACACCCACGCCTTTCCAAAGCTTAAGCATCACGTTGATCTCTAATGAAGGAACTAATTTGCTTTTTCGTCTTCTTCGTTTCAAGAAGGTTTTCCCATAGCGCATAATCATGAAAACCATCCCGAAAGTTCGTCACAGTGACTTTTATATTTGTCGTTGCCTCTAAAGCAGCGACAAATTTTTTATCGCTCGGAACCAACAATTCATTGTCGCCGTAAAAGATTTGCAGGGAACCAGTCAATGACTTGCTCGGCAAATAAGGATCAATCCAATGCAGACCTCCTAAGCCTAATTTGAACTCCGTCGCAATTTGTTTGAGGACGTCAAAATCCAGCATGACATCTTCAGTTGCCCTATCAGCAAATTCCGAATCATTTAAATCCAAATCCAACCATGGGGAGATCAGGACGGTCCCAGCAATCTGATTGGCGTGTTGAAACAGCAATTGAGCCGCAATTACAGCGCCAGCCGAATCAGCAATCAAAAAGATGGGCAACTCGTTGGCGGCCACCTTCTGCAAAGCAGTGGCTGCAAATTTCGAAATATCAGCCGCAGAATGCGTTGGCAATAAAGGAAAATCCGCAATCTTCAGTCGACTACCTGATAATTCTGCAATCGAACGAATCATTGTCAACTGATCTTCATTCATTGGCACTCGAAATGCCCCGCCATGGAAATATAAAAGTTGACTAGCCGAATCTGGGACTACATCAAGTGTCACCAACCGCCCGTGGTCAAATTGATCAATTATCGCTCCAGCTGGCGGTTCATCGAAAAGATCAAGCTTTTGATTCGGGTGTAAGAAACTTTGGCTAATTATCTGTTTATAATTTTGCACTCGAAATTGTTTCAGCAACCGTCTTGCCGCAAAACTCATGGAATTCACCGCCTCCTTTCACTCCTTACTGTAATACAACCAGCGAAATAAGAACTGCTTTTTGTACTTTCCACTAAAGTTCACACTTTCTTCACAATTTGTTCAATCTTTGACCACATTCTTCGATTATAGTTGTATTTGAAATGTGAGTTTACTAATAACTTACGTTAGCAATAGATTAAATCCCCCTTTAATTTATTACTTTTGTATTCATATTCTTCCCCTAGAATATAGGTATCTTGAGATAAGGCATCCCCGTGCCTTATCTTTTTTCTTCCTTAAATTTAAAAGTTCACACTTTCTTCACAATTTATTCAATCTTTAGCAACAAACTCCAGATATACTGAAAGTATAAGTTATGAAGCGAGCGAATCACTTCATATCGGTAGCAAATTGAATCCCCCTTTAGTTTGTTACTGTAGTATTCATATTCTTCCCCTAGAATATAGGTATTTTGAGATAAGGCATCCCCGTGTCTTATCCTTTTTCTTCAAGAACTGATTTTGTCTCTCCCCCAATAGACAAAAGTAAAAAGAACAACATATTTGAAGTGCAACAGAAAAGTTAGACAAGTTTAGATATTGATTTAAGCTACCATGGCTTGATTCCTGTATTCTACAGGGG
>NZ_JAHPPD010000012.1 GCF_019061365.1 Lentilactobacillus dabitei
AAAAAGGCATTCGATTGTGTTATCTGAAGAATAACATGCTCGAATGCCTTTTTGAATACGTCCAATTATTTAGTGCTTACAGTTTTTTAGCTGGTTTGTAGTACGCTTCATGCGAATAGAAACTCGGTGAATCGCGATATTCTTTTGGAATAAATTCATGGGACCCGTTCTTCCATAATTCGAAGTCTGAATATGAGTTCCAGGTGCCTAGAATGACGCGTTGATTGATATCTTTATGGTAATTAAGCGAATAGATTGAATGCATACCATCCGGTAGTCCGTCACTGCGTAACTTGTTAATTCTGGCGTCAAAAACTTTTTGTTGATCAAAATTGAGATCCATTGCAGAGAAACTGACAAACCCATCCCATTTATCCGCACCAGTGTGGCTTAACACATCGTACAACACCGGTGATTGAAATACAGATGGCTTTCCAGAATAATCCAACATCATCAACTTGTCGTTTTGATTCAACGCTTGAAAAACATGCAAATCACGATCTGGGTGATTTGCCTTAATTTCAGACAGAATCTTGTTATTACCAAATGTAATCGCTATTTGTTCGTTCATAGACCCACCTCCTACATCTAAGAACATTATACTTTTTTTCACGAACTTAGCCAAACATTTACAATGTCGTTGACCGACATTATACTGAAAGAAAATGAGGAGGGTTATTTGTGAAATTAACTGTGTTAGGCTTTTTAGGTGGTTATCCTGCTAATGGAAATGGAACAAGCAGTTACCTGTTACAATCTGGTGACTTTAATCTATTGATAGATTGTGGGAGCGCAGCGCTGTTAAGCTTGGAAGAAGTATTAGATCCCATGAAACTAAATGCGGTCATTTTAACTCACTATCATCATGATCACACGGCCGACGTTGGGGTGCTTCAATACTACTGGCAATTGCATGACCCGCGATATACTGAAAAGGTACTCCCAATTTATGGCCATCAACTGGATAAACAAAATTTTGCAGGGCTTGATTGGCCAAACTCAACAAAAGGCATTGCTTATGATCCCGATCAATCATTGGAAGTCGGACCGTTTGAAATTACCTTCTGCAAGACCCACCACCCAGTGCCTGCATTTGCATTGAGGATTATTGAGAAATCAACCAACAAAGTGCTGGCTTTTACGGCAGACACAGCCTACTTTAAGGAACTCACAGGCTTTGTCGCTAATGCAGATCTGCTGATGACCGATACCAATTTCTTTGCTAATAAAACCGGTCGGAAGTGGCATATGACTTCCACAGAGTCCGGCCAACTTGCTAAAGATGCGCATGATCATCAATTATTGCTGACGCACTTACCTGCTACTGGAGATATGACCAAGCTAAAGGCTGAAGCGCAACACAATGCGGGTTCGATCCCCATTCTGGTTGCGAGTCGGCACTTGACAGTTGTCATCTAAATTTGACCAAAAAAAGGTCTTTATATGGTCATTCTGTGAATCTTATGACTTTTATAACATTCTTCTATATAATCAAGATACAGAAATGATTATTAGGAGGATGAAACTTATGACAGTCAATTTATTAACGACCCCAAGTTGCACATCTTGTAGAAAAGCAAAACAGTGGTTAATCGATCACGAGGTAGATTTTAGGGAACGAAATATCTTTGCTCAACCACTCTCTACGACAGAATTAAAACAAATTCTAATGTTGTCGGAACGGGGGACTGAAGGCCTAGTTTCAACCCGATCTTACGTATACGAACAATACAAAGACAAAATTAATTCTTTAACAATTGGTGAGCTGATCAAGCTTTTGGCAGCCCACCCCGAAATGATTAGAAGGCCAATCCTGATGGATGCCAAACGCTTAGAAATCGGGTTTAACGATGATGAGATTCGTCGCTTCTTACCACGAGAAGTTCGGAAGAATGACTTGGAGCGCCTCATTCGAAATGCGCTATAATGAAAATGTCTTAATTACTTGTTAATAACCATTTTTAGCCGTATTATTTACATGGACAGTATTCATGTTACAATGTTATTATTAATAACCCTAGGATATTGAAAGGGGTGGCTAAGATGGAAATGGAACGGATTAACGAGAATACAATTCGAGTATTAATTGGTAATGATGATCTTGATAAACGTGGGATTACCGTACTGGATTTACTCGGGAATCATAAACAGATTGAAAGCTTCTTCTACAGTATTCTTGAGGAAGTTGACAAAGATCATCAATTTCAGAATAATGATGCCGTCACTTTCCAAGTTCTTCCAAATCAAAATGGACTTGAGCTGTTCATCAGTAAGGATGTTGACATCTCTAACAATGAAATGATGTTGGATTCAAAGAGTGGTAACCAGGATAAGCGTGATCAGGTGTCCAAGTATATTGATGAACATCCAGACACCGGCAAACCACAACATGCAGGTGATAGCAAAACAAATGATGAATTTGGGCATCAAAAGAGAACTGTGATTCTTGAATTTGATGCATTAAACGACTTTATTGAGTTAGCGAAGGCGTTGAGACTGGAAAATGGGACGTCAGATTTGTACTTGTACCAAGATAAGTACTATTTGATCCTACAATTGTTCAGCAACGATCCAGTTGATATGGTTGTCAGTGATGAAGTTGCAATTGCGAACGAATATGGCAAAAAGACCACCATCACTGAAGATGTTTTGACTGAGTATGGTCAACAATTGATGGAAAATAGTGCGTTGGAATTGAGCAGATACTATTTTAAATGATTTTGAAATTCACTAAAGATTGGGACAAACGGCGATTTGATCCCAGCACTTAACGACTTATTCAGATGCCCATTCAAAAAGGCCGCCAAACTCAATTTCAATCAGAGGTTGGCGGCCGTTTATCATCTAATAGTTATTGGCGCGTTTTGTTAACGTTGTTGTGTAGTAAGTCTTTGGGGATGGGTGATCCTGAAAACCGGTCGTCTTTGAAACAATGTATAGTGGCCGCTTCCTGGATGCCTCGAAGATCCTGAATAGATAGGAACCAATCATTCCAAGCGAGAGTAACAGGATTCCGACCATTAAGAAAATTGAGAAGACTGCAAAGTGAGCGGTATCCATTTGGTTGAACAGGGCAAATCCCAAGTAGCCCAGGCTAAATAGAATCGAAAAAGTTCCCAGCCAATTTGCCAGCTGCAGGGGGACCGCCGAAAACGACGTGACTCCATCCATCGCCAGACGAATCATTTTGGTTAACGGGTACTTTGAATAGCCGGCAATTCGTTCTCGCCGCTCATATTCAACGTCTACTTGCTTGAAGCCAACCCAGCTGACCATCCCCCGAACAAACGGGTCGGTCTCGTTCATTCGACTGAGCTCGTGGACAACTTGACGATCCATTAATCGAAAGTCACCGGTATCTAACGGAATTTTGATGCTGGTGATTTTTTGTAACCCGCGATAGAACATTGCCGCGGTTACTTTTTGAACCAGCTTTCACCGTCCCGGAGCACCCGTTTACCATAGACGACATCATAGCCTTCATGCCACTTACTGATCATATCAACGATCACAGCGGGGGGGATCTTGTAAGTCGGCATCCATGACAACGACTGCGTCACCACTTGCGTAACGGATGCCAGCCGTGATGGCGAGTTGGTGGCCAAAATTTCTGGAAAATTGAACGAGTTTAATATTTGAGTGATATGCCTGCGAACTCGCAATTAACTTGGCACTCTGGTCGCTTGACCCGTCATCAATAAAAATCAATTCAAAGTTTTGTGGCTGATTGGCAGTGAAATTCTCCAAACTATCAATTGTGTTTTCAATGCCAGCTTCTTCATTAAAGACTGGGAGGACAATTGAAATTAATTCAGTTTCTTTATCCATTTGAGGACCTCCTTTGCAAATTATTTGTAGATTGTCGATAGATCGTATAGGACGCCGGTTGAGCCCATACCGCCCATTCCCATACCACCAGGTTGTTGAGCGTTACCTTGCTTAGTCTGGCGGGTTGGGGTGGTTGCCTTGCTCTTAGTTCCGGGCTTCTTAGTGGCGCTCATTCCAGCGCCCCGTTTGCCACCCGATGGCGGTGTCATGGCACCCCGCTTCTTGGTGCCGGTCGGTTTGGTCTTTCCATTAAAGCTTGGTTGCTTCTGACTGCCGGTTTGACTGCTTGAGGTTCCAACTGCCTGTGAGCTGGTATTTTGATACAAGCTGGTCTTGACCTTGGTTGCGTGTTTTTTAATCCAGTTAATAATCTCGGTATTTCCTGATTTGCCGGAATAATAGAAGTATTTGAGTTGGCCAGTTTTGACTAATTTTTTAAATTCTTTCAAGGTAATTGCCGGATCGGTTCCGTTAAATCCACCCATTGCCATGACGGCCTTACCCGTTTTGATGATATAAGGGGCGGCTGTCGTCGAATCGCTGGTGGCAAAGAGATATTTGGCATTGCCTTGATTCTTCTCCAAATAATTGAGCAATTTAGAGTTGACTTGGTTATTGCCCATGCCGCCACCCATTGCTGAACCGCCTTGACCAGATGTCAAAAGCGATGGGCCAGCAGTCGGAATCATGGCCGACTCAGCCGCAATTGTGGGTGTGAGCGACCACCAGGCCGGTGCCACCAAAATACCGAGTAGGCCACCAATGATCAATGGCTGGGTAATCGTTCGGTGAGGCAGGAGGACTAAGCCGGCAGAAATGCCAATGGCCACCGCCAGAATTAGCCAGGTGAGCCAAGGATAGTAACTGTAAACGTACCAGGATTGCAGGGCCGCGGTTGCAATAAGCGCGACCGGCAATAAATAAAATTGCCAACGGTTACGACGTCCTTGATTGAACAATTTGACCAAAGCTGTGACACCAATTCCAAATAACGCCGCAATTGGGGGGGTCAGCATAATCATGTAATAGGGGTGAAAGAAACTGGCAACGCTAAAGAAACCATAAACTGGAACGAGCCAGCCAGTCCACAAGATCAGCTGCTTTTGTTCGCGAGAGAGGGCATACCATTTGCGCTTACGATCACGGAAAAAGACAAGCCCACCAACCAAGCCAATAATGGCGAAGGGTAGTAACCAGCTGATTTGTGGTCCTAGTGATGACTGGAATAACCTGAACGGACCGATGGTGCCGATATCAAATGCACCACCGCCGCCACCGCCATTACCCATTTTTCCCGGGCCGCCTTTTTGATTTTGACCACCAGGCATGCCTTGAGCAGTTTTACCACCGACTTTTCCAGGGGCTTTTGCGTTGCCCTTCTTCATATTCGTCGGCAGCTTGCCGCCTTGGGGTCCGCCGCCTTTTTTAGTCTGCGTTTTACTGTTCATTCCGCCACCAAAGGTCCCACCAGTCCCAGTCGTCTGACCGAGTAAGCGTTCAGTCCCGTTATAGCCAAACGCCAATTCCATGAGAGAATTTGTTTCTGAACCACCGATGTAGGGACGCTTGCTGGCGGAGGTCATATCGGTTGATAAGGGCAGGGCCAACGTGAAAACGAGTAGTGAGATTGTGGCAAATGCGAGCTTGGTAACCTTCTTTTTCCAAGTTTCATTGGCTGCCAGCCAGTAAAATAAATACATCGCTGGTAGAATCATGAAAGCTTGGAGCATCTTAACGTTAAATGCGATGCCGATTAACGCAAAACTGGTGAGTAACGTTACCAACTTTTGGCTGGCAATTGCTTTTTCCAGCATGAGCAACGCTAGTAACAAGAAGAAGATCAAAATTGCGTCCATGTTATTTGTTCTGGAATCAGCGACCACGATCGGCGTGAGGGTCATAGCAAGTGCTGCTAAGCGGCCCGCTGATTTGCCGAAGTAGGGTTGAACCAGTCGATACATAAGATACACTGAACCAACGCCAAACAAAACCGATGGCAGAACGACACTCCAACCATGCACTCCGAAAATTTTGGCACTGATCGCCATAAACCATAAGGCGACGGGTGGCTTGTCAACGGTAATGTAACCTGCAGGATCGAAACTACCATACCAAAAGTTCTTGAAGCTTTCCGTCATACTCTTAATTGCCGCGGTGTAAAAGGCATTTGCTGAACCAGCTTTCCAAATCTGCCAGCCGTAAAGAAATAGCGCTAGGATTAGGATCAGCGTTAAGATCCAATCAATTTTGAAAGATCGTTTATTGGTCCGGATTTGGGCATTTTCAACCATTCTTTGATTAGCTGCCAAGGTGGTGGGCCTCCCTTAATTGTTTTTTATTGTTGAATACCCAAAATTTTGAAAGCAAAAAGTTTGTGGGAACGGTAATCATCAAGCTCACCAGTGGAATCAGTTGTGAGTTAATGATTGCTGAACTGCTGGCAATGTGCGCGATGCCAATACTGATTAACCAGGTAAACAGATAAGTGGCATAATATTTAATAACCACTAATTTAAGGTTGCTGTGGGTTTTAAATACCCATTTATTGTTCAGCGACAAGCCGATAAGCGATGTGATGCCGTAGCCAACGCCCATTGCAAAGGTGGCGTTTGTCGGTTGAAGCAGTAATAAATAAATGACATAGGTTAGGACTGTATTAAGCAGGCCAGTCAGCCCGAATTTGATAAATTGCTTTGTGCTTTTGATGTGATCAACCTCCTTTTTTTATTGATGTAGTGAGTTTATCGAAGCAAGCATAAATTAAGCTTAAAAATTGGGTTTCGATAAAATTTGGCTAATTTAGTTGACGGCTTTGTGAAAACTCGGTACTTTAAATAGAGTAGAAGGACAGCTCTGCTAGGCAGAAATTTCCCCAGAAGCACTTCAACCATAAATTTTAACCACGTGATTAGACTGATATTCCAGTTTTAATCCCGTGCCTACGCGTACTTACAAAAGGAGATACCATCCATGAAAGAACTTCATATTTTGATTGTTGAGGATGACGAAGAACTTGCCAAGAGCCTCCAATTATTTCTTAATGAAATTGCTCAAACAACTGTGTCTCATGATGGCTTCGAAGGTCAGATGCTCGGCCAAGAAGGCATTTATGACCTGGTTGTCCTAGACCTCATGCTGCCACAAGTTAATGGCTACGATATTTTAAAACACTGGCGAAACGAGGATCATCTAAGTATGCCAGTGCTGATTTTAACTGCTAAAGATACCTTGGACGACAAGGTGCATGGCTTTCAGTTGGGAGCCGATGATTATCTGACCAAGCCATTTCACCGAGAAGAATTGATTATGCGGGTCAAGGCTTTATTGAAGCGCAGCGGCCACCTTGGTAACGACAACCAGCTGACCGTTGGTCCATTTAAGGTCAACTTAAGTAACCGAATTGTGAGTGTCAACGATAAGCCACTGGAATTAAATGGCAAAGAATTTGATTTGTTGGTATACTTCATTCAAAATCCGGATACGATCATTACCAAAGATCAAATTTTTGACCGGTTGTGGGGATTTGAATCCGAAACAGCCATCTCGGTGGTCGAGGTTTATATGAGTAACTTACGAAAAAAGCTCAAGAAATCAGCCTCACTTTCACCAATCAAGACGTTACGAAACGTTGGTTATATGTTTGAAACGGAGGCCCTAGCGTGAAGAACAGCGATCCACAACAAAAGCAGCAGTTTTCCCTTTTTGTCAAGGAGCTGATTGGGTTTGCGTTGCTATTCATGGTGTTAGGATTAGTGGTTAACTTTTTCTTTCATCAGTCGATTTATAAAAACATCGACCACGGACTCATTACGCAAAAGCAGGTTGTCCTGAATAATAAAAAGCAGCCCAGCTTTCGAACCGACAATGGGAATACGGCACCTGGTGTGACCGCCCCTAATAATGGCGATACCCCATTTCGGACGAATATTTTAGTGTTTAATAAACGTGGGCAGATCATCAACGCTCAAATGCTGGGGAATCGAATTTACAATTTGTTTATCAATACTAAATTAGACAAGACTCAGATTAACAAGGTTCAAGAAGTCACGTTGATGTCAACGGATAACACCTTGCACTATTTTCGGTCGCTGTTGATTAAGGTTCCCAAATCCAATACCAATCCGATGTATGCCGGCAATTATGTCCTAATCTTGGAGAACATTGATACCGACTTACTAGCCATTAACAGCTTTAGGCGCTCGCTCTTAATTACCTTAACGTTGTTTTGGATATTGGCGATTGGCATTGCTTACTATCTTTCCAGATCAAGTATGAAGCCAATTGTTGAATCGTGGAAACGTCAACGTCAATTTAGTGCTAATGCTGCTCACGAACTGCGGACACCGCTGACGGTGATTCAAAATCAAATGGAATATATGCTGACGAAACCGAAGTCCCAAGTGGTTGATCAAGTAGATGCGATCTCGACTTCGCTTGATGAAGTGAGGCATTTGCAGACACTCACCAATCGTTTACTGATGTTGGCTCGTTCCGATGCCGGTCGAATTGAAATCAATATTCAAAGCGTGGATTTGCAACAATGGTTCGATCAGGTTCTGAAACCGTATAAGGATATTGCAGCCAGTCAGCACAAATCGTTGGATGAGACGCTTAGAGCATCCGGTCATGGCAACTTTGATGCAGATTTGATTCGGCAGTTATTGATCATTCTATTGGATAACGCCATCAAATATACCCCAAAAGGTGGCACAGTATCGGTTGCAACCAGCCGCGTCCGTGACAAGTTGACAATTGAAGTACGAGATACTGGCGTGGGAATTGCAGACGAAGACAAAAAGCGAATTTTCGAAAGATTTTATCGGTCTGATAAATCAAGAAATTCCAAGACTGGTGGAAACGGTTTGGGACTGGCGATTGCAAAATGGATCGTTAACCAGCACCATGGAACCATTACTGTGAAGGATAATCATCCCAAAGGGGCCGTGTTTGTCGCAACCATTAGTATGCGCAACCAGACGGCGACAACTCGAGCATAAGCATCCAGCTATGCCGATGTTCTCACAGTAGCGTGTAAACGGCTGATCCTGGAATTTAGTCAAAAAACAAGACTGGGAATAGGCGTTTTGATCCCAGAATTTAACGAAAAAGACCAATCATTCCTAATTTGGAATAGTTGGTCTTTTTTGTTAAATGGCCGGGATCAGCCGTTTGGCGCAGCTTTTATCCAAGTGGCTAGGGTGATCTAAATGAATGATCATCAATTGAAATTTAATAGATGTCTCGGCCTCGGTCATTTTCTGGGATCAAATCGCCTTTCGTCCCAATCTTATCGATTACTTTGCTTCAAATGCCACTTTTTCAATTTCCGGGAATAAGTCGTATAAATATTTCACCGGATCTTGGTCACCAATTTTGTTAGAATAAACCACTTGGGTGACGTTATCGTATGTCAACATTAATAGTTCTTCGCCATCTTCATCTCGGACCATGTAGTATCTGATCCCCAAGCGAATGGCATGAAAGATTAAACGTTGAGTGGCTACGGTTAGATTGGCCATGGCAGGTAACAGCGTGGGATTGTTCAGCCGCAAAGCTTTCCATTTCTTCGCGATGTTCACACCAAATGCCATTAAACTATGGTCCTTAATATGGGGCAGGAGCATTGCTGACGCCGTGAGTTCCGGGTGGGTAATCACTTCACTGAAATCATCCAATGCCTGTAATTGTTCAGAGTGGGCGTGCAAAGATTTGGCCATGGCAAGTAGCTCATCAAATATTTTGATGCCTTCAGCCATTTTGAAAGTTGGTTGGTCAGGCGCTTCCAGGGCAACTTGATTATTATCATCAAATGACTGGGCAAGATCTTGTTTCAGGTTAGTCGGGTCAACCGGCGTCACTAGCATATACATCAAGAAAAATTTGAGAAAATACATTGCATGGCGGCTGATACCGTTGGGCGTGAAGGGAGTATTGTCAAGGATCCGTAGTTCAAGGTAAGAAACACCTTTTGTCCGATAATCCTTTAAGTTGCCTTGCCCCCGAAAGCGAACCGGCCCGTAAAATTCCATCGGCGAGTATAGACGGCCATCATCAACGGCTTTGGTGATGGTATCAATGTAATGGTTGAGGCTGGAATACATGGTTGTGTCGACGTGATCTTCCGGATTATTCACATAGCCGTAAATGCTGTTTCGAATGCTCCGGACAGGGTGATCCACCAACGTTGGCACGACATCGTTTAGATAGCCTTTTTCGGTAATTGGGCTTGCTCCAAACAGGTATGTAATCAGCCAGCGATGAAGCACAATGTTTTGAGCTAATTGTAAATACAAAGCATTTTTAAATTCGACCAAACTTTTAAATTGGTCTTCGTAATGGGTGTAGAGACGATTGACGACGGGTTCCGAGATACTAAAATTAACGTGAACGCCTGTGACAATCTTGTGGGAAACCCCATATTTTTCTGTGAGATAATCACGATATTTTTGATAGGCTGGGCGGCCAAAGTGAGCTTTGATAAAATCAGTGTCCTCACTGGTCAAGGCAGGTGGCATACTTAATGGCCAAATGTATTCCTCATCGGCGATTGATCGATAAAGAACTGTTTGTAACGTGTCAAGTTGGTTGAGAACACCGCCGATATTGGGATTTGGATCGGTAATCAGTTCGTTCATTGATTCCGAGAAGTCGGACTGCAGGTAGGAATGGTACTTTCTGGACCCCAGATTGTCGGGGTAAGGCAGTTGGCTTAACTTTCCTTTGCTGTCAATTCGGTGTTCCTCAACTTCGACGCCAACCAAACTATGATAAAGTTGCTCGGCGACGCCCTCTTCTTTAATGTATGCGAGTAAATTTTTAAGCATCATTAGTCTCCCAACCAGATTAATTTACTCATAATTATAACCAAGTTTGACTCAAATGGTAGTGCTAGACACCAATTCGCTTAAATCTTCGCGATTTCGTAAACTTTTTCGAGATCTGCGACTTGCTTTCCGTATTTAAATTATAGAAGGTGATGAAATGATAGTAGCAATGAGTCATAATCAATTGGTGTCAGCAACTTCGGTTGGCAATTATGATCAAGGGGACTTTATCTGCCCGTGTTGCCGACAACCAGTGATTTATAAGCATGGACAATATCGAATTCCCCACTTTAGCCATAAATCCAAGCTAGACTGCGTTGGCTTTAGTGAGAATGAAAGTCAGACACATTTGAAAGGGAAGTTGATGTTTAAGCAGCAGGTCGAAGCAATAGGGCATCTGGTTGAAATTGAGGCAACCATGATGTCGATTGAACAGCGCGCAGATGTTTTTTTACCGAACGATCAATTAGTGCTCGAGTACCAATGCAGTCCAATTTCGTTTTCGGAAATCGCCCGGCGGACCCGGAATTACCGGTCCCTCGGCTATGATGTGATTTGGATTCTTGGCGATCGCCGGCGAACTGGAATATTACGTTCAGAGGCGGTTGCCAAGTTTGCCAGGTTCCACCCGCAATTAGGCTTTTACATCATATTTTATTCCGTTGCCAATAATCAGTTCTGGTTATATTTTCAGTTGCGTGAATTGGCAGGTAAAATTGTGAGTCAGGCCCGAAACTTTTCGACGCTGGCTGCAATTTTGAAATTCGTGCAGAGTTACCAACAACCGGCAACACCCGCAATTTCACTCAATAAGAATCGAACATCCCTGTTAAATCAATTGAAACGGATTCAACAAAGTATTGTGCTCAAAAACAATACTTACCGGGATATGGTGACAAAGTGTTATGAAAGTGGCCGAATATTTGTCGGCTGCCCGATGATTTGCCACAGCAAGCAGGGGATGGGGGTGCCACTTTTTAAGCGAACGATTCTCTGTTGGAAAGTGTGGCTGGTATTACAATTGTTTGAATCGGGGCAATCTGACGTCTCCAATGATCAGTTGAATGACCTATTTGTCCAGTCAGTAAAATTATTTGGCCGCCAAATGGCCCAAGTGGATAATTACGTCCGCTTTTTTCAAATTGAATTCACTAATTTTATTATTGCCTTACGGACACAAGGGTATGTCCGGCATACGATTGATGGGATTAAAATTGTCCGTCAGCCCGAATGGTTCTCTGGATATGACCAAAAACGGCGCTTTATCATGACGAGCGGCCATTTAATGTGATAACCTTGAAATAATCGAATGTTTAAAGGAGAGTGAAAGGATCACATGGCTAATACGCAAAAATTACCTCTCAGAAAAGATGTCCCAGAGAAATTAACTTGGGACTTAACCACTGTTTACAAAACGGATGCTGATTTTGAAAAAGTCTTTTCAGCCGTTCAAGACCAATTACCAGTGATTGCGCAACTTGCTGGAAGCCTTGAAAATGGTGCTGACGCGCTATTGAAGGCGACTAGTTTTTATCTGGATTTGAACCGAAAGTTGGAAAAGGTGTATGTCTATGCCCAGCTGAAAAATGATCAAGATACCAGTGAAACCAAATACCAAGCAATGTTTTCACGGGTTGAATCAATGGTCGCTAAATTTGGCGCAGCGGTTTCATGGTTCGATCCTGAATTATTGACGTTATCTGAAAGTACGATGAAACAGTATTATGATCAGGAACCAAAATTAATCGATTATAAGCGTTTATTTGACCAGACTTTTGAAAAACGTGGTCACATTTTGAGTAACGATGTGGAGAAAGTCCTCGCCGGTGCCAGCGATATTTTTTCGGCTGGTGAAAAAACGTTTGGCATTCTTGACAATACTGATTTGCCGTTCCCCGTTGTGACGGATGATAATGGCAATCAGGTTCAGTTATCCCAAGGCGTTTATGGCATTCTCTTGGAATCAACCAGTCAAGATGTTCGCAAGCAGGCCTTTAAAAAATTGTACGAGGTTTATGGTCAATTTCAGCACACGCTGGCTGCCAATGAAGTGTCAACCAACGTCTATCAAAATCTGATTGACGTGGTGAATAACCATTTGGACTTGCTGCATCGCTACATAGTGTTACGCAAACGGATTCTGGATTTAGATGACTTGCATATGTATGATCTGTATACCTCATTGGTGGGCAAGAAGTCACCCAAGTACACGTTTGACCGCTCCAAAGAGATTGCTTTGGATGCACTGCAGGTGATGGGACCGGATTATGTGAGCCATGTGAAGGAAGAATTTGATCATCGCTCGATTGATGTGGTTGAAAATCAGTTCAAACGATCTGGTGGTTATTCCTCTGGCACATACGATACCAACCCGTTCATTTTATTGAATTGGAAGGATAATCTGGATAATTTGTATACGTTGATTCATGAAACCGGCCATAGTATGCACAGTTACTATTCCGCTCACAATCAGCCTTACCAGTATGGGGACTATTCGATTTTTGTGGCTGAGATTGCCTCAACGACCAATGAAAATATTTTGACGGATTATTTGCTGGATCAATTTAAAGATGACCCGGAAATGAAGAAGATTGTCCTGAACTATTATCTTGATGGCTTCAAGGGAACGGTCTTTCGGCAGACCCAATTTGCGGAGTTTGAACAATATATTCACGAACAGGATGCCAAAGGCCAACCACTAACGGCTGACTTCATGGATAACTATTATCGGGACTTGGATCATAAATATTATGGGGATGCGGTTATTTCGGACGATGAAATCGGTTTGGAATGGTCACGGATTCCGCATTTCTATTACAACTTTTATGTTTATCAGTATGCGACAGGATTCGCGGCAGCTTCAACGTTAGCCGATGGCATCGTTCATGGCACCAAAGATAGCGTTGAAAAATATTTGAACTTCCTAAAATCTGGGAGTTCGGATATCCCAACCAACGTGATGAAGAAGGCAGGCGTGGATATGACGAAGCCAGATTATCTTGAACATGCGTTTGAAATTTTTGAGCAGAGATTGGATCAGTTTGAGAAGTTGACAATGAAATAAGGTGAGGTGTCATTAGCACCGCTTAGACGAAGCCGAAACAGCGATTACTCATAATAAAGGCCTACCGTCAGTCACTCAAAATGAGGATGACTGATGGTAGGCCTTTATGTAATTGCGGCAACTTGGTGGTCACTGCATCGTTATCTTAAGCTCACAAACTGCACGACCGTTGCATCCGAGTGCGCTGGTTTTGCAAGTTCTTCGAAGTGCTTTGCGGAGCTGATACTGCGGGAACAGAAATTATACAATGAATTATAGTCATAATCTTTAATTAAGAGACCATTGTTATCAACAGCCGAGTTAAACAGCACCGTACTTGATGGTGTCTTGACGGACATTTCGTTGGCCACTCGCTGATCGGAACGGAACATTTTCTCAGCTAAGCTTGAACGGCGGTCTTCGCGAAACATATCACAATCCAGACCATTTTTTTCCGCTAATTCTAAAGCCAAATCGTCACAATAGTCGGCTGAATTATCAAGAATCTCATGTTGGAGATCCATTAAAAATTCCCGACCGTAACGTTTGCCTTGAAATGAAGCAGCCTTGGTATCCAAAATCATTTTAAAAGGCAGATCGTGATCAAGCACGTTGGGATCATGTTTGGATGTCAGGTCGTGTAGAATCTTGAGGTTTAACATCGATAAGAATCTCACCGAGACATTTGATTTAAGCTGTTGCGAAATTTTATTGATTACTTTTTCGGCGTCATAACAATGTCGATTTAGCGGATCAATAAATAAATATATCTCTAACACAATATTGCCCTCCAGTTTTTAACCGACAATTTTAAGTAATATACTAATTATTTACTTAACTAAGAATACCAAATTTTCACGTAAAAACAACATATTTGCTCACAAAGACACGTTAGAATCTTTGGAAAGGGGGTGGAGTATGGTAAAATTAACTTCAGTTTGATTTTAACTGGATAAGGTGCTCACTCGAGCATGAATAGAATGGAAGTGTTAGCTTGGTTGAAAATTGGGATAATTTTTTGATACCTTACAAACAAGCTGTAGATGAGTTAAAAGTAAAACTGCGTGGAATTAGAGCGCAGTTCTTAAAAATTGATGGGCGCAGTCCAATTGAGTTTGTGACTGGGCGGGTTAAACCCGTTGATAGTATTAAAGAAAAAATGGTCAGACGCCATATTTCGGAGAATCGTTTGGAAGAAGATATGGAAGATATTGCTGGCCTGCGGATTATGTGCCAGTTTGTTGAAGATATCTATCAAGTTGTTGATTTGTTGAGAAAACGGACCGACATTAATATTCTAGAAGAACGTGACTATGTCCACAATAAAAAGCCAAGTGGTTATCGTTCTTACCACATCATTTTTGAATACCCGGTTCAGATGTTGTCAGGCGAAAAAGTGATTTTAGCTGAAATTCAAGTCAGAACTTTGGCGATGAACTTCTGGGCAACTGTCGAGCATTCACTGAATTACAAATACCAAGGCGAATTTCCAGATGACTTGAAAGTTCGTTTAAAGCGCTCCGCAGAGGCTGCGTTTAAATTGGATGAAGAGATGTCTGAAATTCGAGATGAGCTTCAAGAAACCAATAACAAGTCATCAGGCGGCAAATTGAGGAAGTCTTCAGATGAAAATAGCGATTTACAGTAATCTCGGAGAGTCGTCGAACAACGTGGCAACCTCCTTAAAACAAGAAATTGACCAGTCTCAGTCACTGAGTGTGGATGGCTTGAACCCCGAAATGGTGATTTCCGTTGGCGGGGATGGGACTTTATTGTCCGCCTTTCACCATTATCAAGATATCAGCGACCGGATCCGAATGGTCGGCATTCATACCGGGCATCTAGGTTTTTATACCGACTGGCGGGATTATGAAGTCAGCGAATTGGTTGATAGTTTGGAGCATGACAACGGTCAAAGTGTGACCTATCCGTTGCTTGATATTCGCGTGAATTACGTGACTGGCGGGCTTGCCGATGTCGGCTTGGCCTTGAATGAATCGACGCTTAAGCAGATTAACGGGACTATGGTGGCTGATCTCTATATTAAAAATCAATTGTTCGAGAGTTTTCGGGGGGATGGCCTGTGTGTTTCAACGCCCAGCGGCTCAACCGCTTATAATAAATCAGTCGGCGGAGCGATTATTAACCCACTCCTCAACGCCATTCAGGTGGCTGAAATTTCTTCGATCAATAACCGGGTCTTTCGAACATTGGGATCACCGCTGATTATTGCTCCTGATGAGTGGATTAAGGTTGTTTTGAAGTCTTCGGGCCAAACAATTTTGACATGTGATCATCAGGTGATTTCCACTGAACCGATTGCCTCAATCGAATACCGAATTTCCAAGCGGCGAATTGCGTTTGCTCAGTATCGGCACACCCAATTTTGGCGACGGGTCAGCAACTCCTTCATTGGTCGGGCAAAAGCCGATGACTGAGTTTACTTGGCAATATCAAGGGGATAGCCCAATTAAAGTTCGGACGTTCATCATGGGGTATGGGATTACGCGAACCTTACTCAAGAAGATCAAGTATCATGGCGGTCAAACTTTGGTTAATGGCCAAGCATCGCTGGTGAACCGAATGTTGGCCAAGAACGATGTGGTGACGGTTATTTTACCGCCAGAGCCTGAAAACGATCACGTCAACACCTCGCAGGTGCCGATCAGGATTGTCCATGAAGACCCTAATTTTCTCGTGGTTGATAAGCCGGCCGGCGTTGCTTCAGTCCCATCGCATGGTTATGTGCAAGATACGTTAGTGAACCGCGTGAAGGGTTATTACCAACGAAAAGGGTACGCCAACCAGAAAATTCACATTGTGACCCGCTTGGATAAAGACACCAGCGGCTTGGTGATTTTTGCCAAGCACCATTTTGCTCATTCGGTTTTAGATAAGCAGTTGAAAGATCGAACTATTCAGAAAGCTTATTTGGCAATTGCAGCTGGTAAAATTTCTCCCAACCATTTTGAAATTTACCTGCCAATTGGTCGTGATGAGGCCTCGTTTGTCAAACGACAAGTTGTCGACTCCGGTAAGATGTCGATTACTGAGGGATGGGTCGTGGATCGGATGCCCAAGCAAACTTTGGTCCGGCTTCAGTTGCACACGGGTAGAACCCATCAGATTCGGGTACACTTAGGTGCGCTAGGCCACCCATTAATTGGTGACTGGCTTTACAACCCAGATGATCATTCAATGGCTCGCCAAGCATTGCACTGCTACCACTTGGAATTTTATGATCCATTCAATGATCGCCAAATTAGTTGTACATCATCGCTTCCTGGTGATATGAAAAGTTTTATTACGTTAAATCGATTTTAATTACAAATAAAAAATTGAGCTTCCACCGTCATTTTGTTGAATCGTGAGGTGGGGGCTCTTAGTTTGCTGTTTGTGATATAATTAACTGGTTTAGGAGAGGGCCTTCGCGTGAAAAAAATCGAATTCGGAACACAATTTGTCACCCAAAATATCAACATCTTTCGCTGCCCAATTTGCGACCAACCATTCCAGCAGGTTGAAGGCACGACTTTGCAATGTCCAAATGGTCATGGCTTTGATATTTCTAAAAAGGGCACCCTGTATTTTCTCACACATCATTCCAATAATGAATACGATTCTGAGATGTTGACTGCCCGCAATCGGATCCTTCGAGCAGGGTTGTTTGACCCAATTATCAAAGCAATTTATGAGCGACTGGACAGCTCTCCTGAAACCATTTTAGACGTTGGCTGCGGGGAAGGGACCCCATTGGCTAAGCTGATGAAGTTACGTCAGGCTCAGGATGTGGCAGTTGGCTTTGACATCTCAAAAGATGGGATTAACTTAGCGACCCAACATGGGGCGGATGCATTTTTTTGTGTTGCAGATTTGGCTCACTTGCCGTTTAATGACGATGCCTTCAACATGGTGATCGACTTATTTTCACCCTCGGCGTACGATGAGTTTAATCGGGTAATCAAACCAGGTGGGCAATTGATTAAGATTATCCCCAACAGTCACTACCTTCATGAATTGCGGGAATTGCTATTTGGCGCGGATCAGCCCAACAGTTCATATTCGAATCAAAAAGTTTACGATCTCTTTTTCGAACATTATCCTGACGCCACCGTGCACCAGTTGCGTTATTCCTTTCAGATTCCAGCCGGGTTGCAGCGCTCACTGATGATCATGACCCCACTTCATTGGGGGAAAAATCAGAATACGGATGCAGCCCGATTAGTCGAAAATATGAAGTCAGTGACGGTTGATGTTTCAATTTTAACTCAGCAATTTAATTAATTTCGGAGGACAACATGACAAATCACATTGTATTATTTGAACCATTAATGCCGGCCAACACCGGTAATATTGCCCGGACCTGTGCAGGGACGGACACCGTTTTAGATTTAATTGAACCACTCGGGTTTAGCATTGATGACAAGCACCTGAAGCGAGCTGGATTGGATTACTGGAATAAAGTTCAAATCAATTATCACGAGAATTTACCGGCATTTTTGGCGACCGTCAAGGATCCTAAAAACCTGTTTTTGGTTTCTAAATTTGCAAACCAGGATTATACCGATCCTGATTATTCCGATTCCAGTCAAGATTATTACCTGTTGTTTGGCAAAGAAACCACGGGCCTACCGGAACCATTCATGCGTCAGAATCCTGAAAAGGCGATTCGCATCCCTCAAGATGATGACCATATTCGGGCACTTAATCTCTCAAACACCTGTGCCATCGTCATTTATGAAGTGTTGCGGCAACAAGAGTTTAATCACCTTGAACGGACTCACAAGTATGAACATGACAAGTTAAAATAAAGGCAAGCACCAGTCATTCTTGAAGAAGGGAGGAATGCCACGTATGGCGACAAAACGAACACGTCGGAAAACAACTCGCAAACCGCGAAAGACCAGTACCAAGCAGCAGGGCTTTTTAGCTAAGTATTCAAGCAATCTCTGTGGGGCGGTAATGGCAATTCTGGCATTGTTGGGCCTGTTTCATGCGGGAATTGTTGGTGTCTTGGTCATTAATTTGGTCCGGATCTTGATTGGCAGCTTGTATCCTGTTGGGCTCATTGGGATGATTGCTGCCGGATTTTGGCTGGCTGGCTTTTCGAAGTTACCAAAGATTAAGCCTCGATATTGGATCGGGACGATGCTGTTGGTCATTGGAATCTTGCTGTGGCTGACTTTGGTTGAATATATCCAAACGGCCCAGCCAGTTAATTTCATCACCGCCAACTGGGGAAAATTAACCGATGACATGGCTTCTGCTAATACTACTTCCAATATTGGCGGTGGTATCATCGCCACTTGCATTTTTGATGTTTGCCATATTCTTTTGGGCAAAATTGGAACTGGCATCATTGCGAGTTTGATTGCCCTTTCTGGTATCTTTGTTTTATTTGACATTTCGTTTGGTAAATTATTTGTTGGCCTGCATAAGGGACTGCTCGTTTGCAAGGACGCTGTTTCGACCGTGGCAGGTAAAGTAAGGGCAATGCAGGCCAAACCGGCTAAACAACAACCCGCTTCTACTGAACAAATGGATGTTAAGCCGACGGATGCCGAAAAGGGTCCGACTGAGTCTGATCAGGCTGAACTCAAAAAGTTCTCGACTTCTGCCATTACCATTTCTGGGATGCCGGTTTCAAAACAAACGATGCCTGATCCGGAAGGCCAATCCGCCAAAGTGCCTGAAAAGGATGAGGTTGAACCAAAGTCTGATACTGACTTGGTCGATGTTCAAGAGGATGATTCGTATAAGCTGCCAACAAAAGAGTTGCTGACAGAAATTCCCCAAGGCGATCAATCAAGTGAGCTTAAGTCAATTGATCATAATGCCAAGGTGCTCCAAAAGACTTTGGACAGTTTCGGTGTGAAAGCAGAAATTAAGCATGTTAGTTTAGGCCCGTCTGTCACCAAATATGAATTGCACCCAGACATCGGGGTTAAAGTGAGCCGTATTGTGAATTTATCGGATGATATTGCCTTGGCTCTGGCGGCCAAAGATATCCGAATTGAAGCCCCGATTCCCGGTAAGTCACTCATTGGAATTGAAGTGCCAAATAAGAAAATTGCCACAGTTTCCTTTCGGGACGTAGTCGAACACCAACCAGATAATCATGGGCATCTGCTGCAGGTACCACTTGGCAAGGACGTTAATGGGAATGTGATCACGGCTGATTTAACCAAGATGCCGCATTTACTGATTGCCGGTTCAACCGGAAGTGGGAAATCCGTTGCGATTAACGGGATTATCACAAGCATTTTGCTCAATGCCAAGCCCAGTCAGGTAAAATTGATGCTGATTGATCCCAAAAAAGTTGAATTGGGTGTTTATAATGGCATCCCGCACTTGCTGAGCCCAGTGGTTTCTGAACCTAAGAAAGCGGCCAGAGCGCTTCAAAAAGTTGTTTCTGAAATGGAAAATCGTTACGAGTTGTTCGCAAAATTTGGGCAACGAAAAATCAGCACCTATAACGATTTTGTGGCCAAAAACAATCAAGAGAATGACACTAAAATTCAACCAATGCCTTATATCGTGGTAATTGTGGATGAATTAGCCGACTTGATGATGACCGTTTCAAACGATGTTGAAGCGGCAATTATCCGTTTGGCTCAAATGGGCCGAGCTGCTGGAATCCATATGATTTTAGCAACTCAACGACCATCCGTTGATGTAATTACCGGCTTGATCAAAGCGAATGTGCCGTCAAGAATTGCGTTTGCGGTATCAAGCGGGATCGATTCACGGACAATCATCGACACGAACGGGGCTGAGAAACTGCTGGGACGTGGCGATATGCTATTCTTACCAATCGACTCAAATACGCCGATTCGCGTTCAGGGGGCCTTTATTCCTGATCAGGATGTTGCTAAAGTGGTTAAGTTCATTACTGACCAACAATCAGCGGATTATGATGAATCGATGATGGTTAGCGATGAGGAGATTAAGCAAGAAGATCAGGCCGATTCGGAAGATGAATTATTCCAAGATGCTTTGGATTTTGTGGTTGACCAGCAAAAAGCCAGCACGTCATTATTGCAACGGCACTTTAGAATTGGATATAACCGGGCTGCAAGGTTAATCGATGATTTGCAAAACAAGGGCTATATTGGTCCCCAAGATGGGTCACGGCCGCGGCAGGTTTATAAAGAGAAGCAGTCTTAGCTTGAGACAGAAAAAAGGCTGGGACAAATTTAATTGTCTCCAGCCTGCGGCCTTATTCGACTGTTAAAACGGGCCCTGAAAAGCCATCATCTGGGAATCTGCCTCTCTAAACACACGCCAAAATCAGGAGTGGCTTGGAAAAGTTCAACTCGCTAATGGGTTCAGGGCTTTTGGACCAGTACCGTTCTATACAAATGTCATGATTGCCGAAATAACCAGTGAACCAATCGTTGCGATAATCATAATCCAAACAAAAACTAATGTAATCTTTTGAAATCGAGTTCTCTTTTTACGCGCCAATATTTGCACCACTTTCTCAATATATTCCATAAACAGTTTAACTATCATTATGATTCAATGCAATACGTTTTGTCAAAGTCAGGAGGGTTGGACCATGCACTTGTATCCGTGGATGACTGCTATCATCACGTTTCTGCTTCAATTTGTCATCTTAATTTTGATTGCCGGTTTTATTCGGGCACTGAAGAAAAGCGCCCCCTTTAAATCCCATATCAAAATTGCCCCACTGGATCTTTGGCCGCCTGTATTATTAGTTTTCATTCATCAGATAAGCCGAAACAGCCTTGCGGAATCCTATATTCCAGAAGTGGTCATCGTCTGGCTCAGCCTGTGCTTAATGATACTGTTATGGAAGATCTTTACTGATGAGACGTTAACTTACAAAAAATTCTTTGTCTTTTTCTGGCGATTTAGTGATTTGCTTTTATTTTTGTGTTGGATTGTGGTGGGATTCTATATTATCATCGAAAAATTTTAACTTAATTTTTAAAATCATTTTTATCGGGATGAACAACGGCTTTTCGAAGCGGTTGTTCTTTTTTTGACTAAAAATGGGGAAAAGTCTTCATCTGTCATAATCTTTGATGGATCAAGGAATTGAGCCCCTAATTGAAAGCATTAAATCACTACATAACATTATTTTTACAAAAATAGAGGGCTTGTGGTTGATAGTGGGGAATTGTGGTAGAATGTGATTGCGAGTTGAAAAAAGGGGGATAATTCTATGTTCATGGGCGAATATCAACATAATATTGACGCCAAAGGACGAATTATTATCCCCGCAAAATTTCGTCAAGACCTCGGTGACAAATTTGTTGTGACCCGAGGGATGGACGGATGCCTATTTGGTTATCCAATGGTTGAATGGGAAAAGATTCAGGATAAAATCGACAATCTGCCAGTCAACAAGAAGGATGCCCGATACTTTACCAGGTTTTTCTTCTCGGCGGCAGTTGAGTGCGAATTTGATAAACAGGGGCGAATCAATATTCCCAATGTATTAAGGGAATACGCCCAGATTGAGAAAAAATGTGTGGTCGTCGGCGTTTCAAATCGGTTTGAAATTTGGAGTGATGACCGCTGGAACGATTTCAGTAGCGATGCTGAAAAGAACTTTAATGAAATTGCGGAAAATATGATTGATTTTTAACAAGCATCATAAACTAATAGCGAATGAGGGGGTGGCCTGATGCCAAAATTTGAACATGTAACCGTTTTACTTAATGAAGCGGTCGCGGGTTTGAACATTAATCCGGCCGGTACATATGTTGATGCAACACTGGGTGGTGGAGGCCATTCCACCAAAATATTAGAACAACTCACAAGTGGGCATCTTTACGCTTTTGATCAGGACGAAGAAGCGATTGCCTACAATGAAAAGCACCTTAAGAAATTTATTGCTGCCAACAAATTAACATTAGTTCATGATAATTTCAGGCATTTGACTGCCGCCCTCCAAGAACTCGGAGTCACAGAAATTGACGGCATTGTGTACGACCTAGGGGTTTCCTCACCGCAATTTGATGAAGCTGGTCGCGGCTTTAGTTACCGATTCAATGCCCGGCTGGATATGCGGATGGATCAAAACAATCCAGTGGATGCGTGGAAAGTCGTGAACGAATGGCCATATGAAAAATTAGTTCGGATATTTTATCGCTACGGCGAAGAACGGTTTTCAAAACAAATTGCCAGACTGATTGAAGAAAGACGAGAGAGCCAGCCGATTGATACGACGGACGACTTGGTCGAAGTGATCAAGGAGGCAATCCCCGCTGCAGCTCGTCGCCATGGCGGCCATCCAGCCAAGAAAGTCTTTCAAGCAATTCGGATCGCGGTGAACGATGAACTGTCTGCGTTGGAAGATTCGTTGGAACAGGCAATTGATCTGCTGGCTGTTGGTGGCCGAATTAGTGTGATTACCTTCCAATCATTAGAGGACCGGCTGGTTAAGACCATGTTTCGGGAGAAGACATCCTTGCCTGAATTACCGCCGAACTTACCGATTATTCCAGAAGGTATTAAGCCCAAATATAAAAGCATTACGCGAAAGCCAATTATCCCAAGTGAGTCTGAGCTAGAAGAGAATCACCGTTCTCACAGTGCAAAATTAAGGATAATTGAGCGAATCAAAAAATAAACTAAAGGAAGAATACATAATTATGGCACAAAATAATTTAGCTCGTAATATTGCTGAAGAACCAAAGACTTACGTTTCGTCGCCGGAACAGACACCCGATGAAGTTGTCACTAAACAGGTTCGTGTCGCCACTAAGCTCAAAATTTCGCCTTTTGAAAAGCTACTGATTGTGAGTGGCAGTGTCATCTTAACTGTGTTAATGTTATTAGTTGTATCGTCAAAAATTGCTTTGTCGAATGCTCAACACCAGCTCCAGCATGTTGACACTCAAATTGTCAATGTACGTAACGATAATACGAATTTGAATCAACAAATTGGTGAGCTTCAGAGCAGCAGCCGGTTAGAAAAGGTTGCCAAGCAGGGTAATATGTCACTTAAAAACGCTAATATAAGGAATGTTACCAAATGAAAGGTTCATCTAACCATTCCGCAGGTAAAAAGGGCGACACTTGGAATCGAAGGATAGTGGGAAAGTTTCTCCTTCTTTTTTTTGTGAGCGTGTTCGTCTTTTTATCAACGCGGCTTCTCGTTATTGCAGTTGGCAAAAATGTTAAGAATGTTAATCTTAACGAACAGGCCCAAAAGCTCTATACCCAGACCCAGACCCTTAAAGCTAGGCGTGGGACTATTTATGATGCTGATGGGAACCCAATTGCAGAGGATACAAGTACATATTCGCTCTATGCCGTCTTGGATAAAAGCCAGCGCGGTTTAAATGACAAGCCACTTTATGTGGTGAATAAGGACAAGACTGCAAGGATTTTGGCCAAATACTTACCAATTTCTGAGAAGAAAGCCTTGAAAATTCTATCTCCAAAAAATAAACAACCTTTTCAGGTTGAGTTCGGTAGTGCTGGAACCAATATTTCCTTGATTACCAAGAAGAAGATCGAAGCAGAACATCTTCCCGGAATCGATTTTGTCCAGCAGCAAGCCCGACTCTATCCAAACGGGGTCTTTTCGTCTAATCTGATTGGGGTCGCAACTTCTCAAAACAACAAAAAAACCGGTGGCACAAATCTTGTTGGCCAAATGGGAATTGAGAAGGCTTTTAACAAAGTACTGGCCGGCAAGAATGGGTATAAAGATGCCCAATACGATGTCTATGGTTATAAACTGCCAGGTAGAAAGCAGAAAGAAAAACGGGTCCAAAATGGCGATAATATTTACACAACCATTGATTCCCGAATTCAAACGCTGCTTGAAAGTGAAATGAATTCAGTGGCCTCCCAAGTTCATCCAGCGGGGATGAATGCTGTCCTGATGGACGCTAAGACTGGTAAAATCGTCGCCGCTTCTCAACGGCCGACGTTTAATGCGTCGACTCTCAAGGGGATTAACAAGGCTTGGACCAACACGCTCACTGCTGATACGTATGAACCTGGTTCAACGATGAAGGTGTTTACACTCTCAGCTGCGATTAACTCCGGGCACTTCAACGGAAGTGAAACATACGAATCCGGTCGTTATTCAATTGACGGCAAGATTGTTCCTGATTGGGATCCAGCTGGTTGGGGCTACATTACATTCAACAAGGGGTTTGCCCTTTCAAGTAACGTTGCCATGGCTCACCTTGAACAGCAAATGGGGTCAAAGACTTGGAAAAAGTACATTCAACGTTTTGGCTTCTTGAAGTCAACTAATTCTGGCCTACCTGGAGAATTAAGTGGTCGGATTCAATTCAATTATCCAATTGAACAGGCTGATACGTCGTTTGGTCAAGGGATTGAAGTCACGACCATGCAGATGATGCAGGCATTAACTGCTGTTTCAAATAATGGTACAATGGTGAAGCCGTACTTTATTTCAAAAATAACCGATTCCAGCAATGGTAAGACGATCAAAAAGTATGGCAAAAAAGTCGTTGGGCATCCAATCAGTGCCGAAACAGCCAAAAAGGTCCGTAAACACATGCAGGATGTGGTTTATAAGAGTTACGGAATTGGTCAAGATTATAAAATCAAAGGTTATCGAATTGCTGCTAAAACTGGGACAGCTCAAGTTAGTAACGGATATGGGGGCTATGCTTCCGGTGATGATAGCTACTTGTACTCTGTTGCTGGAATGGTACCGGCAAATAATCCGCGGTACGTGATGTTTATCACGATGAAGCAACCGCAACTCACTGGAACCAAAACTGCCACCCAATTATTGGCAGAAATCTTTAAACCAGTGATTACCAGAGCTTTGCAAAACTCGAACACCAAGCAATCTGCGGTTAAAAAGACAATGCCTTCCGTTCTATACAACACAACGGTGCAAGCTAAACGAGCTTTGAATGAGAAAGGGTTCGATGTTGTGACAATTGGAAGTGGCAGCACGGTGACCAAGCAATCGCCAGTGGCTGGTGAAAAGATTAATGAACAAAACCGCGTCTTCATTTTGACTAACGGTGGTTGGAAGATGCCAAGAATTATTGGCTGGAGTAAGGCTGACGTTCAGAAGCTCTGTAAACTGACTGGGATGAAATTGCAGTCAACTGGAACGGGCTACGCCAACAGCCAAAGCATTAATTTCTCTCAATCAATTAATGGAAAAGAAACACTAAAAGTAAATTTTGAATAGTTTAAGGATGGGTTAACGGGATAATGATTAATTGGGCGATACCTTTATTAAGTGGATTTATAATTACGGCTTTGTTTATGCCAAGCCTAATCAAGTACTTTAGAAGCAAGCATGAGGGTCAAATGATTCGAGAAGAAGGTCCGACTTGGCACGAGAAAAAGTCGGGAACCCCCACCATGGGTGGTATTCTGTTTATCATTGCGACCATTTTAACTGATTTGGTATTTGGCTGGACTCAACACATTTTAAATCCGACTCTGTTAATCTTACTGTTTGTTTTGATTGCCTATGGATTAATTGGTATGTGGGACGACAGTATCAAGTTATTTAAGCGTCAGAATGAAGGCTTGAAAGCTTGGCAGAAATTTTTAGGTCAAATTGTGGCCGCAATTGTCTTTTCGTTGGTTTATCTTCATGAAGGCTTTCCGATGGCATTCAAAATTCCGTTTGCCCACGATTTAAGTGTGTCATACTGGTACATTCTGTTCATTGTTTTTTGGTTGGTTGGCTTTTCAAATGCTGTCAACCTGACCGATGGCTTGGATGGGTTGGTTGCTGGTCTCGGCATCATTTCTTTTGGAGCTTATGGCATCATTGCATTGTACCAGCACCAAGTACAGGTGGCTGTCTTCTGTTTCACCATTGTCGGTGGTCTGTTAGGCTTCTTTATCTTTAATCACAAACCAGCAAAGATTTTCATGGGGGATATGGGTTCTTTGGCACTTGGGGCTGCACTTGCCTGTGTGTCGATCCTGGTTCACCATGAATTCTCATTGCTCATTATCGGAATCATTTATGTAGGTGAGACAGCTAGCGTTATGATTCAAGTGGCCTCTTTCAGGCTCACCGGCAAACGGGTTTTCAAGATGACACCGATTCATCACCATTTTGAAATGCTCGGCTGGAATGAGTGGAAGATCGACATTGTATTTTGGTCGATTGCCTTGATTGCAGCAGCTGCAAGTATCATAACGATTGTTTAAAGGTTGGAACAAAACGGCTGTTTTGTATCCAGCCTCTTTGACTATACTGAAATAACTTTGAATGAGGGAATTGACGATGAAATCTATTGATGATTATAAAAATAAAAAAGTATTAGTATTGGGTGCCGGTAAAAGTGGCACTCACGCAGCAGAAACCATGCAGGAACTCGGGGCAACAGTGACGTTGAGCGATTCCAAGCCAGCAAGTGAGTTGCCCGAAGTTAAAGAGCTCAATGACCGTGGGATTGAAACGCTCACTGGTGAACAGCCCGCAGATATTTTGGATCGTGGCTTTGATCTGATGGTTAAGAATCCGGGTATCCCTTATGACAACCCGGTTGTAAACTCGGCCGTTAATCACCATTTACCAATCATCACTGAAGTTGAATTAGCCGCCCAGATTACAGATGCCGAAATTGTGGGGGTTACTGGAAGTAATGGTAAAACGACGACGGTGACGATGATCACCAAGATTTTGAATGAAGAACGCCAAAAGGGTCAAGCCTACGCTGCCGGAAATATTGGTATTTCCGCGACTGAGACTGCTAAAAAGGCAACTGCCGATGATACAATTGTGATGGAATTATCCAGCTTTATGTTGCTGGGAATTAAAAATCTCCATCCCCACGTGGCCGTTTTGACCAATATCTTCTCTAATCACTTGGATTACCATAAGACCCGGGAAAATTACGTGAATGCCAAGATGCGGATCACGATGAATCAGACCCCGGAAGATTTCTTCGTGGTAAATTTTGATTCCGACGAGTGGCGTCAATTAAGCCATCGCAGTCAAGCTGAGGTTGTTCCCTTTGCCCGAACCAGCGAAATTGATCACGGGGCATACGAAAAGAACGGTAAGCTGTATTACAACGACGAATTCATTATGAATGCTGACGACATCAAAGTTCCCGGTAAACAAAATGTTGAAAATGCGCTGGCTGCTATTGCCACCGCCAAAGTGTTGGGTAAATCAAATTTGGCAATTACCAATATTTTGGAAACATTTACGGGGGTTCGTCATCGCTGCCAATTTGTTCTTGAAGCGAATGGTCGCCGCTTTTACAACGATTCTAAGGCAACTGATATTGAGGCAACCCAAATGGCCCTTGAAGGCTTTGATAAGCCAGTTATCTTACTCGCTGGTGGGTTGGATCGAGGCTATACCTTTGATAAATTGATCCCTCAATTTAAAGAACATGTCAAAGCTGCTGTTCTATTTGGTGAGACTGCTGATTTATTGGAAGCTTCACTTCAAAAGGCAGGGGTTGAACATATCCAAAAGGTAGATAACCTTGACGAAGCTGTTCCAGCAGCTTATGCGGACAGTGATGAAGGTGATATTGTTTTGCTATCGCCAGCCAATGCCAGTTGGGATCAGTTCAAGACTTTTGAACAACGAGGCGATCAATTTATCAAAGATGTTGAGAAGTTGACGCACAAGCAGGAGGGACATTAATGCGATTAATCATTTCTGGTGGCGGAACTGGCGGCCATATTTATCCAGCCCTAGCGATCATCGAGGACCTAATGAAACAAGAGCCTGATTCAGAAGTCCTTTATGTCGGTTCCAGACGGGGCCTCGAAAGTTCGATTGTGCCTAAACAGGGCATTAAGTTTGTCGAATTGGAGATTCAAGGATTTAAGCGATCCCTTTCACTTGAGAATTTCAAGACGGTTGCTCTTTTTCTAAAAAGTGTTCATACCTCTAAAAAAATCATTAAAGATTTTAAACCAGACGTGGTGATCGGCACTGGCGGCTACGTTTCTGGGGCAGTGGTTTATGCAGCTGCCAAAGCCCATATTCCAACGATCATTCATGAGCAAAATAGTGCTGTTGGCCTTACCAACAAGTTTTTAAGCCGTTACGTTGATAAAATTGCGATTGGGTTCCATGAAGCAGCTGACCAATTTCCAAAAGAGAAAGTGGTCTTTGCCGGCAATCCTCGCGCTCAACAAGTTGCTAATATGCATAGTGACTTTAAGTGGTCTGAAATTGGCATGCAAGACGATGTGCCAACCGTTCTCATCTTCGGTGGCAGCCAGGGTGCTCCGGCAATTAACAATGCCGTCATCGAAGCCATCAGTGAATTTAACAAGCGCCGCTATCAAGTTGTGTTTGTCACTGGCCAGAAACGGTATGATTCTGTTATTGAGCAGCTCGACAAAGTCCGAATCAGCGATAATATCAAAATTCTGCCTTACATAGATAATATGCCCAAGGTGCTGCCCCGGGTGTCCTTGATTGTGGGGCGTTCAGGGGCAACCAGCATTGCCGAAATTACGGCCTTGGGGATCCCAGCTGTCTTGATTCCCAGCCCATATGTGACTGCCGATCACCAAACAAAGAATACCATGAGCCTGGTTAATCGCGGGGCTGCGTTGATGATTAAGCAGGATGAACTAAATGGTCAAAGTTTAGTTAAATCTGTCGATCAATTGATGCATGATTCAGCGGAACGTGAGAAAATGTCAGTTGATTCAAAGAAATTGGGAGTCGTTGATTCGGCTGACAAGATTTTAAATCTTGCAAGATCCATTAGTCGTTAATAAGTTGCTGGGGGTAGATATCGGTGGGCCAAAGAAGTGACATTCCAGAATCTGAAAAGGGACTTTTTTACCGTTATCAGATTCGAAATTTGAAAAAGATGTGGCCGTTGATTATATTAACGATCACCATCATTGGGTGTATGGCATTCCTGATATCGCCATACAGCAAAGTAAAGTCCGTTGATATCTCCGGCAATGAGATTATCAGTGTGAAGCAGATTAAGCATTATTCGCCAGTCAAAAAAGGCACCTCATTATTCTCTGTTTGGGGAAAGCAGAAGAAGTTGGCTAAACGCTTGAAACAGCGCAGTCAGCGGATGCAATCCGTGAAGGTCAAACTCGTTAATTTCAATCAAGTTAAAATTAAGGTTGAAGAGTATCCCACAATCGGGTATCTTTATGATCACAGAGGGTATGAGCCAATCCTTCAAAGTGGTGTCATCATCAAGACCAAAGTGTTGAATCCGCGCGATGGGTTCCCGGTACTTAAGAAGTTTCATGATCCTAAGAAACTTAAGCGAACCATTAAGCAGTATCGGCGGATTAATCCACCAGTTAGGGCCGTGATTAACACGATCAGTTATTCACCAACGAAAAGCAATCCGGACCGGATCTTTTTGCAAATGACGGATGGTAACAAAGTGTACGCTTCCATTAGTAGTTTTGGTGACAAAATGGACTATTATCCAAGCATTAATTCAAAGCTCAAGGTTAAGAGTATTATCAATATGGAAGTTGGTGCGTATTCATATCCAATTACAAAAAAACAATCGGCTGTGAATACAAGTGTGGCGCAGGGTTATTAGGGTCAATTAATCTTTTTCCATGGTTATGATTGTGTTAAACTTATGTTATGTTCAGAAAATATTCTAGATGTGGAGGTTCCTTACATATATGGATAATTCGGGTTTATATGTGGGACTTGATATAGGAACTACCTCAATAAAGGTAATTGTTGCAGAAAAAGTCAAAGGGCAATTGAACGTTATTGGTGTGGGGAATCAGCCTTCTAACGGATTGAGTCGTGGTGTGATCGTTGATATTGATCAGGCTGCTGAAGCAATCAGAAGTGCTGTAAATCAAGCTCAAGAAAAAGCAAGTATTGAAATTAAAGACGTTATTGTCAGTGTTCCGGCCAGCATGCTCAAGATCGAACCATGTAATGGGTTAATCACCCTCGATGATCAATCACGAGAGATTACCGAAGAAGACGTGAGAAACGTGGCGGCTTCTGCCTTGGGTACCAGTCTACCTACAGAACGGGAAATTATTGACATCCAACCGGAAGAGTTCATTGTCGATGGATTCGATGGCATTAAAGATCCACGGGGAATGGTGGGCGTCCGGCTCGAAATGCGCGGGAAGCTGATCAGTGGATCTAAGGGAATTATGCACAATTTACAAAAAGCGGTTGAAAAAGCCGGCTTAAATATTATGTCCACCGTATTAACACCCTTGGCCGAGAGCCACGAGTTGTTGAATGATGGCGAACAGGACTTTGGGACAATCATTGTCGATCTTGGTGGCGGCCAGACAACTGCTTCTGTCATCCACGATCACCAACTGAAGTACGCCACAACCGATCCTGAGGGTGGTGCCTATATTACCAAAGACATTTCAATTGTTCTCAACACATCGATGAATAGTGCTGAAAAGATTAAACGAGACTACGGTTATGCGGATTCATTACAGGCGTCTGCCGATAATGAATTTCCAGTTGAAGTTGTTGGCCAATCTGAGCCAACCTACATTGACGAACGATATCTGGCTGAGATCATTGAAGCACGGTTAAGTCAAATCTTTGATAGAATTAAGGACCATCTCAATCAGATTCAGGCATTGGATTTACCAGGGGGCATTGTTCTGACAGGTGGTGTGGCTGCTCTTCCAGGAATTGCCGAATTAGCCGCTGATCAGTTCAATACGAACGTCAGAGTCTATATTCCTGATCAAATGGGATTGCGACATCCATCGTTTACCGCCGCATTATCACTGGTGTCATATTTTGCTGATTTACCTGACGTCGATATGATTGTTAGGTCAGCCGTTGGTGCCACGTTAACCAAGGTTCCAAAGCTATCCAGTTCTCAAGATGTCCAAGTCCCTGTGTCTGAGAAATCAGCAAAGCCCAAACGACAAACACAGAAGAAAAAACGTGGCGAAGGAATCAAGAATTTCTTTAGCGATTTCTTTGATTAATAAGGCACTTTACGGAGGTAAAAATAATTATGGAGTACTCATTAGATTCCACCGATAGTCACGGTGCAAATATTAAAGTTATCGGAGTTGGCGGTGGCGGAAGCAATGCCGTGAACACGATGATTAATGCAGACGTTAAGGGTGTTGAGTTCATTGTTGCCAACACCGATGTTCAAGCTTTAGCAACTTCTAAAGCAGAGACCAGAATTCAACTTGGCCCGAAATTGACCCGCGGACTTGGTGCAGGTTCCAACCCTGACGTTGGGGCTAAAGCCGCGGAAGAAAGTGAAGAAGCCATTACTGAAGCCCTTGAAGGCGCAGACATGGTCTTCGTAACTGCAGGAATGGGTGGTGGTACTGGTAACGGTGCTGCTCCGATTGTTGCTAAGATCGCCAAAGACCAAGGTGCGTTGACGGTTGGCGTTGTAACCAAACCGTTTAGCTTTGAAGGCCCTCGCCGAGTTAAATACGCAGATCAAGGGGTAGCTCAACTCAAGGAAAATGTTGATACGTTAATTGTCATCTCTAATAATCAATTGCTTGAAATGGTTGATAAAAAGACGCCAATGATGGATGCCTTCAAGGAAGCAGATAACGTGCTTCGCCAAGGTGTTCAAGGTATCTCGGACCTTATTACCAGCCCAGGTTATGTCAACTTGGATTTTGCCGATGTTAAGACCACTATGCAAGATCAAGGTTCAGCTTTAATGGGAGTTGGTACTGCCAACGGCGAAAACCGGACTGCAGAAGCAACCAAAAAGGCAATTTCTTCACCATTGTTGGAAGTTTCAATTGATGGTGCAGAACAAGTCCTGCTTAACATTACCGGTGGTCCAGACTTGTCATTGTTTGAAGCTCAAGATGCTTCAGATATTGTTTCACAGGCAGCTACCAGCGATGTTAACATCATCTTCGGGACTTCAATTGACGAATCCTTGGGTGATGAAGTTCGGGTTACAGTAATTGCAACTGGAATCGACAAGAAGCGGGCTGACGAAGGCCGATTAGCTTCAAGAAGAACTCGAACTGCTCGACCACAAACCAACAACGTTGCTCGTCCTCACGCAATTGATCGTAATAAATCAAATGCAGGTAGCAGCAAATCCAAATCGACATCTCAAAATGATCCATTGGGTAATTGGGATATTAGAAAACAACCAGCCGCTGCCCGTCCTTCGGTTAGTGAAGATGATGAGTTCAGTGATGTTGAAAAGAAGGATTTTGACCCCTTTCAACCCGATGTAAGTTCTGATGATGCAACTCAACAAGATCAATCTGATGATTCTCAAGACGATATTCCACCATTCTTTAAACACCGTCGTCGTGACAAATAGTTCTGTGTGACCGGTATTTATCGAATTGGTGAATACGAAAGGAAACAACATGCCACAAAAATTTAATTTAGCTAATTTTTTCGGGATGGACACGGATGCAGATCAGTCAAATACTGATAACGAAAAGTCAACAGATAACGTGGTTCTCATGAATAGACAAAACATTGATCCTAGTAAAATAATTGTTTTTGAGCCAATTAACTACACAGATGTGGATACAATTGCTCAAAAGCTTTTGGAAGATAGCGCAGTCATCATTAAGTTAAACAAACTGGATGTGAATTCTTCTGCTAGAATGGTCGATTTTTTGAATGGGGTTTTGTTTGCAATTCATGGTTCCATCAACCGGTTGGACAAAGATATTTTCTTGTGTTCACCAAAAAAGTTCCAAGTAACTAAGTAAGGATTTCACTTTAAAAGAATAAGGAGCGATCGATTGGCAACTTTTGTTTTTTACGCAGCTGAGATAATCAACAAGCTGATCAGTGCTTACATGCTGGCAATTGTTGTTTATGCTTTGATGAGTTGGTTTCCGAACTCATATGGAACCGCAATTGGAAGATTTTTAGCACGAATTGTTGAACCGTTTGAACGGCTATTCAATTTTGCAACGATTGGGATGATTAGCTTGGCACCGCTGGTTGCATTGGCGGTGCTCACGTTTGTTCAGTATGGGGTGACATACGTAGGTAATTTACTGATTGGTTTCTTTTACTAGTATGAAGAGGGGTATTACCGTGGTGGATTCTAACGTTTCACAACACTACCGACCAGACGAGCTTCCATTTCTTGAGTCAATCGATAGCTTGAGCGGAAGAGTTGAAAATGAATATCGGCCGATCCTAACTAATTTTTTAAATCCAAGGCAGCTTTATATTCTTGAAACAATCGTTAATCGATATGATGGGATTACATTTAAGACGTTTGGTGGCTTTGCAGAAGCTGAAATGAAGCGGGCAATTGCGTTTCCAGAGTATTTTACCCCGACCGACAATGATTTTAATATCACCGCATTTCAAATCGACTATCCAAGCAAGTTTGCCACGTTGTCACACGGTCAAATTCTTGGTTCCATTATGGGAGCTGGAATTGATCGGGATGTGATTGGTGATATCATCACAGATGGCCTTAACTGGCAATTCATGTGTGAATCCGAAATGGCTGATTATGTTCACGCTCAGGTTGATAAGATTGGCAAGATTAAGGTCAAACTTAAGGAAATTGATCCTGAACGAATCATTCATCCAACCGATGAAAGTGAAGAAGTTACGACCACCGTTTCTTCGCGGCGGGTTGATACCCTCGTCAGTGACGGTTTTCATATTTCCCGGCATCATGCCAAAGAGTTGGTTGATGGCGGGCAAGTTCGAATTAACTGGGTAACTTCTGATCTGCCGGACTTGGAACTGTCAATTAAGGACATTGTTTCGGTCCGTGGATTTGGCCGGATTGTAATCAGGGATATTTTAGGAATGACCAAAAAGGATAAAATTCGAATTGTTATTGATGTATACAATCGAAATAAATAGGAGGGGTTGATTCACCATGGTATTAAGTCCACAAGACATTCACAACAAAGAATTTTCGACCAAATTAAGGGGTTACAATATTGATGAGGTTAATGATTTCTTAGACCAAATTATTAAAGACTACCAAATTGTCCTTCAAGAGAATAAGGATCTCTCATCGAAACTTGACGAGTCAAAGGACAAATTATCATATTTCAATGATTTGAAGGATTCCTTGAACCAGTCAATCTTGGTTGCCCAAGAGGCTGCTGATAAGGTTAAGACCAACTCTAAGAAGGAAGCTGAAATTACCAACCGGGAAGCCCAAAAGAAAGCTGACGACATTTTGAATGCCGCTGACGAAAAGGCTAATAATATTCTGGAAGAAGCTTCCAAGCGAGCTAAGAAGTTGGCCATTGAGACTGATGACTTACGGAAAAATACCAGAGTTTTCCGCCAACGGCTCCAAGTGATGTTGGAAAGTCAGCTTGAAGTGATCAAGGGATCAGATTGGGATCATCTGGTTGAAGAAACCCCGACGACGACTTATGAGGACATCGAAAAAGTTGTTGGCAGCCTTGACAACCACACAAATTCAGGGTTAAAATCAGAAACCAAACAGGATAATGATGCGGACACGGTGGTAGATGCAACAACGACCGAGGATCCAAGCAAAACGGTTGTGTATTACCCCAACGACGCAAAGTAAATATTTTGAATCGATTAGAGACCAGAAAGTTTATTGGTTGACACGTAAGCGAGCTAAAGATGGTGAAAGTTTAGCAGTCAACAATCAATGAATAGATCAGCTCTAGTACATAAATCGATTGCTTTTAGAGAGAATTGCAAAATTCTAAATTTGGGTGGTACCACGAAGAGTCTTCGTCCCTAGCGGCGAGGGCTCTTTTTGCTAGAGTGCTGATCCAAGCGGTTAGAAACTGGAACATAAGTCGGCTCCAACGTCAATCCTGATTTTGGGATTGATGTTGGAGGTGCTTATGTGGAAGTTTCTGCTTGGAGAAGCACGTTTCCACTAGGCCGCCAAAAGTTGAAATCCTGGGTTTGGATTTTAATGAGAAGTTCTCAGGTAGCAAGCGGCTGAGCGCGTTTCCATGACCCAATTTAAGAAAATCCATCGGCCCCATCATTATCCTGAAAACAAACAATTTAAGAAGGGAAGTCAAACAATGCGGGTAAAAGATACATTAAACTTAGGCAAAACAAAGTTCAAAATGCGCGGCAATCTTCCTGTTAAAGAAGTCGACCGACAAAAAGCATGGGACGAAAACCATGTTTATCAACAAAGACAAAAATTAAACGAGGGCAAACCAACCTTTGTCCTCCACGATGGCCCTCCATATGCCAATGGTGATATCCATATGGGTCACGCGATGAATAAAATTTCAAAGGATATTATTGTTCGATACAAGTCAATGAGTGGTTATCGGGCACCTTACGTTCCCGGTTGGGACACTCATGGATTACCAATCGAACAAAAATTAACCCAAGCTGGTTATGATCGTAAGAAAATGTCCACTAACGATTTCCGAAAGCTCTGTCGTGAGTATGCCTTAAAGCAAGTTGAACGGCAAAAGGCAGAATTTAAACGACTGGGAGTTGCTGGTGATTGGGATAATCCTTATTTGACTTTGAAACCTGAATTCGAAGCCCAAGAAATTCGGGTGTTTGGTGCATTTGCCAAACGTGGGTTGATTTACAAGGGTAAAAAGCCCGTTTACTGGTCGTGGTCGTCAGAATCTGCTCTAGCTGAAGCCGAAGTTGAATATCACGATATTACTTCCCCAACTGCCTTTTATGGCGAAAAAGTTGTTGATGGAAAAGGTGTCTTGAATAATGACACGACGTTCATGGTTGTCTGGACAACGACGCCATGGACCATCCCAGCTTCTGAAGGAATTACCGTTGATGCGGGATTTGATTATTCTGTTGTTCAACCAGAGGGTGATGACCGTCACTTTGTGATTGCCAGTGAATTGGTCAACAAGGTTTCTGAATTGGTTGGCTGGAAGAATGTTAAGACTCTCAAAACGGTTAAGGGCCAAGAACTGGAAGGTATTCTTGCAGAACACCCATTTGATCATAGTCGAAAATTATTGACGATGTTAGGTGACTTCGTTGATTTGGAAGAAGGTACTGGATTAGTCCATACCGCTCCTGGATATGGTGAAGATGACTTTAACATTGGCCGCAAATATGGGCTTGATATTTTTGCGCCAGTTGATGATAAAGGATATTTGACCGAAGAGTCCGGTAAAGACTTTGCTGGGGTCTTTTATGATGACGCCAACAAGATTGCCTTGGATAAATTAAAAGAGGCTAACTTGTTACTCCGATACATGCCGTTGAAGCATAGTTACCCATTTGACTGGCGAACCAAGAAGCCAATCATCTTCCGGGCAACACCTCAGTGGTTCGCCTCAGTTGATAAGATCAAAGACGACATTTTGAAATCGCTTGACGACGTTCAGTTCTTCCCTGACTGGGGGAAAGTTCGTCTGGCCAACATGATCAAAAACCGTGGCGACTGGGTTATCTCCAGACAACGGGTTTGGGGTGTGCCGCTACCAATCTTCTATGGTGAAGATGGTGAAGCGATTATCACTGAAGAAACCATCAACCACGTTGCTGATTTGTTTGAGAAGCACGGTTCAGACATTTGGTTCGAAAAGGATGCCAAAGACTTATTACCAGCCGGCTTTAAGAGCGAGCATTCACCAAACGGCAAGTTTACTAAAGAAAACGACATTATGGATGTGTGGTTTGATTCAGGTTCATCTCATCAGGGAGTTCTTGAGGAAAGAGACGATTTAACTTATCCTGCTGATATGTACTTGGAAGGCTCCGACCAATATCGTGGCTGGTTCAATTCAAGCCTGATTACCAGTGTTGCTGTTTCGAACAAAGCACCATATAAACAAGTCTTATCACAAGGATTCACCCTTGATGGTCAAGGCCACAAGATGAGTAAATCACTTGGAAACACAATTGCACCAATTGACGTGATTAAGAAGATGGGAGCAGAAATTATCCGTCTTTGGGTGACATCAGTTGATACTTCCGCTGATGTTCGTGTAAGTACCGAAAACTTCGTGAAGGTTTCAGATTCGTATAAGAAGATCCGCAACACGATGCGTTACTTACTTGCCAACGTTTCCGACTTTGATCCAAAGAGGGATGCTGTGCCATTTGATCAATTGGAAACTCAAGATCAATACATGATGATTCTATTGAACAAGTTCTTGGGAGAAGCTCGTGATTGTTACGAAAAGTACGACTTCTTGGATTTGAACAAGAAATTGGTTAGTTTTATTTCAACCGATTTGTCTGCGTTCTATCTGGATATTGCCAAGGATATTGTCTATATTGATCGCAAGGATGGTCACAAGCGCCGTTCAATGCAAACAGTAATGTATGACGCAGCTGTGACCTTAACTAAGTTAATGACCCCAGTGTTACCTCATACGACCGAGGAAATCTGGCCATTCTTGAAGGAACCAGAAGAATTCGTGCAGCTAACGGACATTCCAGAACCACAACATTTTGACAATGATGCGACAATCTTGGCAAATTGGAACAAGTTCATGACCTACCGAGACGATGTCTTGAAGGTGCTTGAAGAAGCTCGGGACGCCAAGCAAATTGGTAAATCCTCAGAAGCCAAATTGACGATTTATGCGACGTCAGAGGTTGCTGATTTATTCGAAAGCCTCCACACCGATTTGGCGACGGTCCTGATGGTTTCTCAGCTGGAGGTTACCGACTTCACTGACGCGCCAGATAACAGCACTAAGTTTGACAGTGACGGCTTGGCATTGTTGGTTGAAAAGGCCGATGGTCAAGTTTGTGAACGTTGCCGGTTGACTAAAACCGATGTTGGTGCTGATAGTGACTACCCAACATTCTGTCAATCATGTGCGGAAATTGTCCGTAGTGAATTCCCTGAAACCGCTACTGAAGGCTTTACAGACAAAAAAGATTAAGATCCTTTAGAATTCAGAAGAGATTTTTGAAATTCTATTTTATATTTAATCCTTAAACAGTAAAATGAAGCTAGTGACAATTAATTTTGTGCTAGCTTTATTTTTTTGTGATGGTGAATAGTAATCGGAATCTAAGTACTGTGCAGCGGGATTCTGAGTTTGAGCTTTTATCATCCGAGGTTGTGTGTTAGCAAGCGATAAGATAAGTGGTTCGATGCGTAGGTTAAATGCTTACCGAGACAGTTTCTATAATTGAGCAAGAAAATAGAAGTTAGTACTTTTGGGTCAAAGTCAAATCGTATTGATGGCGACTTATGAGCATCACCGAAAGGTGATGCTTTTTTGTTATTAGGCATGAA
>NZ_JAHPPD010000120.1 GCF_019061365.1 Lentilactobacillus dabitei
CGTCAATTAACCACCAGTCTGCAAATGGTCGTTTTAGCGTTTTTAGCACTATTACTTAAGAGATTTTAGACAGCTTCTTACCGCTTCTTCTCGAGGCATCAGCTTTGTAGTACCGTTCAAAAATGTTCTTCTGTTGATCTTGGGTCATCCCGATACCGGTATCGGCAATTTTAACAATTGTCTCGTTATATCCCCGTTCACCGGTAATCGTGATTGTCCCCTTGTTTGTGAACTGAATCCCGTTGGTCACAATGTTAAAAACAATCTGAACAAAACGGTCATAATCGGCATAGATCGGCAAGTCATCCGGGGCATTTAAAATCAACTTGTCACCGGACTCTTGAGCCTTATTTGTCAGCTGATCAACAATGTTACCAAAGACCTTGGTTGCGTTAAAGTGTCGTTTATCCAACTGAATTGAATTCGACCGGATCTTCTCAAAATCCAAGTTTTCGTTCACCAACCGAATCAAACGTTGGGTTTCTTCGCTCATCAGTTCGATACTCTTTGTTCGCGACTCCTGGGGAATGACATCATACTTAATTCCTTCAAGAATCCCAGAAATAGTCGTTAACGGCGTCCGCATTTCATGAGCAGCATCGGCCAAAAACTCTTGGCGGCGTTCCTCTTGACGCTGGATTTCGATATTCGCTCGTTCGAGGGACGCGGTCATGTGATTAAAGTCGTTAATCAGCTCGCCAATTTCATCTTTACCACCAGGCTTCAGTCTGACCTTATAATTCCCGTTGGAAACTTGATTGGCACCACTTCTCAGCATCGCAATCCGTCGATTTAAGCGCCGAGCAATAAAGAAACTGATAACCATCGAGATGACCAAAGCAACCAAGAGCCCCTTTAGTAGATCACGATTAATTCTGGCAACGTTCGAATTAACGTCAGAAATAAACGCCCCGGCAGTCACAGCAGCCACTAACCGTTTCTTATAATAATATGGTTTGACGACTTCAATCATCGCTGGTCGGGTCTTCCCGTTTTTGAGCTTTGAATTCTTATTATTCACTTTTCGGACAATCTGATCTTTTTTCAGGTGCTTCCAATCGTTTTGCGTAATCTGCGGTGAAATCCCATCAGCTGGATAAACAACTTGGTTCTTAGCTGAGAAAACCGTAAAATGAACTGACTGATTCTCTAAAATTGACTGAGTTGTCTTAATTTTGTCTAAGTTAAAAGTCACTCTGCCGTTATGTTTACCATCCACTTTTAATGAATGCTGAATCAAACTGTCAGAATACTTTTCCAAGCTGCTCCAGGTGTTGTCATACACAAATGTTTTGGACATTCTGCTAAAGGATAGTCCCAGAAGAACGATGGTAATTGCAATCACCAAAAAGAACGCCATCAGTTGCTGGTAAATCATTTTCATTATTTACTATCCACTTCACTATCGTCAAATTTGTAACCAACGCCCCAAACAGTTTGGATCACTTGAGGTCCTACCCGTTCAATCTTTTGGCGGAGTTTTTTGACGTGGGCGTCAACTGTCCGTTCGTCACCATAATATTCATAATCCCAAACCAGTTCCAGCAATTGCTCCCGAGAAAACACCTGACGGGGCTTTTGAGCCAAGGTTTTTAGAAGTTCAAATTCCTTTGGCGTTAAATCTGGGATTAATTTGTCGTCAAGATATGCTTCACGCGTGTTGGTGTTCAATTTAAAATGTTTGGTAGTAATTTGGAAAGCATAATTTTCGCTTTGTTGATCTTCAACTGCGGCTTGCTGTTCAGTGTGCGCACGTCGTTGCAATGCTTTGATCCGAGCAACCAGCGTAATCGGTGAAAAAGGTTTGGTGACATAATCATCCGCACCCATTTCAAACCCCAGGACTTGGTCACTATCAGAATCTCTGGCGGTCAACATAATAATTGGAACCGTTTGGGACTTTGCTCGAATTTCTTTGGCAACTTCCATCCCATCTTTTTTGGGCAAATTCAGGTCCAATGTGATCATATCCCAACTTTCGGGATCCTCATTGAACATCTTAACGGCTTCAATGCCATCATATGCAAAGGAAACATTCCAGCCTTCTTTTTGGAAAAACATCTGCATCATTTCTGAAACGGACTTATTATCTTCAATCATCAATAATTTCATTTTAATTACCACCCCTAATAACTGATTGCTTCTAAGTTGCCGCGTTTCCAGTGCTTTCTCAAGTGGTTTTGGGAGATAGATTCTAGTCGGCCGGTCCACGGATCATTATAGTAGTACAACTTTCGATTAAATCCAGTCAAAACAATCAGGCTGGATTTTAAATTATCTAGTCCAGCCACTTTAATGACAACCGGCCTTCTTCTGAGCAATTGTTTATTGAGCTGCCGAAAATTTGCCCGACTCAGATCCCTAATTGAATGGGTTTGAGAAATAATTAATTCACTCAAATCAATTAAATTATCAGACTGTTTGCGCCATTTTTCAACCGCTGCTTTGAGCGCCTCATCGGTGATAGACGCATTGGCACTCGTTAATAACATTTTAACTGCTGCACACTCATTATCAATGTCGGATTGGGTTGCTTGCTTAACCGGTTGAACCGCTAACCTTCTAAAAGTCTTTCGAATATTGCGTTTTGGCAACCACCCGACTAAATCATCCCGGGTAAAATGATACCAAATTTGTTTGTTAAAAAAACTGATCTGGTCAATCAAGAAATCTTGTGCCTTGATATCATCGGGAACTTTTACCCGATCATCTAACATCACATTTTTTTCAGTGTTAGTTGCTAAATACCAGTGTTCTCCTGGAATTCTCCGCAAACGAACGAAGAATCGATTTGTTTTCTCATTGGCAATAGTCGTTTTTTCCAATCATCTCACCCCATATGTATTCTATTTTACCAATAAAATAACAAACTTGCTTGAAAACTAAGCAGATTGTTATCATAATATAGTATTGTTTGATTATCAAAACTACTTAAGAATAGGATGGTTTAACCTATGTATAAAGGAATTGCCTTTTTTGATCTGGATCATACGCTGTATAATGAACAAACCAAAGTAGATCCAGAAGTTGCTGACGCGATGCACCAACTGAAAGCAAATAACGTTTTACCGGTTATTTCAACCGGCAGAAACTTGTTTGAGATTCCTACGACAATAAAGCAGACCGGCATTGACACGGTTGTCTCAGCCAATGGTAGCTACGTTATCTTTGAAGGCAAGCCGGTGTACAAAGCTGTCCTGCCAAAGAACGTTGTGAACAATTTTGTCAATTTCGCCCAAGGTTTTGACGAAGCAACCACAGTTATGAATAGCCAAGATGCCCGAATTAATTTTATTAACGAAATTGTTGAGGGCAATTATCATTTCATCAACTCTCGTAAGCCTCCGTTGGGTGTTAGTGACTTTATTGAACATAATGAGATTGTCATGATGTTAATTAATACAAAAGGCCCCGACAAGCGCTACATCGATAAATTCAGCGACACGCTTACTTTCTTTAGGAATACCCCATTTAGTATGGATATTGTTGCCAAGGGGAGCTCTAAAAAACGGGGCATCCAGGAACTCATCAAGAATGCCAACCTTGATGGTATTCCAACGTATGCATTTGGAGACGGAAATAATGATATCCCAATGCTAGACTATGTAGATCATCCCGTTGTCATGGGTAATGGGCTTGACCGGGTCAAAGAATACGCTGAATATATTACCACCAAGAATTCTGACCACGGCATTGTGAATGGATTGAAACACTATGATTTACTTTAAGTAAAACGATGACTTGCACGACCCACCTTTTTCATGCTATACTCGAAGGCGGTGCCAAACCACGGTGAGTTCGTAAAGATCGGCGCGAGAGCGTTCAGAAGGTCGAAGCGGCTCACCATTTTTGTGGAGTGAGCTAAAAAGCGCTTAGCAATCGGAGTGTAAGTCTCCTTTTGCTGAATTCCCGAATTTGGAATTTGACAAAAAGTGCTTACAGGCAGATTGTTGCTTTTTAGCTCACATTTCGGCAATGTTGCCCAGAGAAACAGGAATACATGAGAAGTACACTTGCTTTGTTCGGCGCTTGCATGCAGGTCATTGTTTTTTGGCCCGCGTTTCGGCAATTTCACGATGAGGCTTCCAGAAACCCCAGTCCCAAATTTCGATCGCCAGCGCCGCCACCTCACCAGATCAATGTTAAACTGAACTTGTAATAGAATGATTCCAAGGAGATGTGGTTTATGCAGGATCAAACACCCTCAAGGCTTCAACGACAACAATCCAAGAAGCAAAATCAACATGCCAAGCATACCAAACTTTATATTCTAATTGCCGTATTAGCAATTATTTTAGGTGGCGCCCTTTACATTGGTCATCAAGTCCATGAATTGACCGACGCGCAACGCCAAACCAACACCATTTTGGATAAACCAATTAAACAAACGATCGTCAAAGTCGTTAAACCAAAATTACCAGCAGAAATTCGGCCACAAGTTGTCCGAATTATTGAAGAAGAACCTCTATATAGATTACAGCAGGCTGCTGACAATCCAACGACGTTCCAGCAAATTGCTAATAAATATCAGGTGCCGGAGAACTATGTCACCCCAGCCAAACAGCATTGGTTCAGTGCTCAAAACGAGGCCTTACGAGCTGATATTTACCACGCCCAACTCATTCAATTGATGTCTGAACTCCGGCAGTTGAATAACGCCTCATCAAGTTCTCAGTAACCTGAGGGCTTTTTATTTTCGGCAACCCTTTTTATCCGCTCCTATTCATATCCTGACATTTTTTACTAATCTTATTATTAAAATTACCACATGATCAGAGGCAAGTGAAGGCGGTTTCCCAACAATATGAACTTCAAAGACAGCAATTTTTATCTTCTACTCAGCAGAATGGCTCATTCAATCACAGTCAAAAAGTTAAAGCTATTAACCGGTATTGAACAACGGGAAGTCTATGCTATCTTCAATAAACTGTTGATGCAGTATGATGTGCCAATCGGTGCCATGCGTGAAGGCAGTCGGGGCTACTTTATTATTGCCAACGAGGAAAAGCGCAAACAAAGCCTTGCCCCACTACAAAGCCACACGGCAAACATGGAATGACACATCCGCAAATTGAAACAAATTAAAATCTAAAGAAAGGCTGCATCCCTATCGTAGACTTTTGTTCCAAATGATATTACAATGTAATACGTAAGGGAGGGATGCTACAATGGCAATGATTACAATTAGGGTTAGTGACCAAGAAAAAGAATGGCTCAAGTACATGGCTGATTTTTATGGTCTTTCCTTATCCGACTTAGTAAAAAAATATTCCATGGAACAATTAGAAGATGAGTATGATAAACAGATGGCTGACATTGCCCATAAACGGTTTGAAGAAAGCGGCGAAAAGACCTACTCGATGGATGAAGTATTAAAAGAGTTTGGCGGTTTAGATAAATGAGTTATCGACTAAAATTTTCTAAAGAAGCCATTAAGGCATTAAAAAAGATGGACAAGCACCAATCTGCGTTAATCACTCGGTGGCTATATTTAAATATTGATGGTATTGCTAATCCTTATAGCCGTGGCAAAGCCTTAACTTCAAATCTGGCGGGTTACTGGCGTTATCGAATCGGGGATTTTCGTGTTATTTGTGAAATGCATGATGACCAGTTAGTTGTCTTAGTCATCTCAATCGGTCATAGACGAGATGTTTATAAAGGTTAAAACAAAATAAAAAGCCATTTCCCTCAAAGGAAACAACTTGATATGGATAACCAGATTTGTCTATATGATAGCTTTTTTTAACTTTGGCGGAGGTGGCTTTTTGTCGTGGAATCAGCAGAAAGGAAAAACTATTTTTTGACTGACATTCATCTGTCAGGGCAAATAAAAACTGCTACCCAAAACGGATAACAGCCCATTCCTACCACGGTTAATTGATTCAAAATTGAATGCCATTTCGTGATATTTGGCAATTGTTATAAAAATAAAAAAGGTTCTACAATATCTGTTGTTGGTAATAGATTTTATCTATTACTGATGACAGATTTTTTGTTTCTCGTTAGAATAA
>NZ_JAHPPD010000121.1 GCF_019061365.1 Lentilactobacillus dabitei
AATAGCGGCCATTTTAACTTCATAAGGAAACATAATAAAACCCCTTGAATTAGATTTCTCCAATTCAAGGGGTTCAGTTCAGTTTTGGAATGATCGCATTTTTTCGTTAAATGGCAGGGATCTGCCGTTTGTCGCAGCTTTCTACAATATAAAAGTGGTGATCAAAGTTGTCATTACAAACTGAAAATGACTAATGTCCCACCCTCACTTTTTTCCATATAACATATAAATATAGGTTATTTACTTTGATTCATCAATGGGGGCAGAGGTTGCTTCCTCGTCGTAGTTTCGGAAATAATCCGGGTAAGCATCAAGAACTTGGTGGCGTTCCAATAACATCAAATGCAGATGTTCATTAACAAGATATTCCAGGTCGTCAATGTTTTTATCAACCACAGCCTCAAAAATATTCTTGTGTTGCGTATAAATCGTGCTCCAGTTCAAGTCCATTTCTTTTAACCGAAGTCGGCGGAAACGGTTTAACTGGGTGTTGTTAATTTGCAGCCAATCCCAAACGATCTCTTTATTGACAACCTTATAAAATTCATGGTGAAAATCCTGATCCAAATCAAAAAAGCTATCTGGATTGATTTCACTAGCCGTTTTATCCTGCTCACTAAGATTTTTCCGTAACGTTGCTAAAGATTCATCTGAAATATTAGCGGCAGCACTTAACATAATCTTAGGTTCAATGCATTCGCGGACGAATCTGGCGTCCTTAGCATCTGCCATATCAATTCTGGTGATGTAGGTTCCGCTTTGGGGAATTACTTCGATCAAGTCCTCTCGCTCGATCCGGATGATTGCCTCTCTGACAGGGGTTCTGCCTAATCCGAGTTCCTGAGATATCGTTTTCTCTGATATTTTTTGGCCAGGGATGTAGTCAAAGTGAATGATTTTATATTTAATTTCGTGGTAAGCATCGCTGCGCATATTATCCATCATACTATTCTCCTTTATAACAACCAACATTATAGCATATTAAAATCAAACAACCAGCCCGAAAAATAAGGGTGTTGACAATCTGATATATCAGAATATAATTAACTTGGAAGCGGATTCAGAACACTGATGTATTAGTTCCGCTTTTGTGGGGCGGTTGAAGCTTTTAGGACAGCTGCGTAAAGCAACAATCTGCACGTAAGCACCTCGGAGAGAAATTCCAGAACCAGGAATTTCTCTCCGAGGAGACTTACCCTCCGATTTCTAACCGCTTGGATCCGCTCACTTTATCTATTAGGAGGATTAATTGATGGTAAAAGTTACTGACGATTATTTAACAAATAAAAAAGAATTTGCTGACGCTAACATTAAGGTTCCCGATTATGATATTAAAGAAAAGACGGGGGCTACTCGTTGGGTTCACTTTGGTGGTGGTAACCTGTTTCGGGCATTTCATGCTGCCATTGCTAACCGCTTGCTTGAATCAGGTGATCTTGATTCTGGAATCGTGGTTGCTGAAACTCATGATCCAGGTGTTGTCGACGATGTCTACAGAAAATTCAATAACCGCATTCTCCGAGTGATTACCCATGAAGATGGCAATTTTGAAAAAGAATTATTTGCCTCAGTTTCAGATGCCCTATACTTCGATCAAAGCAATCCGGACGGCTGGAAAAAACTGTTCAAAATTTTTGAAAATCCAGCGCTGCAATTAGCAACCTTCTCAATTACGGAGAAGGGTTATAACCTTTGGGACAGCCAAGGCAACCTATTGCCAATGGTTCAAGATGATATTAAAAACGGTCCTGAAGCTCCTAAAAACAATATGGCTTCACTAACTTCATTAATGTTTGCCCGCTTTAAAGCCGGTAAATATCCGATGGCTTTGTTAAGCACCGATAATTTCTCCCAGAACGGTGAAAAACTTGAAAAGAGTGTGCTGACAATTGCCGAGGGCTGGGCAGAAAATGGCTTGGTTCCTTCTGAATTCATCGATTACTTAAAGGATGACAAAACTGTCAGTTTCCCACTTTCAATGATTGATCGTATTACGCCAAATCCTTCCGAAGCGGTTTCCGAAAAGCTCAAGGAAGATGGCTTCGATGATTACAAGATTTATCACACCCCAGGCCACACCAACATTGCTGCCTTCACTAACACTGAGGAAGTTCACTATTTAGTTGTTGAAGACGACTTTCCAAATGGCCGACCAGCCTTAGATAAAGCTGGGGTCATCTTGACCGATCGTGACACAGTTAACGATGCCGATGAGATGAAAGTAACCACTTGTTTGAACCCATTGCATACTGCCTTAGCCGTTAACGGTAGCTTACTCGGCTTTAATTCAATTGCTAAAGAAGTTAGTGACAAGGATATGCTCAACTTAATCAAGCAGATTGGATACGTTGAAGGCTTACCAGTTGTTAAGGATCCTAAGGTTATTAACCCTAAGACCTTCATTGATCAACTGGTTAACAAGCGTCTTCCTAATCCTTACATTCCAGATATGCCCCAACGGATTGCTTCAGATACGTCACAGAAGTTATCAGTTCGTTACGGCGTTACTATCCAACATTACATTGATGATCCTAAACGTGATCCAAAGGACCTGCACTTTATTCCGCTTGTTTTGGCAACTTGGTGCCGTTACCTGATGGCCATTGACGACCAAGGCAAGCCGTTTGAACTAAGTCCAGACCCATTGTTGGCAGAATTACAGCCTAAGGTAAGTGACATCAAATTGGGTGAAAAGACCGACGTTCACGCTCACTTGAAAGATATTCTTGCCAACAAGTCAATCTTTGACCATGATCTCTATGCAATCGGCATGGGTGAAACGGTTGAAAATTACTTTGCCCAACAAATTAGTGGTGTGGGTGCCGTTCGCAAGACATTGGAAGACACCTTATCCAAATATGCTCAGAGCATCTAACTAAGATTTCTAAAGAGGAGACTTTATTTATGACTTTATTAAATGACGATTTCTTACTAACCACGCCAATGGCAAAAAAGTTGTTCCACGACCACGCTTCAAAGATGCCGATCATCGATTACCATTGTCATTTGGATCCAAAGGAAATTTATGACAACCGCAGTTATGACAATATTACTCGAATCTGGGTAAATGACGGCAACGTTGGTGACCACTATAAGTGGCGCTTAATGCGGGCCAACGGGGTTCCCGAAGATTTAATTACTGGTGATGGTGACGACTACGAGAAGTTCATCGCTTGGGCTGGTACAATTGAAAAAGCGCTGGGTAATCCATTATATGAATGGACTCACTTGGAATTGAAACGGTTCTTTGGAATTGATGAAGTCTTTAATAAAAAGTCAGCTCCTGATATTTGGAAGAAAGCTAACAAGATGCTGGCAACTGACGACTTCAAGCCCCGCAACTTAATCAAACGCATGAACGTAAAGGCGGTTTGCACCACTGATGACCCAGCTTCTGATCTGAAGTACCACAAGTTGTTGAAGAAAGAAGAGGCTGATAACGGCTTTAAAGTATTGCCGGCAATGCGTCCTGACAAGGCCCTTCACTTAACTGACACGACCTTTGGCGAATACTTGGATCAATTGGCCGATGTTTCCGGTGTTAAGATCGACTCATTCAAACACTTGATGGCAGCTTTGCGTCAGCGCTTTGAATACTTTGAGAGTGTGGGTGGTCGTTTGTCTGATCATGGCTTGAACTTCTTTAGATTTGAAAAAGCCAGTGATGATGAATTAAATGATATTCTTGATCGCGCTCGCCAAAACAAACCATTATCAACTTCAGATATCGACAAATATCAAACAATGTTGGTTGAGAATTTGATGAAGTTAAACAAAGAATTCAACTGGACGATGCAATTCCACATGAATGTTACTCGGAATGCTAACAAGCCAATGTTTAAAAAGTTTGGTCCCGATGGTGGTTTTGATTCCATGGGAACCCAACCAGACATTGCCCAAGAATTCATGAAGTTATTGATTGATATGCAGACTGAAAACGAAATTCCACGGACAATTCTTTACTCCTTAAATCCAAATGACTGGATGGAATTGGCAACCGGTATGGGTGACTTCCAACAAGATGGTGTCCAAAAGCTGCAATTAGGTTGTGCTTGGTGGTTCAACGATACCTTCGATGGTATGAAGCGTCAGTTGACCATGATGGCTGAACAAAGCTTGTTGCCTAACTTTGTAGGAATGCTGACTGATTCACGTAGTTTCTTATCATATCCGCGTCACGAGTACTTCCGTCGAGTATTGTGCAATGTGATCGGCGAATGGGTTGAACGCGGCCAAGCACCTGATGATGAAGATTACCTGGGCCAAATTGTTGAAGATATTTCGTACAACAATGCCTACAGTCAATTTGGTTTCTTTAACAAGGACTAGCCGTTAGAAGGGGAGTGCTCCCAATGCAAAAAATTGAAACAAAGCGTTTCAGGGCTGAAATCGATGAACACGGATGTCAATTAACTCATTTGGTGAATAAAGCCGGTGACTTTGATTATATTTGGAACAATGACTTATGGCCCAAACACGCACCGATTTTATTTCCAGCGATTGGCCGTTCCAATGATGATGCCTATTTAATTGACGGCAAGAAGTATGAAATGCCGCAGCATGGCTTTGTGGCTGATTTTGACTTTGACGTCGTTGATAAGCAAGCTGATCAAGTTACCTTATCATTGAAGTCAAATGACGCTACCAAGAAATACTATCCCTTTGATTTTGAGCTTAAGGTTACTTTTAGCCTGACTGATGATGGCTTGACGGTTGCCTTTGATGTTCAAAATGATGGCAACACGGATCTTTCCTATTCCTTGGGGTATCACCCAGCATTCAACGTGCCAATTAATGGGGAAGGTTCCTTCGATGATTACCGCTTGGATTTGGCGCCAGCTCAAGATTCCTTAGACACTTACGAGATTGTTAAGAAGCCTAATCCTTACCGTTCTGGTAACGTTGAAAAGCTGCCTGACTATCGCAACGGCGTCGTCGAGTTGGATCATGACATGTTTGCCAAGGGCCTGTTAATTATTAAGAATACGGGTATTAAGACAGTCAAGTTGTCTTCCAAAGCTACTCAGCATGCCGTGACTGTTGATGTTAGTGATTTTGATCATGTTACCTTGTGGACCAAGGAAGGCGCCAACGCACCATTCTTGTGCATTGAGCCATTTAACGGGTTACCTGATGTTTATGGTGATCTGGCTGAATTAAGTTCAAAAGAAGATAATCAACATCTTAAAGCCAACGGTACCAAGAAATATCAAGTAAAAATTGAACTGAAATAGTATTAAATAGATGTAATAATTCAAAGACGGTAATTCTAATGTAAGCACTAAATAACTGGACGTCTACTTCGTAGACGTCTTTTTGAGTACCATAGAATTATTAATTAAGTATGA
>NZ_JAHPPD010000122.1 GCF_019061365.1 Lentilactobacillus dabitei
GTCCCCGTAAATGTCTCGGATGGAAAACGCCTTATGAAATATTCTTTAATGTAGTGTTGCACTTAATTTGACAATTCAAGGAAAATAAAGAAATTCAGTCCCAGAAGGCACCTAAAGTGGTTGCTGAAGGGATCTCTCAAGTCCCGGAAGGCCGGCACATTTTCTCAGGCCTCTCAGTGATGGAAAATTTGCAAATGGGTTCTTTCTTGGTGAAGGATCGTTCCAAAATTAAGCAAACTTTTGATGAAGTTTTCGAACGGTTTCCGATTTTGAAACAACGGAAAAATCAAGATGCCGCAACGTTGTCCAGTGGCGAGCAGCAAATGCTTGCCATGGGTCGAGCCTTAATGGCTAATCCCAAGCTTATTCTATTGGATGAACCGTCGATGGGCCTTGCGCCAATTTTTATTAATGAAATTTTTGATATTATCAAAGAGATTAATAAACAGGGGACAACCGTTCTTTTGATCGAACAGAATGCCAAAAAAGCATTGTCAATTGCTGATCGAGGTTACGTTCTTTCAACTGGGAAAGTTCAACTGACCGGCACTGGGTCCGAATTGCTGGCTAATAAAGAAGTTCAAAAAGCATACTTGGGAGGTTAAATAATGAGTGTAAGAGATTTTATGTCCGATAACGTGATCACCGTGCCGTCCGAGACCAAGGTCAGTGTCGCGGTGAATATCATGAAAGAGAACAACATTCATCGATTACCGGTGATTGATGACGGCGAATTGGTCGGCTTGGTGACCCAAGGGACGATTCAAGCAGCTTCACCATCGAAGGCCACTAGTTTATCAATTTATGAATATAACTATTTATTGAATAAAATGACGGTTAAGGATGTCATGGAGCCAACTGTTCACACGATTAATGCCGACGATTTCCTTGAGGATGCAATTTATGAGATGCGCAAGTACCAAATTGGCGTCTTACCGGTTATGAGTGCGGGCGCCGTGGTGGGAATCATCACTAACAATGACATATTGGATGCTTTCTTGGACGTGACCGATTATAACGAAGATGGCACGGTGGTTCAGGTGTTCGTGGAAAAAGACCGGCCGGGTGTTATCTTCGATATTGGTAAAATTATGGCCGAAAATCAATTAAATATTCAAACTTTGATGGTGACGCACCAAGGAACTACCAAAGTTGTTGAAATCCACGTGGATAAGGAAGATGGCTTTTCGGTGGCTTCCAAACTGCGAGAAGCTGGCTTAAATGCGAAAGAAGCGGAACGATACAAAAAAGTTGATTAACAAATCAAAAGCTGATTGCCATCCCAATTGGGGAAATCGATCAGCTTTTTGTGCGCTAATTATGAAACTGGGGCTTGAGTTTGCATGGCTGCCCAGGATTGAAGTCCAACTGTTCCAAGAATCAGAATGCCACCAATTGTTTCTGGGAGACCAAATCTAATTCCCAGCAAGAGGATTGATAAAGTTGTTGCCGAAAGTGGTTCAAAGGAGCCCAGCACACTAGCAGTTGTCGGTTGGATATAACTGAGGCTTTGGAGGTAGAACAGGTATGCCAGCATTGTGCCAAAAATTACCACGAAGGTAACCCCACTGTATGTTTGCCAGGAAAAGGCCGGCATCTCGGCCCAAACTTGATAAAAGCAGCTGAAGGATACGCCACCAATTAACATTGACCAACCAACAATTGGGATTGAACCGTATTTTCTCAGTAATTTGCCAGGGAGCAGTGTATAAATGCTGGCGGTAACTGCTGTTCCTAACCCCCACAGAAGCCCCTGCAAAGGGATTGCCAAGGTGGTTAATCTCCCATGAGTCACTAACAGGATTGTCCCGGATAACGCCATTATGAGCGAAATAACGTCAATGCGGCGAGGCAAGCTGCGAGTTCGAAACATGAGGTAAATAATGATGACCGCTGGGGATAAAAATTGCAGAATGGTTGCTGTTGCTGCATTTCCAAACTCAATGGCCTTAAAATATGTATATTGGGAAGCCGCCATGCCAACAAAGCTAAAAAAGATTAGCTTAAGTGCATCGACTCGATTGTGCCAAACTGCCAAACTCGCCTTGGCACCCGTGATTAGGCCGAACAAAACAAGAAGAAGGCCGGAAACTAACATGCGGACGGAAACCAGCCAGTCGGCACTAACATTTTTACTTGTGAAGAGGAATTGGGCAATTGTTCCCGAAATTCCCCAAAGCAATGGCTCCAAAATGGCCAACCCGATACCTTTGATTCTTGGCTTTTGCATGCTGATGTCCTCCAAAGTGTATTGAAATAATTATATAACAAAATGGTGGGAGCAGAGTTGGGAAGACGTCATTTTGAAGAAATTTGGCGAATTGACGTACAATTAAAGTAATGAGGAATACAGAAACCTTTTGAAAAATGAAGTCAATTGCGTTAGAGTAAGATAACTTTTCTACACCAGCAATACGAGGAGGTAGATCTATGTTTGATGATATTGGGCAAACCATATTTAACAATGAGATTGTGGGCAGTGCGAGTGATTTTAATATGGGAATTGAAGTTGAAACGATTCGGGTCAATTCAGCCGGGCAATTGACAAAGGAACCCTATCCCAAAGCCTTAGGCAATCAAAGAAAAAATCATTTTATTAAAACAGATGTTTATCAGGTTCAGAGTGAGATTATTACCCCGACGGCCAGGAAATCCTTTGATGCAATGCATTATCTGATGGCCCTGAATGATACTCTACGAAATGCTCTAGAACCAAACGAACTACTCTGGCCAATGAGTATGCCGCCAGTTCTTCCGCAAGATAAACGGTCGATTCCAATCGCAAACGTTGATCCAAAACAAAAGGCCTATTATGAAAAGTGGATTAAAACGCGCAGCGATACCCAGGAATTACCTGTTGGGGTTCATTTAAATGTCAGCATTAATGATGACGTGTTGCGGACCGTTTGGGAGTCTCAGCGTGACAAGTACGACTCCTATGCCGAATTTGTTAATTATATTTATATCAAATTGGCACAAGGATTTGGCTATTATCGATGGTTGATTACATACTTATTTGGCAACAGTCCAATTGCTGAGAGAAATTATTTCAAACTTGACGAAGATCAACCAAGTCACGAGGTTCGAAGCATTCGGTCGTCGCATTATGGCCTCACTTCGGATGTTACCCATAATTATCGTTCGGTTCGTGAATATGTGGATAATATTGAACAAAATATTAAGGATGGCAATTTGTTTAGTGAGGCTGAATATCATACCAGTGTGCGTCTGAAGTCCATGAATGGCGATTTGACTCACATGGTGAAAAACGGGACGGATTATATTGAGTTACGAATGCTTGATTTGGACCCAACAACGGCTCTTGGAGTTCGAACCTCGGCGGTCAGATTCTTTAGAATTCTGTTGAGCTACTTCATGATGACCCCACCGATTACCACTCCTGATAAGATTAACCTGAAGTTGGATCAGGGACGGGCAATGAATGAAGTTGTTGCGATGGAAAGTCCGACCCAGCAGACAATTTATCATCACGAGGCCCAGAACTTCCTCGATCAGCTGCAATTATTTGGCGCAACCATTCAGTGGGGGCCGGAGTATCAAGAGATCTTGGATACGATGCAGGATCGGTTGGATAATCCCAAATTAACTCCGGCCGCGACCCTGATGGATCACGAGGTTGACGGTTCACTCATGTCATATGGCTTATCAATGGCAAACCGTTACCAAAATCGCGCCCATGAAAATCCAAAGCCCTTCACTGGTTTTGAAGAGCATCCAGATATGGATGCAGACGAATTGCGGCAACGATTATTTGGCGTGATGGGCAAGCCGGATAATTACGAGAAAAAGTAATTGTAGAGAGAACTGTGAAAGAGGGGGACTTCTTTGGCTAAAACAAATTCGGATACCCAAGTTTCTGATTTGATTAATTCAACCGTGGGTCTTGAAGTTGAGACTCACCGAATTAACGCAAGGGGAGAACTGAGTCGGCATGACTATCCCCATGGATTGTTGGATGAAAAGCAACATCACTTTATTAAGAACGATTTTTTAGAAACCCAATCAGAGTTGATTACCCCGCCTACGACAACAACTCAAAGAGCTTTAAACTATCTTGGGGCTTACCATCAGGCTCTTCGAGGAGAATTGGCAGAAGGTGAGTATTTATGGCCGAACAGCATGCCGCCCAAGTTGCGGGCTGATCATTCCGACATTATTATTGCGCATACTGATCAGGCTAACTATGAATACAGGCAAAAAGTTGCCCGAATTCGAAAGATTGAACGAACGGCTGAAACGGGGGTTCATGTTAATGTGGGCTTAACGGCTCAATCGATTAACCAGTTGAGTGGAAAAAGAAATCAAGCAGCGGTCGATCAAGCATATCTTCAGGCAGCGGTTGGATTCATGCAATATCGGTGGTTGTTGACTTACTTGTTTGGCGCAACACCGCTAGCTTTTGGAAATTACTTTGCCAAGGATACCCCAGCACCTGCTCATCCAGTCCGTTCATTACGAAATTCACACTTTGGTTTTGGCAATGGTTTCTTAACCAGTTATCAAAGCGTTAGTGACTATGTAGGCGGCATTTTGGAAGCGGTTAAAACCGATGCGTTAATTGCGGATCGGGAATACTACGGTAGTGTGCGGTTGAAACAAACCGGCGGGGTTGAGAAATTGTGCACTGCCGGGATTGCATACATTGAATTGCGCATGTTTGATTTGGATCCCTTTGAGCCGTATGGCATTTCGGCAGATGCGGTCAATTTGGTACGGCTGATGTTTGCCTATTTTGTTGCCAAGCAGCCATTTGACCTTTCAAATGCCGATCAAGAAATTCGAGAAGCACAGCAACTAAACGAGCACGTTGCTTTGGAGGATCCACTTGAATCTTGCGAGTATCAGGACAAAGCACATGAATTGATTCGTAATCTTCAGTTTTTTAGCGCGGATATTGTGATCCCTTTCTCCGCTCAACAACTATGTTTTAAGATGCAAGAGCGGATTAGTAATCCTGCATTGACCCCTAGTGCCAGGATGACCCAATGGACGGACGCAACCGCTGGCAGACTATTAGATCTATTGGTGAAGTTTGCTAAGGGTTACCAAGATGACTTGATTCATAACCCTACCATTGGTTTTGAGAACCTAAGTCCAGTTGAGCAAAAGGCAATTCTTGAGAAATTAAGACAAGGTCAGAATGTCGAAATTAAGTAACTGACTTGTAAGTCAGGATAGAAAAAAGCAACCAGAAACAAATGAAAATTGGTTCTACAATATCTGTTGTTGGTAATAGATTTTATCTATTACTGATGACAGATTTTTTGTTTCTCGTTAGAATAAAA
>NZ_JAHPPD010000123.1:0-2844 GCF_019061365.1 Lentilactobacillus dabitei
TTCTACTTGGTTAAGTCCTCGACCGATTAGTATTGGTCCGCTCCGTACATCGCTGCACTTCCACTTCCAACCTATCTACCTGATCATCTCTCAGGGGTCTTACTTCCATATAGGAATGGGAAATCTCATCTTGAGGTGAGTTTCACACTTAGATGCTTTCAGCGTTTATCTCATCCATACATAGCTACCCAGCGGTGCGCCTGGCGGCGCAACTGGTACACCAGCGGTATGTCCATCCCGGTCCTCTCGTACTAAGGACAGCTCCTCTCAAATTTCCTACGCCCGCGACGGATAGGGACCGAACTGTCTCACGACGTTCTGAACCCAGCTCGCGTACCGCTTTAATGGGCGAACAGCCCAACCCTTGGGACCGACTACAGCCCCAGGATGCGATGAGCCGACATCGAGGTGCCAAACCTCCCCGTCGATGTGGACTCTTGGGGGAGATAAGCCTGTTATCCCCAGGGTAGCTTTTATCCGTTGAGCGATGGCCCTTCCATACGGTACCACCGGATCACTAAGCCCGACTTTCGTCCCTGCTCGACCTGTCTGTCTCGCAGTCAAGCTCCCTTCTGCCTTTACACTCGTTGAATGATTTCCAACCATTCTGAGGGAACCTTTGGGCGCCTCCGTTACTGTTTGGGAGGCGACCGCCCCAGTCAAACTGCCTACCTGACACTGTCTCCCGCCACGCTGAGTGGCGCGGGTTAGAGTGTTCACACAGCGAGGGTAGTATCCCACCAATGCCTCCGCCGAAACTAGCGTTCCGGCTTCAATGGCTCCTACCTATCCTGTACAAGCTGTGTCAACACCCAATATCAAGCTACAGTAAAGCTCCATGGGGTCTTTCCGTCCTGTCGCGGGTAACCTGCTTCTTCACAGGTATCTTAATTTCACCGAGTCTCTCGTTGAGACAGTGCCCAGATCGTTACGCCTTTCGTGCGGGTCGGAACTTACCCGACAAGGAATTTCGCTACCTTAGGACCGTTATAGTTACGGCCGCCGTTTACTGGGGCTTCATTTCTGGGCTTCGCCGAAGCTAACTCATCCACTTAACCTTCCAGCACCGGGCAGGCGTCAGCCCCTATACGTCATCTTTCGATTTTGCAGAAACCTGTGTTTTTGATAAACAGTCGCCTGGGCCTTTTCACTGCGGCTGTGCTTGCGCACAGCACCCCTTCTCCCGAAGTTACGGGGTCATTTTGCCGAGTTCCTTAACGAGAGTTCACTCGCTCACCTGAGGATTCTCTCCTCGACTACCTGTGTCGGTTTGCGGTACGGGTAGTTGATGACTCACTAGAAGCTTTTCTCGGCAGTGTGACGTCAGTCGCTTCCCTACTAAATTTCGGTCCTCATCACCACTTGTCAACCCGCCAAAAAGCATTTAACTCCTTGACTGACTCGTGGCTTGAACATCCCTTTCCAACTGGATGCACAACTTAGCCTCCTGCGTCCCTCCATCGCTCAAACATCATCAACTAGTACAGGAATCTCAACCTGTTATCCATCGCCTACGCCTTGCGGCCTCGGCTTAGGTCCCGACTAACCCTGGGAGGACGAGCCTTCCCCAGGAAACCTTAGTCATTCGGTGGATCAGATTCTCACTGATCTTTCGCTACTCATACCGGCATTCTCACTTCTAAGCGCTCCACCAGTCCTTACGGTCTGGCTTCATTGCCCTTAGAACGCTCTCCTATCACTTGACCAATTGGTCAAGTCCACAGTCTCGGTAATATGCTTAGCCCCGGTAAATTTTCGGCGCGGAATCACTCGACTAGTGAGCTATTACGCACTCTTTAAATGGTGGCTGCTTCTGAGCCAACATCCTAGTTGTCTATGCAACTCCACATCCTTTTCCACTTAGCATATATTTAGGGACCTTAACTGGTGGTCTGGGCTGTTCCCCTTTTGACGATGGATCTTATCACTCACCGTCTGACTCCCGGATAAAAATCAATGGTATTCGGAGTTTATCTGAACTTAGTAACCCATGACGGGCCCCTCGTCCAAACAGTGGCTCTACCTCCATGATTCTACGTCCGAGGCTAGCCCTAAAGCTATTTCGGAGAGAACCAGCTATCTCCAAGTTCGTTTGGAATTTCACCGCTACCCACACCTCATCCCAGCACTTTTCAACGTACACGGGTTCGGCCCTCCAGTGCGTTTTACCGCACCTTCAGCCTGGACATGGGTAGATCACCTGGTTTCGGGTCTACAGCAACATACTAAAACGCCCATTTCAGACTCGCTTTCGCTGCGGCTCCGGCTTTTAAACCTTAACCTGGCATGTTACCGTAACTCGCCGGTTCATTCTACAAGAGGCACGCTATCACCCATTAACGGGCTCTAACTGCTTGTAGGCACATGGTTTCAGGAACTATTTCACTCCCCTTCCGGGGTGCTTTTCACCTTTCCCTCACGGTACTGGTTCACTATCGGTCACTAGGGAGTATTTAGCCTTGGGAGATGGTCCTCCCGGATTCCGACGACATTTCACGTGTGTCGCCGTACTCAGGATCCTGAACTGAGGGTCATTGATTTCATCTACGGGGCTATCACCCTGTTTCGCCAACCTTCCCAGATTGTTCGATTATCAACAACTTTGGTAACTCAAATGTTCAGTCCTACAACCCCAATGAGCAAGCTCATTGGTTTGGGCTGTTCCCCGTTCGCTCGCCGCTACTGAGGGAATCGAAATTTCTTTATGCTCCTGTGGGTACTGAGATGTTTCAGTTCCCCACGTCTACCTCTAGCCAGCTATGAATTCACTGGTTAGTAACAACTGATTAAAGTTGCTGGGTTGCCCCATTCGGAAATCTCCGGATCAAAGCTTACGTACAGCTC
>NZ_JAHPPD010000123.1:3621-5229 GCF_019061365.1 Lentilactobacillus dabitei
TGACACTGACGTGTCAATGGAGAATAGCGGGATCGAACCGCTGACCCCCTGCTTGCAAAGCAGGTGCTCTCCCATCTGAGCTAATTCCCCAAGTTACTCCGGTCACGAAGGCCGGTGGATGGGCCTAAATGGACTCGAACCATCGACCTCACGCTTATCAGGCGTGCGCTCTAACCAGCTGAGCTATAGGCCCAAAAGCGTAACCGTTTTTGAGAGTAGACCTCTCAAAACTAAACAAAACTTTCGACAATGTGCAGGATTCCGTTTTTCCTTAGAAAGGAGGTGATCCAGCCGCAGGTTCTCCTACGGCTACCTTGTTACGACTTCACCCTAATCATCTGTCCCACCTTAGACGGTTGGTTCCCGAAGGTTACCTCACCGGCTTTGGGTGTTACAAACTCTCATGGTGTGACGGGCGGTGTGTACAAGGCCCGGGAACGTATTCACCGTGGCATGCTGATCCACGATTACTAGCGATTCCAACTTCATGTAGGCGAGTTGCAGCCTACAATCCGAACTGAGAACGGCTTTAAGAGATTAGCTTGACCTCGCGGTTTCGCAACTCGTTGTACCGTCCATTGTAGCACGTGTGTAGCCCAGGTCATAAGGGGCATGATGATTTGACGTCATCCCCACCTTCCTCCGGTTTGTCACCGGCAGTCTTGCTAGAGTGCCCAACTAAATGCTGGCAACTAACAATAAGGGTTGCGCTCGTTGCGGGACTTAACCCAACATCTCACGACACGAGCTGACGACAACCATGCACCACCTGTCATTCTGTCCCCGAAGGGAACGCCTAATCTCTTAGGTTGGCAGAAGATGTCAAGACCTGGTAAGGTTCTTCGCGTAGCATCGAATTAAACCACATGCTCCACCGCTTGTGCGGGCCCCCGTCAATTCCTTTGAGTTTCAACCTTGCGGTCGTACTCCCCAGGCGGAGTGCTTAATGCGTTAGCTGCAGCACTGAAGGGCGGAAACCCTCCAACACTTAGCACTCATCGTTTACGGCATGGACTACCAGGGTATCTAATCCTGTTCGCTACCCATGCTTTCGAGCCTCAGCGTCAGTTACAGACCAGACAGCCGCCTTCGCCACTGGTGTTCTTCCATATATCTACGCATTTCACCGCTACACATGGAGTTCCACTGTCCTCTTCTGCACTCAAGTCTCCCGGTTTCCGATGCACTTCTCCGGTTAAGCCGAAGGCTTTCACATCAGACCTAAAAAACCGCCTGCGCTCGCTTTACGCCCAATAAATCCGGACAACGCTTGCCACCTACGTATTACCGCGGCTGCTGGCACGTAGTTAGCCGTGGCTTTCTGGTTGGATACCGTCAAGATGTGAACAGTTACTCTCACACCTGTTCTTCTCCAACAACAGAGTTTTACGAGCCGAAACCCTTCATCACTCACGCGGCGTTGCTCCATCAGACTTTCGTCCATTGTGGAAGATTCCCTACTGCTGCCTCCCGTAGGAGTTTGGGCCGTGTCTCAGTCCCAATGTGGCCGATTACCCTCTCAGGTCGGCTACGTATCATTGCCTTGGTGAGCCGTTACCTCACCAACAAGCTAATACGCCGCGGGTCCATCCTAAAGTGACAGCCGAA
>NZ_JAHPPD010000124.1 GCF_019061365.1 Lentilactobacillus dabitei
AAAAGGCATTCGATTGTGTTATCTGAAGAATAACATGCTCGAATGCCTTTTTGAATACGTCCAATTATTTAGTGCTTACGGATTAGCCGCTTATCGTAAGTTTCGTCAAAAAAGTAGTGAGCTAAGCTGGCTTGGCTTGCTCACTTATTTGGTGACTTTGATGATTTTGATTTGGTAAGTCAACCCAGGTGCAGAAACTTGTACTGCATCACCTGAATGATGGTTTAACAACGCAGCCCCAATCGGCGACGCAATTGAAATCTTGTTGTGTTCGATGTCGACTTCGGGGGTACCGACGATTTCATAAGTATCCGTTGAGTGGTCGTCCATGAACTCAAGAGTCACAGTTTTACCAATTTCAACCGTGTCGTTGTCGGTAGGGGTATAAATCTGTGCGTATTGAAGTTGCTTCTTGAGAAATCGCATTCGACTCTCCAAATGACGAAGATCCCGTTTAGCAGCACTGTACTCGGCGTTTTCCGACAAGTCGCCGAGTGCCCGGGCCGCCGCCAGTATTTTGATTTTATTCGGCCGGGCTTCTTCCAAATCGCGAATTTCGGATTTGATGTGTTCATAGCCGGCCTTGGTGATTTTATTAAAATGTTCGTCCAACGTTAAGCCCCCCTGTTACTCCTTAAGTATACAATATAACGGCTCATAACTAATAGAAATGTTGCAATAGGATTGTTAATCTTGATGAATTCACTTATTATATAATTAGATTATATTATGGTTATGAGTGGGAGATCATTATGAAGAAATTTCGATTGGTAGTTTGTGTATTAGCAACAATGATGTTTGCAACGGCGGGGTGCTCCAGCAACAGTGCGAGTCATGACACGAAACCAAAGATCACTTCCAAGACCCGAGACAAGATTTCCGAGTACGAAGGGGTTATCAAAACAGCGCGCAATTTGAATGAAAGCGGCAATTATAAGGCCTCTAACAAGGCCCTCAATGGGATCCGGATCGCGGACTTGAGCGATCACGGCTTTGGTTCATTGAAGACTGAGTACTTCCAGTTGCAGAAAAGCAACGATGCATTTTTGCTGAAGAAGGCTAAGAAACAGAATCAAACCAGTAATGCGACTAATAGTAATGGCGGGACAACTAATTTAAGTACCAACAGCAGTTTTTCAAGTTATCCAAAGTTTGCTGGCGATTATGAATTCTATAATTACGATCCTGATCGGCTTCAAAGTGATTTGGTGATTGATTCTGACGGAACGGTTCTTCAGGAAAATACAGATGGGACCAGTTTCCATGGGATTGCCACTATTTCAGGATACAGCCAAGGCGGTATTCTATCATATGATGTCACGACTGATACGAATAAAACCAAAAGTATTAATTCAAATGTCAAGGTCACAGTCACTTGGAGCAATGGCCAAAACGAAACGTATTATGGTTACACATCATATGACGGCAATTCCGTGCTGACTGATGGCAAATCGTACGATGGGGACTTAGTCAATGAAGTTTGGGTTAAGTACTAGTATTCTTGCCGTAGCTGGGATCGTTATGTTAGCTGGGTGTTCCGCCCATCAGCCAAACGACCATCATTCTGACTCAAAAGTAGGTCGGGTGGCCAGCAGTTCGACAAAGGTGCCACCAAAAAAGGCGACTGGAAGTTCAGCCAGCACGGTTAAGTCTGCCAAGGTAACCAAGGCCGTTCGGGCAACAGTGCAACAGGCTTCTGGAACAACGGCGGTCTACGTGGCATCTGCCAATCACCCATTAGCAACTGGGATTGCGGTCAATCGGCGGCAACGGTCTGCCAGTGTCATTAAAGTTTTTATCATGATCGAAGCCATGAGGAGGGTGAAAGCTGGGGCACTGAATTTGAAGCAAGCAGTGGCAATCCCCGCCCATGATCAGGTTGGCGGGACCGGTGTGTTAGCCCAGCGCGGGACCAATCAGCAGACAATCGGGCAATTACTTGAATTGATGATCAAAGTCAGTGACAATACAGCCACCAATGTGTTAATTGATCAGTTGGGTGGCCTTTCCAAGATTAACCGGACAATTGAGAATCTTGGCTGTCATCACACTAAATTGCAGCGAAAAATGTTGGACTATCGGGCCTTAAATGCTGGGCACGACAACTATACCAGTGCAGCAGATTTAGGGCGGACATTGTTGAAAATTGACCGGCATCAGTTACTGGGTGGTCGTTATGATACCGAAATGTTACGACTTTTGGCGAACAATGCGAATCAGACAAAATTGCCAGCCCTAATCAGTTCGAGGGCGACTATTTATAATAAAACTGGTGAATTCCCAGATTATGGTGTTCAAAATGACGCCGCAATTGTCAAAAAAGGGCAACAATCATTTGTTGTCGTCGTTTTATCCGAAAGTGGTCGTCAAAACCAGCAAATTGATGCCATGAATTTGCTTGGAAAACACTTATATCAAATCTTTTTCCAATAAAAGGCATTAGAATTCTCTGACAATGACTAATTTTGTCAGAGAATTATTTTTGCCCTAAAGCCTGTTAAATCAGGCATATATCTGTTCTACTATCAGATTTGCCTTCTAATATTACTAACATGACAACGTGTTTAACACGCTTGTAATTTTCCAGCAACCTCCCTGTAAATACGAGAGTGTATATTCTACCCTGTTGAGTAAATACGAGGGAGAAATATTTTAATGAAATTTAGAAAATTCGTCATGGTTTTAATGACTGCATTAACTTTCTACGGCACGTTTGATGTTGCCGCAACCACAGAAATCGCAAGCGCCAAGACAACCAAGGTATATAAATCAAATCTTTCAAAAGCAAATCAAAAAGCAAAGTCATGGATCGCCTATCATGAATCAAGAGGTTCATACCATGCTCGCAACGGTCGCTACGTTGGTAAGTATCAATTAAGTTCATCATACTTACACGGTGATTACTCAAAGAACAACCAAGAAAAGGCCGCTGACCATTACGTTAAAGCGCGTTATGGTAGTTGGGTTAATGCCAAGAAGCACTGGAAAGCATACGGTTGGTACTAAAATTAGTCCCGATCTCATAATGTAAACAAAGAGCGTAATCAATCCTTTAATTGGGAATGGTTACGCTCTTTATTTGTTTATTCGGCGATCAGCCGAATAACAGATTATTTAGTAGTTGGGACGCCTGCAACAGCCTTAAAGACATCTGCAAGGGAAACCTGCATGTCAGCAAACTTCTTGTTCAAAATTAATTGACGGAAGTCTTCGATTGACATCTTTTCCTTTTGCTTGAATGGCAATGGTGAGATGGTGGCGTTAACTGACTGGTTAACGCCGGTTGTCAAAGTGATGATAATCCCATCACGGCTATCGAGATGGGCCGTGTAATATTCGTAGTAGGAAGGTACTTCATACTTACCGGTTAGTTCTTTGTGTTCCTGAAAATATTTTGTAATAAAATCTCTGAATGCATCAGCTGATTGTAATGATTCTTTCCATGCGCTTGTGTCATTGATTGTCATAAAAAAATCTCCCTCGTTAATGATGAATTTCTATCCTGATATGTTAGTTGTTCCGCGGATATTGAACTTTACTGTAAGTAGTCTAATTGCTTTTCATAATAAGTCAAGTGAAAATGACTATGAAAACGTTTCATATCAGCATTTAAAATGATTTGCAAAATGTAACCGTTAACCAATCTATTTGTTTTAAGCGAAATTATTTAGGCAATACTTGCATACCAGTTGTCCAACCATTCGGCACCAGTCGTTAAAAAGGGCTGATGTTAGCGCTATTATTCGGAATTTGAATTGTTTTTAAGATTCATTCATGGTAATATGACAATATTACGTTAAACACGAATAAAAGGGAGAATATCATGAATAATGTTTCCGTTTCAGAAGAAAAGTCACCAATTAAGAATGCGATTTTAGGCTTTCAACATTTATTGGCGATGTATTCTGGCGATATTTTAGTTCCGTTATTAATTGGGGCTGCATTGAAGTTTAACGCCGCTCAGATGACATACTTAGTTTCAATGGATATTTTCATGTGTGGGGTTGCGACCTTACTACAAATTCGCCGAACCCCAATTACTGGGATTGGACTGCCGGTTGTCCTTGGGTGTGCCGTGGAGTACGTTGCCCCCTTGCAATCAATTGGTAAGAACTTCGGATTAGGGTATATGTACGGTGGCATTATCGTCGCTGGGGTGTTCATTATATTGGCAGCCAAGCCATTTGCTCACATGCGGAAATATTTTCCACTCGTTGTCACTGGTTCACTGATCACCTTGATTGGGTTTACGTTGATGCCGGTTGCTTTTCAAAACATTGGTGGTGGCGATACAACTGCCAAGGCCTTTGGAGATCCAACTCACTTGTTTTTAGGATTTTTTACTGCGTTAGTTATTATTGTATTGAACATTTGGGCACGTGGATTTTTGAAGCAAATCTCAATTTTAATTGGGATTCTGGTTGGCACCTTAGTGGCAATTTTCATGGGTCAAATTGATTTTGCGGCCGTTGGTCAAGCACATTGGGCTCAATTGCCTCAATTTTTCTATTTTGGCACACCCAAGTTTGAATGGTCATCGATTGCAACCCTGATATTAGCTGCCTTTACCTGTATGATTGAATCTACCGGCGTTTACTTTGCGTTGAGTGATATTACTGGCAGAAAATTGGAAGACCGCGATTTGGAACATGGCTATCGTTCAGAGGGGATTGCTGCCATTCTCGGTGGTGTGTTCAACACATTCCCATATTCGACATTCTCCCAAAACGTTGGGATCGTGCAACTTTCTGGTATTAAGAAATTAACACCCATTTACTATTCAGCATTTATGTTGATGGTACTGGGATTGATTCCAAAGTTTGGCGCAATTGCGACATTGATTCCGTCATCTGTTTTAGGCGGGGCCATGTTGGTGATGTTTGGAATGGTTGGCGCCCAAGGTATCAAGATGTTATCTAAAGTTGAATTAAACAACAAGAACTTATTAATCATTGCCATCTCAGTTGGACTTGGCTTAGGGGTTACGACCCAACCGGCTTTGTTCCAGTACTTGCCTGCAACGGTTCAAGTTATCATGAGTAATGGGATGGTTGTTGGTAGCTTTACCGCCGTTATCTTGAACATCTTATTGAACCATACCCGGCTTCAAAAAACAGTCGAAGAATAAGGCTCTTCGTCAACTGTTGTTGGTGAAACTAAATTCGAGTTCTAATCACTTTGTGATTAGGGCTCTTTTTGTTTTGACC
>NZ_JAHPPD010000125.1 GCF_019061365.1 Lentilactobacillus dabitei
ATTCATGCCTAATAACAAAAAAGCATCACCTTTCGGTGATGCTCATAAGTCGCCATCAATACGATTTGACTTTGACCCCTTCTTTTTGTGTCCGCTGATATGCGGCTTGGATAATAATCAATTATTTACTTAATTCCTTTGCCAACGCGTACCCCATCTTTTGGGCGGTTTGTGCGGTTGGGTGAATCTCATGATCTTCCAGCGTTAGGTCCTTATTCTGGTCGGTAATAATGTTAGGCGCAAATTGCTGGAAATTGATCACCGTTGCGCCAAGCTTGCGGTAAACTCTTGCTTCGGCTTCCCGCAATTGACCGTACGTATAGCCATATTGGTTAACCATGTTTTGCCGATTTTCACCCAATTCGTCATATCTGGAAATTGGCAAGACCCCATAAATGTGGGCACTAGGATTAATTGCCTTAATCCGAGATACATCCTGGTACAAATGGCGAGTAACGTTACGCAGATTGCCAGAACCTGACAAATTAGTGTAGTCGTTGGTGCCGACGTGAATAAAGATCATATTCATTTTCTTTATTTGAGCCTGATGATACTTGATGGCAACGGGCAAATCCTGGGCGACATGTTTGACGCCGACGTAGGCAAACCGATGACCGACGATTTTGGCGCTTGGTACCGCATAGTTCATAACTCGTTTATTAGTGCCAAGGTATTTGCTTAACCAATCGAAGTAGGAGTTGTTCAAGTAGAAGTGAAACCCGTCCCAGCCGGATGGAATTGAATCACCAAAGACACCAATTTGCTTACCAACAAAGCGATTGCCGGCTTGCGGTAATTTAACGTTAAACGACTTGCTGTAAATGCCTTTAATTTGGGAATGTAGAACCCAATAGGTGTGCTTGTTGTTGGCGCTGGTTAAGCGATAAACATAAGCATGTTTACCATTAATCGTGACACTGGCAATTTTGTTGCGATACCAAGTGGTATTGAGCAGACCTTTGCTCGATACCTTTTTTGTTAAATGGACATTTGAATACAACGTCGCATTCTTTTTAAGCGCGTAGGCATGCGCGTGAATGGGCAGCTTGAATTGGACACTCACTTTGGCGGTGCCGGTATCCGCTGTCGAATGACAACCAAAGCCAAATGAAAGGGTAGCTAGTACAAAAGCCGCCACTAAAAGGGTGACGCGTTTGTTAATTGAAATCATGTGAAAATTCCCCCGGTTCAAAATATTGATAACGAATGTAACGAGAAATATGTATCAGTGGCTATTAGCTACCCACTGGGTTACTATACGACAAAAATCTAAAGAAAGTTATAAAGAATTTCAATATCTCCATAAATAATTGTGATATATCCGTATAAATCATGCGTGCTGGGTGTTCTACCGGCATTTACCATTAATTTCGAATGGCAATTTTGGTGCTGGCACCTTATCATAGTAGTTGAGGTGATTGTATGGATTTTAAACAAGTTGTGTTAAATGAAGACAATGGAACAAAATTAGATATTTATGATAGTGCTAGTGATGTTGATCTGCCTGGGATCGTTATTCTACCTGGTGGCAGTTATAAGCCATTTAAAGAACGAGATTCGGAGCGGGTTGCTTTGACATTCTTGACGCAAAGCTACCAAGCTTTTGTGTTGGAATACCCGATTAATGAAAAGAAGAATTATCAAGTAGCCAAAGAAAGTATCAGCACCGCATTTGACTACATAATTAAACACGCAAAAGGCTTGAAAGTCAATCCCAAAAATATTGGCGTCATCGGCTTTTCAGCTGGTGGCCAGCTGGCAGCCGCTTACTCGTGTGAAAAGGGCAACCACGCCCAATTTGCCATTTTAGGTTATCCAGTTGTTAATCAGGCCTTGGATGAGAAAATGGGCATTCAAAGTGAGGATGTCTCCAAACTGGTTACTAAAGAGACTGCCCCAACCTTTATCTTTGGGGCCCGTGGTGATGGACTGGCCCCATATGTTGATCACATTCAACCATATACAAAGGCATTATTTGAGAATGATGTTCAATTTGAACTTCACCTCTTTGCCTCAGGTGGTCATGGATTTAGTTTGGGCAACAAATATACGGGAGTGGTTAACCGCGACAGAACGGATGCTCATTTTGCCAAATGGTTCCCACTGTGTTTGGAATGGCTCAAACAATTTGAGTAGGAAAAGACTGGGACAATCGGCGTTTTGATCCCAGAATTTAACGAAAAAGATCAATTATTCCTAATTATTATTGGAATAGTTGGTCCTTTTTTCTAAATGGCTGGACTCAGCCGTTTGTCAGAAACTTTGTCAATATAAATGGTGGGGCAAGTTACATTTATCAATAATTTGTTGATGGGTATTCTCACGCATCATAATCTTTGTCGAACAAAAACCGCTTCGACAATTCCATGAAGATTGGGGTCATTGGGGTTGAAAGTTCTTGCCAATTTCTTTCAACAAATGGATTGAACTTATTGAGAGCACCACGCTCCAGCTTTTTATTGTCAGTTAACAAATGACGCAGATCCAGTGAAAATTCCTGTAACGTTACCTGGTCAGACTCGGTTTGCATGTCGCCCTTTGCGGAGATTAATTGCTGAAGATAACCATCATATTTTTGCGCTGTTCTTTTATCATCGTCCGCTAGTTTGATGTCAGAGTGGGCATTTTCTCCGTGCTTGAGATCGCTTAAGTACTTCAATCCTTCAGGGGTCAGCCAGCGGGTAGCTTTGTTAGTAAATAGCTTCACCCCGTCAACAAAATCAACGTCAAACGTCGCTGTAAGAATTCCCTCATGCTTATCGTCCATCTTCGAAAGTTCGGCTAAAATATCCGGCGCAGCATAATCATTGTTCTTACCATACTCAATTAATTTACGAACACTCTGGAGATTGACCTGATTCGGCTGGGTTTCTAGGTAACTTAAGATGAATTCTCGCATTTTATCGTTTTGACTCATGAGATCTACCCTCTTTATAAGATTTATTTAACTATGAAATAGCTTCATCTGGATATCCTGGTCGTAGTTACCAAATCCGTGACCGAAGATTGTGCAGCCGCCTTTGTGTTTAGCGTTGTCTTTGATTGCAAATCGTACCGAAATTGTGGGCTGCCGCCAATCCAGATCATCAATGGAAACATCCGTGAAGGGCTGTCCATCTAAATAACTCCCATGGTCGGTCACCCTGACAACCTTGAGTTGCCCATATTGGTTAACGTTATCTGGAACCCAATCAGGCGTGTATTTACCCCGAATATCTGAAAAATCCCCTGGACTGGTCCAAGTCCCAATCTCAACATTGTTAATATAAAACGTGATGTCAGATGGCCAGACGTTGTTGGAAAATGGGAATTCAGATCCTAATTCCATCGACAAATCTAGCATTTCCAAATGATCTTTGTCCTCTAAATAATTGGGGAACTGATATTCAACAAAGCCATCGGTCCACCAAATCATGCCAGCCTTAATCCGATCTGGGCTCATGAAATAAGTGGGATTGTCAACTTTACCAATATAATCATTTTTTCCAGCCAGGCCACAGGATGGCGTCACCGAGTAGTTGGTAAACTGGCCAACCGGCACTTCGGTATCGTATTCCGCAAACGCCGGATAGATCGTACTTGGAAAGTGAACATTAATATTATCAACTTTCAAATAGGAAACCTTTTTATGGCCGTGACGTTCGAAGCCGATAATCCCAGCTTCAGCGAGCTTATTGAGATGCATTAAAACAATGGTACTACTGAGATTGAGCTTCTTAGATAGCTCCTGAACACTGGTCCTTTTCGTTGAGAGGGCCTGAATGATTTGGATTCGCACCGGGCTAGCCAGTGCTTTGTAAACCTTCAGAGAGTCCTGAGATATGTCTAATTCCATGGTAATGAGCTCCTTATTTAACATAACACTTATTGTGTGAATGTTCACTAACAATCCTGCTATGAAAGGGATGAAAGTGCTTTAATCAACATTTATGTTAATTTTTGATTTTGTAACCGCTTTATGGCTGCTTTTATACTATCAAAAACATTTATCTAAGTCAAAATATGATGAAATACTCACAAAAACCATTGTAATCGGTTTCTACAGGCCATATTATAAAAATGTGCACAAGGAGCTTACAAAACTACGTAGTGAAAAGGAGAGTTTACATTGACTGATTATATCAACCCTTTGATTGTTCAACGAGCCGATCCGTTCATTTACAAGCACACTGACGGTTATTATTATTTCACCGCTTCAGTCCCTGCTTATAATTTGATCGAAATTCGCCGGGCTAAAACTTTAGCCGGATTGGCTCATGCTGCTCCACGTACTATTTGGCGCAAGCATGAAAACGGTCCCATGTCACGGCTGATCTGGGCACCAGAAATTCATTACATTGATGGCAAATGGTTCATCTACTTTGCAGCTGCTGAAACAACTGCCTTGGATCAGAATGGGATGTTCCAACACCGAATGTTCTGTATCGAATGTGATGCCGAAGATCCAATGAGAAGTGAAGATGACTGGTTTGAACATGGTCAAGTTGAAACAGGCATGGACAGCTTCTCACTTGACGCAACTTGCTTTGAAGCAAATGATAGACTTTATTATGTTTGGGCCCAAAAGGATCCGGCAATTCGTGGTAATTCCAACATTTATATTGCCGAAATGGAAAATCCCTGGACGCTCAAGACAAAGCCAGTGATGTTGACGAAACCAGAATTTGATTGGGAAACGATTGGTTTTTGGGTTAACGAAGGACCTGCAATTATTCATCGAAACGGCCGTTACTTCTTAACTTATTCTGCAAGCGCTACCGACGAGCATTATGCAATGGGTATGTTAAGTGTTCCCGATGATGCAGATTTGTTGGACGCAAGTAACTGGACTAAGTCGAAAGATCCTGTTTTCCAAAGTGACATGGCAACTCATCAATATGGCCCAGGTCACAATTCATTCACTGTTGCCGAGGACGGCAAAACTGATATTTTGGTTTATCATTGTCGCGATTATACCGAAATTAAAGGCGACCCATTATATGATCCAAACCGTCATACCAAGGTTCAAGCATTTACCTGGAATGATGACGGGACGCCTCATTTTGGCAAGCCAGTTCCATATAATTATGATCTTGAATTTACACTTTAAGTGCAACACTAATTAAATAAAGAATGGCCCATGGCCAAATTTCTGTAAAATGATGTTTGCGAA
>NZ_JAHPPD010000126.1 GCF_019061365.1 Lentilactobacillus dabitei
ATAGCGGCCATTTTAACTTCATAAGGAAACATAATAAAACCCCTTGAATTAGATTTCTCCAATTCAAGGGGTTCAGTTCAATTTTGGAATAGTTGGTTCTTTTTGTTAAATAGCCGGGATCGGCATTCTGGCACAGCTTTTATCTGAGTATCAACGGCGATCCAAATGATGATCACTGATTTAAAATCAACATATATCCCAGCGTCTTCCTAGTTGTTGTGGAATCAACAGGTTAAATCGGTATTCAGCAATATACTAGTAGCCAATTTCAAGGCCTGTTTTTCCGAAATCCATTACATTATTTCTCATACAGCTTAATCAGTCCTTGGGTTCCTAAATTGCCCAGTTTCATTTGATCAACCATCTTTTCGTACAGATCCTTGGCTTTCTGGGTGGCCGGTAATTCAATGTGCATTTCATCTGCAACCTCCAAGGCAATTCGCAAGTCTTTTAGAAAGTGTTTTGCAGCAAAGCCCGGGTTTAAGTCATCCTTCAAAATTCTGGGGCCATAGTTGGCCATACTCCAATTGGCCGCCGCGCCGCCGTCAATGGTTTGGATCATCTGATCAAGCTCTAATCCGGCAGTTTTTGCGTAAGCCAATGCCTCAATCATGCCGGTCATCGTGCCTGCAACCATGATTTGATTGGCCATCTTCGCATTTTGGCCTTGACCGGCCCCACCAAATCTGCGAATTGACGTGCCCATTGCTCGTAAAATTGGCTTCATCTTCATGAAGGTGTCAAGTTTCCCACCGACCATAATGGTGAGGGTTCCATTCTTAGCACCAACATCCCCACCGGATACCGGGGCATCAAGCACATTAATTTGATGACTGGCACCGTAGCTGGCAATTCTTTTTGCTAAAATCGGTGAACTGGTGGTCATATCGATCACCGTCTTTTCAGTTCCTAATCCGGCAAAGATTCCTTGGTCACTAAAATAGACCGCTTCAACATCCTTTGGAAATCCAACAATTGTGATCACAACGTCACTTACCTGAGCGACTTCTTTTGGGGAATCCTGCCAAGTCGCCCCATTTTCTAAAACGGTTTTGGCATGGGTCTTGGTTCGGTTATAGACAGTCACCTCATAGCCAGCTGTAAGGAGGTTATTAATCATTCCTGTTCCCATGACCCCAGTGCCGATAAATCCAATTTTCATATTTTCACCTCAAACTATCTATTTTTAACCTTTGCAAGCAGGGGCTGCCACCAGTCCCTGTTATTTTTGTACCAATCAATCGTTTGGGCCATCCCAACGTCAAAGTTGACTTGCGGTGTCCACCCTAACTGGGTCCGAATCTTACTATCATCGATCGCATAAAGCTCGTCGTTAGCTGGTCGATCAGCCACATACTGAATTGCAGACGTTGACAGCCCCAAACGAGCCAAAATGAGTTTAACGACATCGAGATTGCTGTGATAATTATGACCGGCTATATTATAAACCCCGCCAGGCTTTCCACGGTGCAAAACGGCATCGATTCCCCTGCAATTATCAAGCACATTCAACCAGTCGCGGACGTTTTGTCCATCGCCATAAACCGGAAGCCTTTCTCCCATGACCGCATGACTGATCATCAATGGGACTAATTTTTCTGGGAACTGATACGGGCCATAGTTGTTAGTTGACCGAGTGATGCAAACGGCCATTCCAAATGTCTTGTAATATGATAAAGCAAGCAAATCGGCACCGGCTTTGGTTGCTGCGTACGGAGAACTCGGATTAAGCGAATCTGTTTCTGAAAAGGTTTGCCCACTAAGTGCACTCCCATAAACCTCATCAGTAGAAACTTGAATAAACCGGGTCCCCGGAAACTTCTTCAGGCAATTTAAAAGAATGCTGACCCCGCCATAGTTACTTTCTACAAATTGACGAGGATTTAAAATTGAGCGATCTACGTGGGATTCAGCCGCAAAGTTAACCACAGCACCAATATGATAATCGGCCAAAAGCTTACTAATGAGTGTCTCATCAGCGATATTGCCATGGATAAATAAATACCTGGAATTGTTTTGAACGCTACTTAAATTCGTCAAATTACCAGCATATGTGAGTGCATCCAGATTAATGACGCAATCCCTCGAATCAGTTTTCAATACATAACGGATGAAATTTGAGCCAATGAAGCTGGCCCCACCGGTGACTAAAATATTCATCATTTGCCTCCTACTGTTGTCGCAAGATGTCTATACCCCTAAGTTAACACACTTTTATCATTGTCAAAATCCATTTTCAGGCAGACAGGGGCAATTGCCGTTTTGAAGCTGAGATTTTAGTCGACAAAGCGTCTATAAATGCAACTTGACTTCCTTTTATATTGATAAAGCTTGGAACAAATGGCTGATCCCTGCCATTTAAGCAAAAAAGTAATGCATTCCAAACCCGAATGCATTACTTTTTTCACTTAAATTCTAGCTCCAAGGTGACTGATGACCAAGTGAACATTAATCGTCTATTTCAACAACATCTTCATTTACCCAGTATTTCTGAGCCTTGTTACTGTTAGAAGTTCGGATCCGATAAAAGTCTTCGGTATCCCTTTCACCGTCATCTTCACGATAGTAGACCTTGGCTTTTTTATCGACATAGACCCGTTTACCAACTTTAGCTTTAATCTTGGACCAACTATAAGTTCGATTGGCCTTCTTAGAACCTGGGACATAGCGGTAAAGTCGCTCTTCACGGTAATCATCATCTAATGTCGTCCTAAACTTGGTGTGACTATATGTCACTCGATAAACCCGGGACACACTGAAGTCCATCGGCTGGACCTTAAGGTTATCATTAGCATCGTCATCGGTATATTCTGTGTCAGTAGTTGTGGCAATATCATTCACTTTAGCCGTTTGAGTTGTCCTGTATGTGCTTCGATCACTTTCAATACTCATTGAAAAGCCTACGATGCTAATGGGAATCAACAAAAGCAAACTGGCATCTACAAAAAGTCCTCGTCTCATGTGTCTCACCTTCCAATATCAAAAATCCTCATTATTAAATCATATCCTTATCAACACCATAATGATACCTGAATATTTGTGAAATGTCATGAATTATGTTTGAATTTTTGAAGAAATTTTATCGTCATCATTAGGCAACCATAATATCAGGAATCAGACTACGCCGGCTTTCGGAAACTATTGAACCAACCGGCTGATCCCGGCCGTTTAACAAAAAGGACCAATTATTCCAAAATCACAGGAATCATTGGTCTTTTGCGTTAAATTCTGGGATCAAATCGCCTTTTATCCCAATCTTAGAATGTCTCGGGTGATAAGCAAAAATCACCAAATCCTAGTCACGTTCTGGCATGTCGTAAGCTTCTTGGAACAACTTCACGATATCTTCTTTGGTTCCCTTGCGAGGATTCGAGAAGGCATTGCCATCCTTCAAGGCGTTTTCAGCCATCAATTCAAAGTCTTCTGGTTTTGCCCCAATTGACTTGATGCTCCGTGGAATATTAACGTCATCACACATTTGGCGCATTGCCTTGATTGACAGGTCAGCTGCTTCACGAACTGACAAGCCCTCTGTATTCTCACCCATAATCTCGGCTAATTGTGCAAATCGCTCCGGGCAGGCAATGATGTTATATTTTTCAACAATTGGCAGTAACATTGCACAGCAGACACCATGTGGGGCGTCATACTGACCGCCCAATTGATGCGCCATTGCGTGAACATATCCCAAATCAGCGTTATTGAAGGCCATCCCGCCTAACATTTCAGCTTCAACCATCTTGGTTCGCGCTTCGACATTATGACCGTTGGCGTATGCTTCTCGCAGACTCTCTTCAACTAATTTGATTGCTTCGACACACTGGCCATCGGTGATTTCATTTCGATTGGTTGAAACATATGGTTCAATCGCCTGAACAAATGTATCCATTCCAGTTGCCGCAGTTAAATTTGCCGGAACATCCAGCATCAGCATTGGGTCGTTAAATGAAACCAATGGCACATTTCGCCATGAGACAACAACGAACTTCAGTTTCGTCTTTTCATTTGTAATGACACAGTGGCGAGTCAATTCTGAAGCAGTACCGGCAGTCGTGTTAACGGCCATCAATGGTGGCAATGGATTGCTGAGAGTTTCAATCCCAGCTAATTTGGTAATGTCATCCCCATTTGTCAAAATAATGCCGATCCCTTTACCACAGTCATGAGAGGAGCCCCCACCGACAGTGATAATACTGTCACAATCGTTGTCCAGATAAACCTGCTTCCCCTCTTGAATGTTACGGATCTTCGGGTTAGGTTCGACGCCATCATAAATGACATAAGGAACCCCGGTTTTGTCCAATGAAGCAAGGGTCTGGGCAACTGGGCCATTTTCCATTGAACGCAAAACGGTGTCAGTCACGACCAAAGGCTTCTTCATGTTCAGCATCTTAGCCCGATCACCAATTTTTTCAATAACGCCTTTACCAAAAAAGTTCACACTAGGCATTAAAAAATCAAAATTTTCTTTCATTATAAGGATCCTCCAATATGATTCACTCAGATTTGAAACCAGTTACATCGTAGCATTCTCACGTGTTTTTGTAAATAATTTCACAAATATTAGTCGACTTCCAAAATCATTTTTTAAGTTCAATCAGCATTGATGCGGTAAGTACTTAATGATCAAATTGAGACTCACGCAATAAATTATCACGCCGATTGAAAGCGCTTGTGAGTCAGTGCTTGTGAAAAAAAACGTTCTATATCGAACAAAAAAAGTGACCGGACAATTTCTGCCCGAGCCACTTCAGCTAACTTACGAAGCTAACAATACTTGCTTTTGCGATCCAGATAAGGGATTGCAACATACCACGACCCCCACCGTTCATACAAAAACGGCCATGCATCCCAAAACTAGAATGCAGGTTCTACAATATCTGTTGTTGGTAATAGATTTTATCTATTACTGATGACAGATTTTTTGTTTCTCGTTAGAATAAAAA
>NZ_JAHPPD010000127.1 GCF_019061365.1 Lentilactobacillus dabitei
ACCCCTGTAGAATACAGGAATCAAGCCATGGTAGCTTAAATCAATATCTAAACTTGTCTAACTTTTCTGTTGCACTTCATTGTTGTCACCGCATTAAAGGCGTTTTTGATTGTCCGAATACAACTCAATTCTTGTTTTTAGTTGTTGTTAGTTGCCTTCAAGCATTGTCTTTGGACAGTCAATGTTAATCTTCAAAAGCCACTTACCTTTTGTTACCATATTCTGATTACGATAAACAGGTAAGCGGGCTTTGTGCAGGTTCGCATTAACTGATAGTTAAGCTGGAACCTCTCCGCGTGTCTCATCATCAGTTATGATTGTAGTCTTACCAGGATTTATTTTGGTCGGATCCAGTATGATTTTGCCGACTGAGCGAGCGTGAATTTTACCATTTAGCGGATTTTTTATACTCATAATGCTGGAACTTATTTCAGCATCAACATTTGAGCAGTATTCGAATGCTAAATTTGTGTGCAGCAAGTGACAATTACGCATTTTAAGATGGTCAATATAGCAAAGCCCTTGATTGCTTTCAATTGTGCAGTTAATCATAGTAAGGTTTTTGGTGTTCCACGCCAAATATTCACCACTAATCGTTGAGTCATAAATTGTGACATTTTCACAGTTCCAAAAAGCATCTTTGGAAACAAACGTGGAATGATGGATCTCAATGTTTTTACCACCGTCAAAGACATAATTGCCAATGAGATTAAGATGGCTAACATAGATATTACTGCTGTTCATGCCAAAGTAGTCACCGTTGGCTTGGATGTTGGTTAGCTTGATATCGTCACAACGCCACAAGGTTTCTTGTGCATTTGAAAAGTGATCATCTGTTAATTCAATACCAGAGCTTCGACGAAAACTTTTGGGGGCTTGAATTGAACTATTTTGGATGGTAATACCATGCGTGTACCAAATACCTGATCGAGCCATTGTTTTTAGAATTGAATGATCAACTTGAATATTGCGACTATACTAAAGCGGATATTTCCAAGCAAAAATCGAATCTCTTAACTTAATATTCTGACTTTCTTTGAGCGGTGACTCTCCCTTGCCAAAGGTGGTTTCCTCGATTGTTGCATTAGTTTCAGCAAATAGCGGGCGTTCACCTTCAAAATATTGGTCATGGTATTGTTTCATGAGTATTCCTTTCCAAATCAGCATTAATGATACTGTACTGACTTTGCATTTGCAGTTTTTTAGATCTTGATTCGAAGATATCGAAGTAACTATTACTTACGTTGCTTAGTTTTTTAGGAAGTACGCCTTAAGTTAAACTGCATTTTTATGAAATGTATTTTTTGCGATCCGATAATTTAACTCCTGAAAAACAGTGGCAGCCTTCCCATTAATATAAATTGTTTGATCTCTAAGCTTGTTGTCGATTTCATCGTTGATAACAATCTTAGGAATCTTCGAAGAAAAGCTATTTGGGCTTCGGCGGGTGCCAACAATTAGCAATAAATCTGCCTGTGCCAATAGCTTTTGTCCCTCACTAATTTCGCTTTGATAAGTCGCTAGGTTCCGCAGGACAAAATCAGGGACAATCACGTGTTGACATACTGGGCACCGTGGGATCTGTTGTTCTTTAACAACGTCCCAATCATAAGAACGATGACAATAACTACAGTGATTTTTTCTCATATCACCCCAATACTCATAAACAGTTTTACTGTCAGCTTGTTGATGTAAATAATCAATATTCATTGTTGCAATACCAATCAGCTTATTTTGAGCTTCTAGATATGCTAAAAACTTATGAGCAAAATTAGGCTTAGCACTTGGTTGAAAAAATGTCTTTCGATAAAGCCGATAAAATTCTACCGGATCAGTTTTTGCAAATCTGCTATCCAGCAACCCAAACACTCCGCCATTGAAGCCCCTATCCGCACTTAATATTTCAGAAATTTGTGAGAGGTCTGGAATTCCGGATTCAGTTGAAATTCCGGCCCCAGTAAAGGCGACTATGTTAGTCGATCTACTAATAAGCTTTGCGGCAACATCCATAACCTGATCATTCATCTTTTTCTTGTCCATCATGTTCACTAAATACCTCTCTTGCAATAGAGACTGCATTTAAAACTTTTGGAAATCCAACGTATGGGATACAGTGAATAAACGTTTCAACAATTTCTTGCTTGGAAAGTCCGACATGTAAGGCCCCATTAATGTGTACTTTAAGTTGGGAAGCAGTATCTCCCTGAGTTAATAATGTTGTAATGGTGATCATTTCACGTTGCTTCAGATCAAGCCCTGCACGACTATAAATATCGTTAAATGCAAACTCTAAGATATATTTCCCTACATCCGGAGCAATATCCTTTAATGAATCCATGACATTTCCCGCTGCATTACCGTCTACCTTAGCTAACATATTTTTTCCTTCTTCGATTCTTGTTGTCATATATATTCCTTCTTTCAATTTGAATATAGCAAGCTTAATTGGTGGAGTTAACTCCATGTCAAGAAAAAAATACAAGAGTTGAACAAAAAGTCCAACTCTTGTATTACTTACTTTCTAATTTTGCTTCCACACTTGCATTCATTTCGTGGTAAGTTTGAATTTTTTCATCTAAGAAATTGATATGTCCCTGTAATTCAACCTGATCAGCTTTTAATCTATGACGCTGATCATATAGTAGTTTAAGTCGATCGTTGATTGTTTCATTTCCTCGATAGCGTAATTTGGCATATTTTTTAATATCTTTTATTGGCATACCTGTTTTCTTTAATCTTTTAATAAAATCGATCCATTTTACATCATGGTCTGTATATTGCCGTCGGTTCACATTATCGCGTTTTGGTACTATTAATCCTTCCTTTTCGTAGTACCTGAGCGTATCAACGGATATGTTTACAATTCTTGAAAATTTACCTATTCCATAATTCAATTTTTCTACCTCCTTGACATTGAGTACACTCCAGAATTTAGAATAATGTTATCAAAATTTTAGTTTAATCATAATAGGTTTTCAATTATTTTCAAGGAGAAATTTTATGGAGAAAAGTTTTCAAGTATCTGATGTTGACCGAAAAGTCCTCGGGACATGGACGAATAATCCTTACGTGGCTTTAAACAGTTTGTTAACGAGACCAGGATTGGTTCTAAATATACGATCCGGAACGAAAATATATCAATATCAACAGTTAAGTGAAGCTGATATAATACGGTATCCCAAGTACAAGAGTTATGACGATATATTTCAGCGGCTTGCACCAATTATAAAAATGAAAATCTTTAATCAACCTTTGCTAGATGATATGGTGGTTGGCCATGGTTACGCTCATGGATATAGAGTTGCGAGGCTCGTTATGATTGAGTCCTTAATGCGAGGATATACACAAACACGTAGCAAAGCTCTAATGCTAGCCGCCTTTATTCATGATATTGGTAGAAGCTGGGCTAACCTAAATGATGAAAATCATGGAGGTAAATCTGTCCAATTATTTACTCGGCTATTGAACTCTGACCAGCTTACTTCTCGACTAGTTAATGAAAGATTGTTTAACGGGCAACTGCCTAATATTACAGAGGACGATATTGAGATAATAATAAGCATTGTTAAAAATCATAGTCGTTCAGTACCTGAAAAAGCAGATAGATTAATTGATTCAAGCTTAGTTCTAAGGGAGGTTTCTGATGAAAGTATATTAGAAGACTGTGATGCGTTAGATAGAATTAGATTTAAAAACAATTTAAATATTAATTTTTTGCGTAATAAGGAAAGCTTTAGATTATTCCTCTTAGCAAGTAAGCTTATTTCATTAAGATGATTGAAACTAACAGCAAAATGCCTTAATTAAGTTTTGGAAGTATATTCGGATTGATTTCAGTACGAACCGGGCTTTACATGAAAACAATTTAATATATTGTAAGTTAATCTATAGCTTCTTTTGACTGCTATAATAAACATTGGAGGTGCTAGCAATGACAACAATTTATTTAGACCCTTCAAAAAAGAAGGAACAGATCGTGCAGCTGTCGGATGGTAGTCGCGGTGTCATGCAGGCGAAGAAACAAAAAGGTGGCGTGGCTTATGACTTTGAATTTTATAGCCACTTGCACCCAAGCTTCTTGGTGACTCATGCGCCAGTTAACGGAGATGTTGAGACGGTTCATTCAATTGATGGTGAACAGCAGTTTAAGTTTCAGTGGAATTGATAGATTTAGATCAATCTTATTTTTCGGTTATTCTTGATGAAGATAAAGCGACTTGGCCAACAAGTCGTTCCGACAATATAAGCCAATCACCCAACCATTCTGAATTTGAATGTCTGGGTGACTGGCTTATGTTGTAAAACTAACTATTCTTATATCTTGGCCTCAGCTGGATCCTACTGCAAACGCAGGTGATAAATAAGCTTGTACTTCGGTTGGGGTTCGCCAATCTGAGTTCGGCGGTCGTTGGCCGGATGAAGGTGCTTGCTTTCCTGCTCCTCACAGTCACGAAGGGTCAGCAGCATCTTTGCTTCGCCATCCCCGTTGGCGGCTCGAAATTCTAGTTCGTTTCTGGCAAATCTGGCAACCATCGCTTCGGAAAAGCAATGGGGATGTAGTTTTTGAAAAAGATCGTAATTACTTTCGTTTTCCATTAGTCAATTTCACTCTATGTAATAACTTCAAATTTATAAATACACGACTATAACGTTATTATTTTCTGTTTGTGAAGTCAATATTGACTATGGGCTTGAACCGTGAAAGAGGTTCGCTGAAAACGGTTTAATAAATACTTAATAATCCTAGAATCCCTGTGGTCATTGAGGATAGCCGCTTAATCAGAAAAGGTCAGAGTAATTTTCTTGACTCTTTGTGAATTCGCGGTAAACTTATGACAATTTCCTAAAAGTTTATCGCTTGAATTGTCAAATTAAGTGCAACACTACATTAAAGAATATTTCATAAGGCGTTTTCCATCCGAGACATTTACGGGGAC
>NZ_JAHPPD010000128.1 GCF_019061365.1 Lentilactobacillus dabitei
TTTTTTATTCTAACGAGAAACAAAAAATCTGTCATCAGTAATAGATAAAATCTATTACCAACAACAGATATTGTAGAACCACTTTTTTCACTTAAATTCTGGGATCGAATCGCCTAGGTCCTAATCTTTTCTTTTTACATAGTCACAATTTCATGACGTATTATTGATGATCTGCCATCAGTGCACGCTCAAAGGCCTCATAAGTCCCACTATCGAAACAAACCATCGTCACATCCAATGGCACATCAAATCCCTTAATCGCATCAATTGCGATCTTTGCGGCCTGGTCTAGGGGATAATCGTAGACGCCAGTGCTAATCGATGGAAAAGCCATCGTTTGACAGCCATTCTCGACCGCCCGTTTCAAACTATTCACATAAGAATTTCTCAGTAACTGCGGTTCATTTTGGCTGCCACCGCGCCAAATTGGTCCCGGAGTATGAATGACATATTTTGCTGGCAACTCAAATCCAGGCGTTACCTTCGCCTCACCAGTTGGACAACCATTTAATTTGCGACAAGCAGCATCCAATTCGGGTCCGGCTGCTCTATGAATGGCACCGTCAACACCGCCACCGCCTGACAAAGCCGTGTTAGCGGCATTCACGATTGCATCTACTTTCAGCTTGGTAATGTCACCCTTAATTAAATTAAATTTAGCCATCGGTTTTTCCTCCTCGTCGATGAACCTTTTCCCAATGTTTAATTTGTTCTAACCGTTTCTTGAAACGAATTTCGTTTCCTTGCTCAGTCGGCTCATAGTATGTCTGACCAACCAATGAATCCGGCATCGTTTGCATCGTGGTTAACTTGTCTTTGGCCTCATGGGCGTATTGATAGCCCTTCCCATAGCCCAACTCACTCATCAAATCAGTTGGGGCATTTCGCAACTGCAGGGGCACCGGTTCGTTGATCGAATGTTCCACATCTGTTTCGGCTTTGGTGACGGCTTTATAGACCGCATTGGACTTTGGTGCCAGGGACAAATAAATGACTGCTTCTGTCAAATGTACATTACACTCCGGCATCCCCAAAAATTGGCAGGCTTGAAAGACGTTAATCGCGACATTGAGCGCATTGGTATCAGCCAGCCCAATATCTTCGCTGGCAAACCGCACCAGTCGACGAGCAATATACAACGGGTCTTCACCGCCGCTCAACATCCTGGATACCCAATAAACCGCGGCATCCGGATCACTATTTCGCATGGACTTATGAACTGCAGAAATTAAATTGTAATGTTCTTCGCCGTGCTTATCATACAGAAATGATTTGGTATTCATTAATTGATGGAGACTGTCGGCGGTCACCTTAACTTGATTGCCAGTCTTGTCACCGTTATTAACGGCCATTTCCAGGGTGTTCAAGGCAACCCTGGCATCCCCATTGGCAAATTCAGCGATCGTCTTAATGGCAGCCTGGCTGATTTCAATTGCCTGCTTCGGAAACGCGGCTGGATTCTTCAAGGTCTGATGAATCAACTGCACAATATCCTCAACTTTGAGGCCGTGCAGGACGAACACCTTACACCGTGACAACAGCGCTGAATTAATTTCAAACGATGGGTTTTCAGTCGTGGCCCCAATCAGCGTAATGCTGCCTCGTTCGAGAAAGGGCAAAAAAGCATCCTGTTGGGCCTTATTAAATCGGTGGATTTCATCAACGAAGACAACTGTCTTGCCGCCCATTTCCCGGTTAGCCTCAGCGTCCTTCATAATGTCACGAATTTCTTTAATCCCACTGGTGACGGCACTAAAGGTAATAAATTTCGCCTGGGTCTTCTTGGCAATGATCTCAGCCAAAGTTGTCTTCCCAACTCCCGGCGGCCCCCAGAAAATCAGTGACGGCAGCTGGTCGCTTTCGATGATTTCACGCAGCACTTTACCCTGGCCCACCAATTGCTCTTGGCCAACAAATTGGTCCAAAGTCGTCGGTCGGACTCGATAAGCCAGTGGTTGATTGGCTTTGCTGCTATTAGCAAATAACGATTCCTGCTTCAAAAAATCCACCTCCTAATTTGATATAGAACATATGTTTGTGTTTTCTAAGTTCATTATAACTGAACGTCATTTATATGTTAATACTAATCCTTCTCACATTTCATGGGGCCATTTCAACCATTCATCCTCTTAAAGCCACCTCTTAACGAAATTTCGCGCTATTTGATCCGCTGACCTGTTAATATTTGCGGTGTAAGGGAGATGACTTCGATGATTATCCAAACAAAAGAACTCACCAAAACATTCGGCGAAACGGTCGCTGTTAACCATATCAACATCTCAATTCATGAAGGTAGCCTCACCGCGATTTTGGGGCCGAATGGAGCTGGAAAAACAACCACCATGTCAATGCTCACCGGCTTGCTCAAACCCACTTCAGGAACAATTGGCCTTAATGAAGACACTAAAATAAGCATGGTCTTCCAGCAAAGTATCCTCGATAACCAGCTTTCGGCATATGAAAATTTGGTCATCCGCAGCCACATGTATCAGCCAGCAGCCACTGATCACCTTGCTTTCTTGATTGAAAAGATCGGCCTCAAACCGTTCATCAAGCAAAAATACGGCAGCTTATCAGGTGGTCAAAAACGACGGGTGGACATTGCCCGCGCCTTGATCAACGAACCGGACATTTTATTTCTAGACGAACCGACTACTGGGTTAGACATCCAAACCCGAGCAGCAATCTGGAACTTATTACATTTTCTGCAGAAGGATCGGGGGCTCACCGTCGTTTTAACCACCCATTATCTGGAAGAAACCGACCACGCCGACGAAGTTTATATCATTGATCATGGCAATGTCATTGCTGAAGGGCCTGCTGCCGCCATTAGGGAACGTTACTCCAAGAATCAATTAACCCTGCGAAGTCCAGATCCACAAAAAATCATTAAGCAACTTCCTACCACCATGAAATTTGTTCAAGATAAAGAAGCGATTCTCTGTTTTCCAACAAGTACGACGGCCACAATTGAGTTGCTGGCAAAATTCCCCAATGATCTTAGTGGTTTTGAATACCGCCCCGGCACGATGGATGATACCTTTCTCAATTTGACCGGAAGGGAGATGCGTTAAGATGTTGTCATTATGTAAAAGAAATTTACTGCTCTATTTTCGTGACAAATCGGGCGTCTTCTTTTCGATTCTCGGCGCGATGATTTCGCTTGTCCTCTATGTGATTTTCATCAAAAAAAGTATGCTGGCTGAATGGTCTCAAGTTCCCGGAGCCAAGCAATTGTTAGATCTGTGGTTAATTGGTGGCACCCTGGCGATTACCGCAGTAACTGCGACGCTGGCCTCATGGGGGCAATTCGTGAAAGACGAAGAGCACAGTGTCCTCAAAGATTTTTATTTAACTGACATTTCCCCGTTTCAGCTTAAAATGAGTTACATGCATAGTGCCGGCATCATCGGCTTTATGATGCAACTCATCATGCTGGCAATGATGCTGGCTTATTTCAATGTCACTGACAACTTAGCGATTCCCTGGTCAAAGCTTTTGGCAATCATCCTTGTGGCTCTCTTGAGTTCCTATTTAGCCGTCATTCTCAATATGCTCATCACGCAATTTGTCCATAAGGTGGACACGTTTAGTAGGCTCAATTCGATTATTGGAACAGCCGCTGGATTCCTGATTGGGACTTACATTCCAATCGGCGCCCTACCCAATTTTGCCCAAATCTTGATCAAGCTCACACCACCGGCTTACGTTGCCGCCATCTATCGCCAAATCCTAATGGGTGATAAAATCAAGGCAGCCTTCAAAACACCGGATTACGAAGCTCATTTCAACAAATTAATGGGGGTTAAATTGAGTTGGTCGCACCTGTTGAGCTTGACTGCCACTTCAGAAATCTTATTCATCGTATTTTGGGGTAGTATTTTGGTGATTTTCATGACAGAATTGGTTAAGAAGAAGCAAAGTGCGATTGATATCATCAAATAATTCTGGATTAAGGAACTCGCTATATGGAAATTCACTTTCAAAAAAATGAACAGTTAAAGGACAACGAAATCAACGTGACCGTGACTGCCAAGGAACGGTCACCCAAGGTTGATGCCCTATTGGCGCACCTGAAAAGCTACGAGTCCTTGCCGCCAACCGTCATCCCGATTAAATCAGAAGATCATGTTGTCCTGCTAAAACCCCAGGATATTATTTTAATCGATGTTACTGGCAACAATCTCTTGATCTACGCCAAGCAAACGGTTATCAACTCAAAAGGCCGGCTGTATGCGCTGGTTGCCAAGTTGAATAACCCGAATTTTGTTCAAATATCCAAACACGCTGTCATCAACTTGGATCATTTGCTTTCACTGGAAGATAGTTTTGCTGGCGGTATGACGGCCTTTTTAACTGGAGATTTAAAAACCAGCGTTAGCCGAAAATACCTCGGATTACTTGAACAACGGTTAGGATTGTGAGAATTAATATGAAATCATTAAAAATGAGCTTAAAATTCTTTTTTGAAGGTGTCGAAATTGGCTCGGCCATCTACCTAATTATCCTAATGATCGGTCTGCAGGCTTCAAGCCCAACACCACTGAATATTGCTAGCATTATGTTAATGGGCGGTTTGGTGGGTTTATGCTCATGGCTATTTGCATTTGAAAATATTCGCTTTTTGACCGCTTTTGCCATTCACTTTGTGTTCACGTTTATCTTGGTCATGATCATGATGGCAGTTAATGGCTGGCTTATTTGGCAAAGCCCAACGTTTTGGCTTGAAATTATCATTTTTTATTTGGTCGTTTATGCAATTGCCTGGGCATTAGTCAGAATTGGTAGTTATACCAAACTCAAGCGAATCAACGACGCCCTGAAAAAAAGAAATCAATAAAAAAGACGATCATGAAGTGCCCTACAATTGTTAGACAAGTAAGTCTAATGATTGTGGGGCTTTTCTTGTGACAAAATATAGTAGTCAATTCA
>NZ_JAHPPD010000129.1 GCF_019061365.1 Lentilactobacillus dabitei
ACCCCTGTAGAATACAGGAATCAAGCCATGGTAGCTTAAATCAATATCTAAACTTGTCTAACTTTTCTGTTGCACTTCAAAATCGCCCCGGTTGCGCCCATTAGCCACTTGGCAATTGGGTAAGCCACAATTGCGCCGATGATCCCGGTCCCGATTAATTCACCAAAGGCGGCAAAAATCAGCTTTTGCGTCTTTTGGAAGACCCAGCCAACACAAAACGCGCCAATCATACTGCCGGGAAAGGCCAAGATCGTCCCCGTGCCAAGTAAATTGCGAATCAGTGACGTGATAAATGCTTGGGTTAACGCCCACCATGGTCCAACCAGCACGCCGGAAACCAGGTTAATCAAATGTTGCATTGGGGCCACCTTTGCCACGCCAATGGTAAATTCAAACATACTGCCGCCGACAACCCCGATTGCGGATAGTACTGCCGTCAATACCAAACGATACGTTGTATTTTTTCCCATAAAAATAGAGCCTCCCGTTGTCTTGGATAACAAAAAGAGACCCACACTTAGGCTTCACTTAACATCTTTCCTACGCTGGCGTTAACCAGATCAGGTTCGAAGGGTCCAGAAATTGCTTCTGTCTCAGCCAAATGGCTCCCCTAATGTTATCTAAACATTATTTAAAATTGCAGTGACCATTATACGTGAAAATTAAGCTCCTGTCATTATTTATTCGGAAATGATCTTCCCAACCGAGGCTTAGCTGGGTGACCTCGTCGTTGCGCCAGCCTTAAATTCGCTAATTACCTGCAAGAATTCCGCACCGTATTTAGTCATTTTGCTCTCGCCAACCCCTTTGACGTCTAACATTTCAGCCTCGGTGGTTGGCATGACTGCACTCATTTCGTGTAAGGTCTTATCAGAGAAGATCACAAACGGCGGCACACTTTGCTTTTCGGCAAAAGAACGCCTGAGTTTTCGCAGTTCTTCAAATAAATCATCATTCTCAGGCAACGCTTTAGCCGCCTTAACGGACGTTTTCCGGGAAACTTTTTGTTCACCTTTCAAGACTGCCAAGCCCAACTTTGAGACTTTCAGAACTGGAAATTGGCCACCCGTCGCAACCAGGTAACCGGCTGCCGTGAGATAATCAATTAATTCAACAATCTTCTTTTGAGACTGACCTTTCATGATGCCATAAGTTGATAGCTGGTTAAAATGGAAGTTATTTACCTTTTGTGAGTTAGAGCCCGCCAATACCAACGCCACCAGGCTTTTACCAAAGTGCTCATTCATTCGGTAAACACATGACAACACTTTTTGGGTATCAACGGTAATATCCTGCGATTCACGGGTATCAAGACAATTGCTGCACCGCCCGCAGGTTGGCCCTTCTTCACCAAAATAGTTAAGAATAAATTGTTGCAGGCACTGTTCCGTATTGGCATATTCGGTCATCACCTGTAACTTTTGATACTCGCGTTGTTTGCTCTGTTCGTCACGCTCGGATTGGTCAATAAAGAAACGTTGGGTCTGAACGTCGCCAATCTTAAACAATAAAATTGCTTCACTTGGTAGACCGTCTCGGCCAGCCCGGCCAGCTTCTTGATAGTAAGCTTCTAAGCTACCGGGAACCGAATCGTGAATCACAAACCGAACGTTGCTCTTATCAATTCCCATGCCAAATGCGTTGGTTGCGACCATCACTAATGCCCGATCGTAAAGAAAATCATCTTGATTTTGCCGCCGAACTTCCTTTGAGAGACCACCATGATACATAGTGACTGAAAAATGATGCTTTTTCAGCAATTTGGTTAACCGCTCAACTTCCTTACGGGTACTGGCATAAATAATCCCAGACTCAGTCGCATTCAGCTTCAAATAGTCCAGTAAATAACGATCACTGTCTTGATCCTTTACGACTTTAAACGATAAATTGTCCCGTTCAAAGCCAGTCTTAACTTCCTCCCCAATCGCTAAGCGCTGTTTAATATCTTCAGCAACTCGTGGTGTGGCAGTGGCGGTGAGGGCCACAATCGTCGGGTTAGAGGGCAGCTGATCGAGCCGATCGGTCAATGCCAGATAGCTCGGCCGGAAGTCATGGCCCCACTGGGAAATACAATGCGCTTCATCGACGGCCACCAAATCAATTGGTAATTTTGCCAATCGGAAAAACGCCCCGGAATCCAAACGTTCCGGTGAAACGTACAGCAACTTAATTTCACCGTTGACGGCTTGAGCAAATCGTGCATCAATCTCATCATAATCCAGGCTGCTATTAATAAAGGTGGCCGGAATACCATTTTCATTCAAAGCATCAACCTGGTCCTTCATCAGCGCAATCAACGGGGAAACTACCAACGTCACGCCATCAAGCAGCATAGCCGGAATTTGGTAACAGAGTGATTTCCCGCCACCAGTGGGCATAATGGTCAACACATTCTGATGAGCCAAAATGTCATTAATCACCCTTTCCTGTCCCGGTCGAAACTGATCATAGCCAAATTTAGTTTTCAGTAATTCTTGAGGTGTCATGTAGCCAGTCCTTTTCGTTTTAGTCACTCACTATAGTATACGAAAAAAACGCACTCGTTTCATTGGAAAAGAATGAAGGTTGGTATTTTAATTGAGATGAGACTGGAATGGGCGTTTTGAGGCTGAGACATTAGTCGGCAAAGTGTTTATAAATGCAACTTGGTTTTCACTTCATATATTGATAAAACTTGCGACAAACGGCTGATCCCGGCCATTTAATCCAAGTATGAGTGGCGATCCAAGTTAATGACTACCGGATGGAATTTAACAATCACTTTATCTTCGGGCAATTAACCAACAAGCCAGTGCATAACCTAACCGTTGGGCAGTTCGCGCTGTTGGATGAATCTTATGATCCTGTAATGTTTGATCACGGTTACGCCAACTAATGACCGTCGGCGCAATTTGATTAAAGTCAACCACCACCGCGCGGTTTCGCCGGTAGGTTCCCGCTTCAGCCGCCCGCAACTGACCAAAGGTGTAACCATACATGTTCGGAATATGATCACAACTTCGCCCGAGCATATCGTAACGGGAAATTGGCAAGATTCCGTATACCGTCGCACCTGGATTAACTTTGTGAATATAGTTGATTTCTAATGCCAGATGATGAGTCACATTTTGCAAACTACCTGATCTGGATCCATTTGTATAGTCGTTAGTACCAATTTGGACAAAGATCAGATTCATCTTCTTAATTGTCTTACGTTGGTGTTTCAAAACTTCACTCAAGTCCTCTGGAACAATTCGATTATATCTACCGCCAACGTATCTAAACCGATGCCCCACAATTTGGGCACTGGGAACTGCTTCATTATGGACTTTAGGCTTCGCACCCAGATATTTTCTGGTCCAGTCCGGATAGGCATCGTTTAAGTAAAAATGATAACCGTCCCATCCAGACGGAATCGAATCCCCAAACACGCCAATCCGTTTATGAATAAATCGATTTCCTGCTTTGGGCAATTTGATGTGAAATGATTGACTGCCAATTCCCTTAACTTGAGAATGAAACACCCAGTATGTATGTTGGCCATTGGCACTCATCAATTTGAAGACGACCCTTTTTTGACCATTTACCACAACGTGGGCCACCTGTGTGCGATACCAAGCTGTCCTTAAATAACGTTTGGCAGAAACGGATCGTTTAAAACTGAGGCTGGTGTATAGATAGGCTCGTTTCCTAACTGCGTATGCGTGCGCATGAATCGACAGGACCGCATGCACGTGAACATCCTTGATTGGATCAGCTTGAGCTCCTTGCTGACTAACCATTAAGCCACACGCTATTATGAAGCTAATAAGCCAAAAGAAACGCCCCTTATGTAACAAAACAAATCCTCCCCAATTAATCAACCGCCGCATTCTAATTATTAATTATACGATAAGTTCGATTACTGGATTGTTTCGTTTTGGTTACAGGCGGGGCGACGAATTCAACCGTCTTCATTTTGCTTAACACCATACATAGTTAGTTATAGCAATTAACAAATAGAATATTAGTCGGCAAATTATTTCTGAATACAACTTAGCTCACAATTCTTACAGTGACTAGGCTTGAAACAAAGGCTGATCATAGAATACAAAAAACAATGCATCCCAAAAAACAGAATGCATTGGTTCTTTCATTGAAATTCTGGGAGTAAATCACCTTTCGTCCCAATCTTTCCGAATTTTAGGACAGCTCCTCAAAGCAATAGCCTGCACATAAGCACCACAAACAAAAATCCAGAACCGGGATTTCTACTTTCGGCAACTTATGCTCCGGTTATTAACGCTTTACTGCGCTCACTTGTTTAGGACAGCTCCGACACAACTGATGCTAACATCTAAAGGGCTTTGAACTCAAACCCAAAACCGGGGTTTAAGCCCAAAGCCCTTTAGATACCGCATCACCCGTTGCTTGTCGCTCACTTGTTTAGGACAGCTCCTCAAAGCAGAGATCTGCATGTAAGCACCTCGAACAAAAATTCCCAAAACCGGAATTTCCGTTCGAGGAGACTTACACTCCGATCTCTAACCGCTTTGTTCCGCTCACTCTCATTTTTTACTTGTAATAAATTTTGACAAACTGTTTGTTGGCCGTAACGTAGCCGCCACTTACAACCAACCGCTTCGTTCCTGATTTGGTCAATGAGGTTGCGTGGCTATACGTATACCCCTTGACAGTTAATTTGGTTCCCTGCTTGTAAGAGCCGTTACGTTTCGTGAAGTTAGCATCCCGGTAGCGATTAATTGGTTGTTTAACGGTAATCCGTTTAGGCATCTTAACTCTGCCCAACTGAACTAATTTTCGATTACTGGTAATGTGGATTGAAGTCAATATTTGAGACAGATTTTAAGAGACATTCAGAACCGCGTTTACCTGCCACAGCTCAAATAAATCATTAATCGCGATTAATAACTTATTTGAACCC
>NZ_JAHPPD010000013.1 GCF_019061365.1 Lentilactobacillus dabitei
GGTCAAAACAAAAAGAGCCCTAATCACAAAGTGATTAGAACTCGAATTTAGTTTCACCAACAACAGTTGACGAAGAGCCTCCAAAAAACAGGAATGGTTGTCCTTTTCATTAGTTGGAACCAATTCGAGCGTATTTAGCCAAAAGAACGCCAAGGCAAACAGCAACTTGGCGTAGACAATCTTCTCTATGGATTGGTTTGATTTCCGTTCGTATCAGTTCCGTTATTATTATCTGGGGTTGTATTGTTATCAGTACTATTGCTGGTATCATTACTACCGTCAGTACTTGAATCTGAAGATGCCGAGGATGAATTGGCATTATCATTTCCAGAGCCATCACCGCTTGGTTCTTGAGTTGTTGGTGTTTCAGACGATTCAGTTGTCCGGTCACTTCGTTCTGAACTTTCGTTACTTCGTGGCTGCGTGACAGTGGTGTTACTTGAATCACTGCCTTGGTCAACAGTGTAGCCGCTGGTTGTTTGACTTGAGCTATTGTCCGCAACCGTGCCCGGATAGCCGGCAACATAATATTCAGTTTGACTGCCACGGGTGGTTGCCACAACATCGTCCGGCTTGGTCCAATCAGTATTTGGTTTATCTTGTGAAATATAACCCATAACTGATTTATAGATCTGCTGGGCAATCGTTGTTTCAGTCGGTGAGATATAGGAGTTGGCTTTAAATTGATGATCGTACCCAGTCCAAATCGCGAGTGAATAATTTTTGGTAAATCCGGAGAACCAAGAATCCATGGACGAATCTGAAGGAACTTGGTTAATGTAGTCGTCAGGGTATTGCGTGGTACCCGTTTTCCCGGCTTCAAATAAACCAGAGACTTTTGCGGCAGTTCCCGATCCATTCGCATCCGTCATAACCCCTTTGAGCATATTTGTGATCATGAACGCGGTGGCGGGGGACATCGCCCGTTTGCCCTGACTGTGATACTTATGAGTAACGCCATTGACTTGGGTTACTTTTCGGATTAGGTAGGGTTTATAATATGTGCCACCGTTTGAGAAAGCCGCATAGGAGGCCGCTAACTGTTCTGATGAGATATACAGGCCAATCCCATTTTGAAGTTCAAGCGGCTTACTGAATGACATTCCCAAACTTTTGAGGAATTTAGTTGCTCGAGGAACCCCAACATTTTCCAAAGTACGGATTGCCGGAATATTCCGCGATTCAACTAATGCTTTTCGCATCGTGATTGTTCCTTGGTATTTATTATCAAAATCCATCACAGATTTGTCAGAGCCGGCATAAGTATATGGGGTATCTTTGACCGGTTGATAAGTTGGATACTTGAGGTACTGGATTGCAGGACCATAATCCATAATTGGCTTGGCAGTTGAACCTGAAGATCGGCCGGTTTGAACGGCTCGGTTTAACCCGAAAGCGACTTTAATTTTTCTACCACCTTGCATGGCAAGAACTTTACCATTGTTGGGATTGACTAAGGTTGCCCCAAGCTGGAATCGATTACTTGGATAAACAATCCCTGAAGAGGTACCATTTGCGACATTGTACAGTTTCTTTTGGGCATTTAAGTCTAAATTCGTGTAAACTTTCAGGCCACTATTTGTTTTGTAGCCTTTATCATGAAGCTCTTCTATTGTTTGTTTGAGATAAGAATCGATATATTTGGACGTTTTTTCAGAAGTTTTGGCTTTGGCATGTGTTTTTGACAGGTTACGCTGAACGCTGACATTTTTCGCATTCTGGGCCTGTTGCTCCGTGATTACTTTATTTTTAACCATTGCATTGAGGACTTCGTTACGTCGTTCAGTCGCGTATTTTGGATATTTATACGGATTATATAGGGTCGGGGACTGCGGCATCCCAGCTAACATGGCAAATTCTGGTAATGTCAGGTGATCAAGAGTCTTATTATAATAGAACTCAGCCGCCGTTTGCATCCCGTAAACTCCATTGCCCATATACACTTTATTAATATAGAATTCTAAGATTTGACTCTTGGAGTAGTGTCGTTCCACTTTAATAGCCAGCCAAGCTTCTTGGGCTTTTCGCTTTAAAGTTCGGTCACTGGCAGCAGTTGAAAAGACTGATAATTTAACTAATTGTTGGGTTAACGTACTACCACCCTGAAGACCCAGGGAAGACCCGGTGACGTTTGAAATGGCAGCTCCCATAATTCTAATCGGGTCGACACCACCATGTTTGTAAAATCGGCGGTCCTCAATTGAAACGACAGCTTGCTTCAGCGTCTTTGGAATCTTCTTGGATTTAACGTAATCCCGGTTTTGACTTCCTAATCTGGAAATCACATGACCATTTGCATCATAAAACTTGGTCGAATTATCACTTGAAAGGGCAGAACGGGTAATCTGTGGGGCACTGGATGCATAAAAAGTAAACAAACCTGCACCGAACAAAATGATCAGGCCGAAGAAAATTAAAAGATACTTTAAAATTCTTTTAAACGGTCCTTTTTTCTTGGTAAACTGGCGTCCGCGTCGACGTTCGGCACGAGACTTAGGACTATTCTGTGACATAGAGTTCTCCTTCGTATCTTAATCAATGATTGAATCAACCGCCCGCAAATAGGGAAGCAGTGGGTTAATTCTGTATGGAACTAAAAAACCGGTTTCTTCGATGACTTTTCTTGGAATGGATTTTCGACCTCCTGAATTTTGGTTATCCCAGTAGTCAATCAGCGTGGTTGCTTTGAGAACAAAGACGGATTGGTCATTCACAAATTTGATGACAGCAAAACAAATACCTTGTTGCTTTAGACATTGTCTCATATGTTCCACTTGATGTTTATGAAAATTCTTTAAAGGAAATGATGTCCGATTCTTGGTCTCTTTGGCATCAAAGTCGATGTAGCGGCCTTTGTAAACGCCGTTATAGTCGGTCGTTGAAGAGCGTCGAAAATAAGCCTCGTTAATTCTGGCGGCACTTCGCTTGGGATAATCCACCGAAACAATTTGAATGGGGGTCGGCTTCTTGTGAATGACCGCAATTCCATTATTCAGGTAATAGGTATTGCTTTTATTAATCTCATCTTCTAGCGTCATTCCTCGATTTGAAAAATCTATGGCGTCGTTGTGTTCATTCGTAGAGGCCGGTTGTTCGTAAAATTGATTGCCATTGGGGTATCTAATAGTCATGAACTGAAAGCTTCCTTTTTGATTGTGAATAGTTACATTGTACTGCAAATTTGGAAAAAATAATCATAATAATGTTATTATATCAAGAGTGGGTATTAATGAAAATAATTTATTGTAAGGGTGATACTTTGAGCCGCTTGTGGATAACTGGCTACCGAAACTATGAATTAGGGATCTTTAAGGACGATGATCCTAAACTAAAAGTAATTGATTCAGTGTTAAAGGCTGAACTGGTTCAAGCAATTATAGATGGAACTGACTGGATTATTTCTGGTGGCCAGCTTGGTGTTGAACAATGGGCGTTAAGAGTTGGAACTGATTTGAAGAAAGATTATCCGGGGGAATTTCAAACCGCGATGATGCTTCCATTTTTGGAATTTGGCAGTAATTGGAACGCGGCTAATCAGGAGAAATTTGCCAAGATTAAAAGTCTCGTAGATTTTTCTGCCGTGGTGAGTCAAAAGCCCTATACTTCGCCAGAACAATTAAGAAATTATCAAGAATTTATGTTAACCCATACAGACCAGGCAATCTTGATATATGATTTAGATAATCCAGGAAAGACCCAATACGATTTCGACAAAATTAAAAAATTTGCTGAGAATCATCCGTATCCGTACAAATTAATCACTTTCGATGATTTGCAGGCGGCTGCAGATGAATATCAAGAAAACTTAAATAATGGTTCCCAAGACAACTAAACTATGATATTATTTTATTGGTTTGTTGCAAATTAAAGATGAGGTGTACCCAATAGTATGGAAAACATTAATTATACTCCGAAAGATATTCTTCAAAAAGAATTTCGACAAAAGATGCGGGGCTATGATCCCAATGATGTCGATAGCTTTTTGGACAATATAATCAAAGATTACGAGGCCTTTAATAAGCAATTGCAAGAATTGAGCGACGAAAATGAACGGCTTAAGGTTCAGGTCGATGAACTGAACAAGCAGATTGCCGTTTCTGGTACTCAACCACTTCCAACTGCTGGTGTCGCGCCAAGTCGGGCTACTACTGCCAGCCAGCCAATGTCCAGCGCAACTAATATGGACATTCTAAAACGTTTATCCAATTTGGAACGGCGAGTATTTGGGTCTCAGTTAGACAATAATGCCAACGATTCCCATAGACTTTAGTTTCAAGTAATTTTATACCAGCTGGTGTAAATCCTGAGTAATTGCGGTCGTATTATTACGGCTGAGGAAAGTCCATTCTCGCACAGGCTGAGATGCCTGTAGTGATCGTGCTCGGTGAAAAAATAAGCCGGGGGACTCTTAATTGAGTTACGGCGGAACAAGCAGCTAAGGCTTTGCTATGCTGTTTGTTCCCTAAGGTGCCACAGTGACGAACAATGTAGGAAACTATATTGATGGAACGCGGTAAACCCCTCGAGCGGGAAACCCAAACTTTGGTAGGGGAGCTTCACACACGGTAAATGAACCAAGTGTGGGGGAGAGGTCCTTGTGACTTCTCAGATAGATGATTACTACTTGCTTTATCGTCCTGGGATAAAGTAAGCACAAAACATGGCTTATAGGGATTTACACCAAACAGGTTGGGTGGGAGCTTGCTCCCACTTTTTTGTTACACAAAACTAGAAATGAGATGAACATCAATGAAATTTAATTTAATTGCAACTTGTGCTGCAGGAATTGAGGCACTGGTTGGTAAAGAACTCCGAGATCTTGGTTACGATGTCCAAGTTGAAAATGGCCGGGCACGATTTGAAGGCACAGAAGAAGATATTATTAAAACCAATTTATGGCTGAGAACGGCTGATAAGATCAAGATTGTGATTGATGAATTTGATGCCCAGACTTTCGACGAGTTGTTTGAACAAACGACTGCCATTGCTTGGGACAAGATGTTGCCGATGGACGCTGCCTTTCCAGTCGAAGGGCGGTCAAAAAACTCCAATCTGCACAGTGTTCCTGACTCACAAGCGATTGTTAAAAAAGCGATTGTCAACGAATTGAGTACCGCTTATCACCGTCACACAAGATTACCAGAAACGGGGGCTGAATTTCCGTTAGAAGTCGCCATTAGCAAAGATCATGTGATGTTAACATTGAACACAACGGGTGCCAGCTTGTTCAAGCGAGGATACCGGGTGGAAAAAGGGGAAGCACCCTTAAAAGAGAATATGGCGGCCGCATTGGTCATGCTGACAAACTGGTACCCAGACGTGCCGTTTTTAGACCCATTCTGCGGTTCTGGGACAATTCCAATCGAAGCTGCACTGGTTGGTCGGAATATTGCTCCTGGCTTTAACAGGGACTTTATATGCGAACAATGGCCATGGATTGATGCAGATATGGTTCAACGCGTCCGCGATGAAGCTGACGCCAAAGCAGATTATGATACCGAACTTGATATTTCTGCCAGCGACATTGACGGCAATATGATCGAAATTTCAAAGCGAAATGCTGAAGAAGTTGGCCTACTAGATGATATTCAGTTCAAACAGTTGGCGGTTGCTGATTTCAAAACAGATAAGGTAAATGGTGTGATTGTCGGCAATCCCCCTTATGGTCAACGAATGAGTGATGCAACTCGGGCTCACGAACTTTACCGACAAATGGGCAAGACGTTTAAACCTTTAACAAGTTGGTCAAAATATTTTCTAACTTCCGACTTGGAATTCGAAAAATATTATGGTCAAAAAGCAACTAAGCGCAGAAAGTTGTACAACGGTTCTATTAGAACGGACTATTTCCAATTCTGGGGAAAGAAAGTTCGTGATTTAAGCAGTTTAAGCAGTTTTAAAGAAAAATAATCCAATTAATATGTTAAAATAAGAACGACTCGGTTGGAAGAAGTGATTTGTTTTTGAAACAGATAGCGATAATTGGTGGCGGGATCATTGGCGCGACTGCGGCATTTTATTTAACGAGGCTAACAGGAGCTGACTCTGTTCAAGTGACGTTATTTGATGATGGTGAGGGTCAGGCAACCAAAGCGGCTTCGGGAATCATTTCACCGTGGTTGTCCAAACGGCGTAATAAACGTTGGTATGCTTTGGCAAAACGTGGGGCTGAATTGATCCCTGAACTTGTCCATGATGCGCAACTCGGATCAGAGGTTTATGAGCAAACGGGAACAATCGTGACCAGAAAGTCCTCTGAGGATCTAAAAGCCCTGTATACTGAGGCGAAAGAAAAAGCAGCCATCACTCCTGCAATGGGAGAAGTCCAGCTGCTTTCGGCGATCCAAGTAGGTGAAAGGCTGCCATTCTTAACGACTGCACCCGAGGGCGTCTTTGTGAGCGGCGGGGCAAAGATTGATGGCGCACAATTTGTCAATCAGCTCTTAGATAATGCTCAAGCACATCACCTCAAAATCGTGCATGGTCGAGCGAAATTCAATTCAAACGGTCTGATCACTTGTGATTCCAAGCAAGACAGCTTTGATCGGACGATTGTCGCGACCGGTGCTTGGATGAAAGCGACGTTGGCGCCGTTCGGATTAAACCTAGCAGTTCGGCCTCAAAAGGGTCAGCTGATTGAGATCTCAGTCCATACCAAGGAAGCTTGGGATACACTGCCGGTGATGATGCCCGAAGGAAGCAGTGACATTATTCCCTTCGCCGGTGGAAAATTAGTGATTGGCGCAACTCATGAGGATGATCAACAGTTTGATCTGACACCAACAAAAACCGCTCGTGACGAACTCTTGGCAAATGCTGGGGCCTTTATCAGTAGTCTGGCCAAAGAGCAGGTAGTCGATATACGGGTTGGAACTCGAGCTTACACCCCTGATTTTGGTCCATTCTTCGGTCAATTGCCCACCAATCCGGCGATTGCTGTCGGTGGTGGTTTGGGGTCATCAGGACTAACAACTGGCCCGATCATCGGTTATCTATTGGCCAAATCTGTTTTGGGTGAATTGGACGAAGACCTTAGCTGCTATACTAAACCGGTAAGTGCCTATCTGACTAATCTTTAATTGCATGTAAAGCTTGTTGTGCCAGAAAGTGGGCCCCGTGATTTTGGCTGTCGGGAATCCATGTGTTAACAACGGTTGTAAATTTTGACTGGAGATCGATCAGGTGATCAACCTCTGTTTGAAAATGTTTGGCATAACTCTTGTTGAGGCTGTCAATGACGATCTTGCTATCAGTGTAGTAAAAAACGAATTCATTTGGGTCTTGATTTAAAGTAGCCAGTTTTTCAAAAGCCTTAATTGCGGCAATAAATTCGGCCTCATGATTATTTGTAGAGGTAATTCGTTGTTTGAATTGAATTTGTTGGCCATCGTGGAGGATTAAAATCCCAATGGCGGCATGCTGGTTATTCTGGTTGACTGCTGCATCACTATATATTTTATACATTATTAATGACTAACACTTTCTAAGGAGTTTTATTAATGATAACTCAAAAACGACACTTCTTTTACCAACCAAGTCCACTCGGAAGCATTATTTGTTGGAGCTGGACGTTTGTCATTTTCTTTATTGGGGTCATTATCTGGTTGGAAATCACTCATTTTCAATGGATAACGCTATTTTTCTTTGTCTTATTTGCATTTACTGCCTGGGCAGAAATTCATTTTCGGAGTATCCAGATTTATGATCACCAATTGGTTGTGAGCCGGATTACGAATCCGCATTGGTTGGTGATCGATTTGGATAAAATCTCACATGTCCAAACTTCAAAGTATCAACTAGGGTTCGTTGCCAAGACAAAGATTTATAGTTTTATTTTACCCGCAAACTCTGTGATTGAAATAAAAGAATTAATTACCCATTGGTAGACGTCCACAATGTTGTGTATTGTTCTGTGAAATAGCTTAGGAGGCCGTTATCATTATGAAGAGCGATGTTGAAATTTCTCAAGAGTCATCTATGGAACCAATCACCAAAATTGCTGGTAAACTTGGTATTACTGAAGATCAGCTGGAACAATATGGTCATTATAAAGCAAAAGTTCATTTCGATCCTAAAACAGAACGAAATGATGGTAAATTAATTTTAGTCACCTCGATTAATCCAACCGCTGCTGGAGAAGGAAAAACAACAGTGACAATCGGACTTGGCGATGCCTTTACAGAATTACATAAAAAGGTTGCCCTTGCGTTACGAGAGCCTTCGCTAGGCCCAGTTATGGGTATGAAAGGCGGTGCAACCGGGGGTGGCTACGCTCAGGTTGTCCCAATGGATGACATTAACCTGCATTTTACGGGGGATTTTGACGCCCTAACTGAGGCCCACAACACTTTGGCTGCCTTAATTGACAATCATATTCAGCACGGGAATCAATTAAATATTGATCCTCGCCAAATCACTTGGAAACGGGTCTTGGATGTTAATGATCGCGAGCTCCGTCAGGTGGTTGTCGGCTTGGGTGGTCGAACTTCTGGCGTCCCTCGGCAAGATGGTTTTGATATTACGGTTGCCAGTGAGTTGATGGCAATTTTATGCCTGGCAACTGATTTGACTGATCTCAAAAAGCGAATTGGAAAAATGTTAATTGGATATACATATGACCGCAAGCCAGTGTTAGTTTCCGATTTACATGTTCAGGGCGCATTGACGTTGTTACTAAAAGATGCCATTAAACCAAACTTAGTTCAGACAATTGAGCATACGCCAGCGTTTATTCACGGTGGCCCATTTGCCAATATTGCCCATGGCTGTAACAGCATTTTGGCTACCCAAGCCGCTTTGCACTTTGGGGATTATGCAATTACGGAAGCTGGATTTGGTTCAGATCTTGGCGGCGAAAAGTTCATGGATATTGTTTCACCAAAACTTAAAAAGTCGCCAGATTGCGTTGTAGTGGTTGCAACCGTTCGGGCACTTAAGCTTAATGGCGGTGCGAACAAAAATGACCTAAACGAAGAAAACTTAGCTGCATTAAAGGCAGGGGCCGTTAATCTCAAACGTCACGTAGAGAATATGGAACAATACGGTAAACCAGTTATCGTGGCAATTAACAAATTTGTCAGTGATAGTGACGCTGAAATTGATTTCTTAAAGCGTTACGTGGCTGATACATTGAAGGTTAAGGGCGAAGTCATCACTAGCTGGGCAGACGGTGGTAAAGGCGCTATCGATTTGGCCAAACAAGTGATTACAGCTTGCGATCAGCCGGCAGAATTTAAGCCTTTGTATACGAGTGACGACTATCTCCTGTACAAAATGAAAGCCATTGTGACCCATGTGTATGGCGGCGCTGATGTTGAGCTATCAACTAAAGCCCGAAATGCCCTTAAGCGGATTGAAAAAATGGGTTATGGTGACCTGCCTGTTTGCATGGCTAAAACTCAATATTCGTTAACTGACAATGCCAAACAGCTGGGTGCCCCAACAAACTTCACAATTCACGTTTCAGATTTACAGTTAAAATTAGGGGCTGGCTTTATTGTGGCAATTACTGGTAAAATATTAACAATGCCAGGGTTACCAAGTCATCCAGCTGCCCTTGACATGGACATTGATGAAAACGGTCGAATTACTGGACTGTTCTAAAGGAGTTTTTAAATTGCCTGTCGTATATATTATCGGAATTGCTTTGCTAGTTGGGGTTGACCAATTTGTTAAGCACTGGGTTGTAGTGAGCTTAGCACTGGGACAGTCGTTTACGCTTATCCCTGGTGTGATTTCACTAACCCGGATTAATAATACCGGTGCTGCTTGGAGCATTTTGGCAGGCCACCAGGAAGTGTTTATCATCATCGCATTGTTAGCTGTGGTGATCATCGGCTACTTCTTGGTTCATTATTGGAAAAATGTGCCTTATCGCATCGGCTTAAGTCTCTTATTTGCGGGGACTGCCGGTAATGTCATCGATAGAATTTTAAATGGTCATGTTGTTGATATGTTTCAACTGGATTTTATTAACTTTCCGATCTTCAACTGTGCAGATATGTTCTTGACGTTTGGAATCATTATTTTAGGAATTGCGATCTTGCGGGAACAATAAATTGAGGATTGATAATAAGTTGAAAACAGTTGTATTAACCGAACATACCGGGCGACTTGATAAAGTGGTTTCAGAGATTGATACCACAATTAGTCGCTCTCGGGCAAAAAAATTAATTGAAGATGGTCACATCAAGGTCAATGGGCAACTTAAGAAGCCTAAATACCATGCAGAAGTGGGTGACCAAATTGACATTGAGGATATTGAACCCACACCAATCAGCTTGGAACCAGAAAACATTCCCTTGGATATCATTTACGAAGATGATGATGTCATTGTCGTCAATAAACCCCAAGGAATGGTCGTTCATCCATCAGCGGGTCATCCCAACCACACACTAGTCAACGCACTACTGTTTCATAGTCCATTATCAACGATTAACGGGGAGTTTCGCCCCGGAATCGTTCACCGAATTGATAAGGACACCTCAGGTTTGTTAATGGTCGCCAAAAACGACGCAGCTCATCAAGCGTTATCGGAACAATTAAAGAAACAAAAAAATTTGAGAAAGTACATTGCGTTAGTTCACGGTCGGATTGATGAAAATTCCGGGGTTGTCAATGCTCCAATTGGCCGCTCTGTTAAAGATCGTAAAAAACAGGCAGTTGTTGCTGATGGGCGACCTGCGATTACCCATTTTAAGGTGCTCGAGCGTTTTCAAGATTACACATTAATCAGTTGTCAACTTGAGACTGGTCGAACTCACCAGATTAGAGTCCATATGAAATATATTGGCCATCCAATTGCCGGCGACCCACTTTATGGCCCCCGAAAGACCCTCAAGGGGAATGGTCAGTTCTTACATGCTCAGGAATTGGGATTTGAGCACCCGGTGACGGACAAGTTAATGGTCTTTTCAGCCCCGATTCCAACGATTTTTGAGAAAACTTTGGCTCATTTACGGCTGAATAATGCGTTGAATTCTTGACAAGTTGGCTCAGCTCTCATATTCTGAAACTAACATGCTTTTTCGGTTTATAAAACCTTACACTAATTTAAGGAGCACTTGATGATGGGAAAAATTATTTTAGACAAAATGGCGATGCAACGTGCTTTAACCCGGATCACATATGAAATTGTTGAAAAAAACAAGGGTGTTGAAGACCTCGTCCTCATTGGGATCAAAACGCGGGGGATTTTTCTCGCCAATCGCATTGCCGACCGGCTGCAACAATTAGAAAATGTCACCATTCCAGTAGGTGAACTCGATATCACGAATTATCGGGACGATATTGAACACGATTCAATGAGTATCGACGTCAAAATGTCCAATAATAAGATTGATTTTTCAATTGAAGGCAAGCGGGTGATTCTAGTCGATGATGTTTTATACACAGGCAGAACCGTTCGAGCTGCTCTTTCGGCTGTTATGGACCTTGGCAGGCCTAAGAGCATTAATCTCGCAGTTTTAGTCGACCGCGGTCATCGTGAATTGCCAATTCGCGCCGACTTTGTGGGTAAAAACATTCCAAGTTCACAAAAAGAGCAAATCAAAGTATACGTATCGGAAATTGATGATAAAGATGCTGTTGAACTCATCAAATGATACTTAGTAATGGGGAGTCAGCATGACGCAAAGATATTTGATATTAGAAGATGGATCTGCGTACCCTGGTAAGGCATTCGGTTCATTAGCGACAACAACTGGAGAACTGGTTGCCAATTCAACGATGAATGGCTACCAGGAAATCATCTCCAACCAAATTTACCACAACCAAATAATTGTTTTTACCCAATCATCAATTGGCAATACCGGACTCGACCAAAACGCGTACGAGTCCATTTTGCCATCTGCTAAAGGCGTGATTGTTCGTGAATATGAGAATCTGGCAACTGACCACTTTAAGCGAATTTCGTTGGATCGTTATTTGAAACAGCATAAGATTCCCGGTATTTATGATGTAGATACCCGTGAACTTCGTCACCGACTCCAGAAATACGGTAATATGAAAGCCAGCATTGTTGACGTGGCAGATGATCATGCATTCGATCAGCTGCATGCCACTGTTTTAACGAATCAACAAGTCGCCCAGGTTGCAACACCGAAACCTTATCCCAATCCTGATGAGGGGGATAACGTTGTTGTGGTTGACTTTGGCCTCAAAAGTGGAATTTTGCGTGAACTATCCCGCAGAAATTGCAACGTAACGGTTGTGCCTTGGAATGCATCCAGTGAGATGATCCTTGACTTAGATCCAGATGGGATTGTTTTATCAACTGGCCCTGGGGCACCGTCGAATTTGCCACAGTCCGTTCTAAAGATGATTGAAGAAGTTCAAAGCCAAGCGCCGTTATTTGCTATTGGGTTGGGTCATGAATTATTCGCTTTGGCGAACGATGCCAGTGTTTACCAACTTAGAGTTGAGCATCACGGGGCCAACCATCCAATTCGTGAAATTATCACAAATGAAATCTTTTATTCCGGTCAGGAACAAGGATATGCGGTTGATCCCAAGTCAATTGATCACGCAAAATTATTTATTACCCACATTGATTTAGTTAATGGTACGGTTCAGGGGCTTCGTCACCGTGATTTTCCGGCCTTTTCAGTTCAATTTTCACCTGATGGGGCACCGGGACCTAAAGATAGTGTTGGCTTGTTTGATGACTTCACGGAAATAATGGAAAGAAGAAGGGTCGACAATGGCAATAGTTTTTAATAAAGTCCTATTACTAGGTGGTGGCCCAACAAGTATTGGTCACGAAAATGAGCTCGATGCGGCCGCTTTTGAGCGATTAATTGCCCTGCGAAAAACGGGTGCTCAAATTATTTATGTCGATGATAATCCGTTCTCGGTCACTAGTGAAGAAATTCAGCCTGCCAACGTTTATGTTCAGCAGGTCAATTTCAAAAATGTTGTGAACATTATTGAGAAGGAACAGCCGGATGCAATTATGGCCACGACGGGTGGGTTAAATGCGATGCAAATTGCCTGGCAGTTGTCAGAAAGTGGCGTGTTAAGTGCCAATAACGTGACATTGCTTGGCATTAAGCCAGCAGATTTGCGTAAAGTCATCGATAATCAGAAATTACGAGATTTGCTGACCGAAATCAGTGAGAAAGTGATTGCTTCCAAAATTGTCGCTGACGATAGTGAAGCAATGGATTTTGTCCGCGAAGTCGGCTTCCCAGTTATTGTAAAGCCAATTTCAGCTAGCCATGATACCAGCCGGTTCATTTGTAACAATACCGATGAACTAGAAGATGCCCTAGACGTGAGCTTTAAACGAACTTATATTAAACGCTGTTCGATTGAACAAAGTATTGTTGGTTATAAAGAAATTGAAATGGTTGGTGTTCGGGATACCAACGGAAATAAAATGTTGATTACTGGTTTGGAAGACATGGATCCAATTGGAATTCATTCTGGTGATTCAATCATTTTTGCCCCAACCCAGACATTAATTAACGAAGAATATCAAGCACTGCGAACAGCTACTTTTCGAATTATGGATGCGCTTAATGTGACGGGAACTTGTCATGTCCAATTTGCCCAGAGTAGAACGGATTCAAATTATTTTGTCACCAAAGTTAGCCCTTTCTTTACTCGGAATACTTTGTTGGCAGCTAAGGCAACCGGTTATCCATTAACCTACGTTTCAAGCTTTTTGGAATTAGGCTATACTTTCACAGAGATTAAACTGCCTACGAAATATAGCAAATATCTTCCATTCATGGAACCAACGATGGATCACGTACTGGTTAGAATTCCTCTCTGGCCATTTAGGGATATCAATGACGTTGATCAACATCTCAATACCCTAATGAAATCGGTAGGGTCGACAATCGGGGTTGGCAGAACCGTTGAGGAAGCGATTATCAAGTCCATGCATAGCTCCCAGTTTTCACCAAGGGATATTCTTCCGAGTGTGTCTAAAGTTGATGACGATGATGTGATCAATCAATTAATTCACCCGTTGGCCAGCAGAATATTGATCTTAATGGAAGCACTAAGAAGAGGCTTCTCAATTGACGAGTTATCTGAACTGACCCGAATTGATCGTTTTTATTTCTATAAGCTCAATCAATTATTACGGGCTCAGGACTATGTGATTAATAACCCAATGTCGCCGCATTCGGTTCAGGTTGGTCACAAATACGGTTTTGGTGATGGTATGCTAGCCGAGCTATGGAATGTAAACATTTCTGAAATCACTCGAATGAATCGAAATACCAAGCAACCAGTGACTTATAAAGAAATCGAACCAAGTGCTGGGGAATTCATAGAAGCAACCAATATTTTTTACAGCAGCTATGAACTTGAAAATGAAAGTCAACCATTTTCCGGCAAAACAGCCTTAGTAATTGGCAGAGGTGGCAACCAGTTGGGACCCAATTCTGCAGCTGATTATTATACGACTCAAATCCTTATATCGCTTAAAAAAGCCGGTTACAAAACAATCATTATGAATACCAATCCCAATGCAGTTTCACTTACGCCTCAGTTGAGTGACAAGCAATACATTGAGCCGATCCAATTGGGAAACATTTTGAATATTATTAATGTTGATCAGCCTGACGTGGTTTTCCTACCAGGAAATCGGCATTATCTTTCAAAACAGTTAAAACAGTTCACTGGCTTAAATATGGTCGTTTTGCCGCCAGATCAAAAGGTTGCCATATACAAAGAACAAGAAGCGACAGCGGCAGTTGATCTGTTCATTCAGGACGACGAAATTATTCCTGTCACGACGCTTTCGTTTTTCAACCATAACAATCGGATGGATCTCCATCATATTAATGATTATCAAGAACCCATGAGTCACTGGGAAACTGATGAACAGTCATTGATTAAGCAGGCGATTAGTTCAGTGGATCCAACTGAATGGCAGGGCCTCGTACAAGTATTATTTGATCAATCAGGATCTGAGTACACATGCACAGGGATTCGGCCCGTTCGAATTACTGAAACAGCTTTTTTAACTAAGACGACAGGGGTTAACTGGATTAATGTATTGGTTCGAAAATATCTTGGGCTGCTTGATATGGCATCTTTGAGGGAACAGTTACGACCGGCTGAGCATAAGCGTTATTCAATTATGACTGCCAAGTTCCCATTTAAAGAACTCCAGTCTAATCGTCAAGAGGGAACCACGAAACAGGAGGTTGGCGCATCTTTATCATTTAAAAATTTTGAATAGTCAATCAATTGTATATAGCAAATAGTGGCTGAACCAGACAATTTCCATCTGGTTCAGCCACTATGTTATCCTGAATTATTTTCTAAGTTTATTAACGATGTCTTCTGAAGGATCAATGAATAACGTTTGCTGACTATCATAAATAACGAAGCCGGGTTTTGCGCCATTCGGCTTTCTAATATGCTTAACCTTTGTATAATCGACAGGAACCTTAGCTGAGTCACGAGCTTTTGAGAAATACGCTGCTAAATTGGCAGCCTCGGTCAAGGTTTGCTCGGATGGATTAAAGCTTCGGACAATCACATGAGAGCCGGGAATATTCTTCGTATGAAGCCATGTTTCCCGTTTGTCAGCAGTATGCATGGTCAAACGTTCGTTTTGGAGATTATTTTTCCCGACGAGAATTTCGGTACCATCAGTTGAAACAAATTCCTCTGGTTTGTTAATCTTTGGGCGCTTGGCTTTTTTCTTCTTACCATGTTGTTCATGATCCCGAAGATAGTGGCCCTGTTCTAATTCGTAGCGAATGTCTACTAAGTCTTCTGGTTTAGCCAGTTCAATCTGAGACTGAATATTTTCAAAATAATCAATTTCTTGTTGCGTTAACTTAATCTGTTCGTTCAAATATTTAACAGCATTCTTTAATTTTTGATACTTTTTAAAATAACGCTGGGCATTTTCTGAAGGAGACAATTGATTCGAAAGGCTGATTGAGATCATGGCGTTGTTGTCATAATAGTTGGGAAGCTCAATTGTTTGCATTCCCCGTTGGATTTTGTTGAGATACGTCGTTAAGATTTCACCTTTAATTTTGAACGCATCTGCATTCTCAGTTTCAGCCATATCCCGAGTTAATCGTTTAAGTTTCGTTCGATTTTTTTTGAGCTGTTTTTTAACGACTTGAATTAAAACGGCCCCTTGTTCACGAACTCGATCCCGTTGCGCTTTTTCTGCGTAATAGGCATCCAATAATTCGCTAAGCGTCGAATAAAAAGTATTTTTTGCTGTATCTGGATACGGAAATGCGGTAAAATTAAGCTTGTTATTAGCAATATTGCTCAACGTCGGCTTTGACTCATCAAATTGACTAAAAAAGTTCTTGAAATTAGTTTCCGTTTGATCGGATTTGTGCAAATAACTTGCTAGTGCCAAGGATGTGTCTTTACCCAATCCCTGAATCATTTTTCGAACATTATCTGCGAGAACCTGAATATTTGGAAATTCTTCAATTAGTTGATCAATATCAGTAAAGCTTGTCTTTGTAAATGGATTTTGTACGTCTTGCTTTGGTGGATTAATGTAAGTAGCTCCTGGTAACAAAATCCGATACCGGTTCACATCTGAACCAACATGCTTAATAGCATCGATGACCTTGCTGGTTTTTTGATCAACTAAAATAATGTTACTGTGTCTGGCCATAATTTCGACATTTAAACACAGTTCGGTTTGATCCCCGAGTTCATTTCTTGAGGTGAACAGAAATTTGAGGACCCGATCGTTGTCTAATTGCTGAACATCGGTCAAAATTGCACCACTCAGATGTTTTCTCATAATCATCGTAAAATTACTTGGAACACTTGGGTTTGAATAGGGAATTTTAGTTAATTGAACCCGTGCATAGGTTGGATTAGCAGACAGCAATAATTGTTGATTTTTACTTTGGGCACGAATTGTTAATATTAATTCATTTGGATAGGGTTGATTTATTTTACTTACCCTTCCAGTCTTCAAAATTGAAGCTAATTCGTTTCTCATGGAATGGGTAAAAGAACCATCAAATGACATCTTATCACTCACTTTCATATAGGTAGCATCTATTAGTATAGCGCACTTCACGCCTTGATGCGAAGCCTGTTGTTCATTTGTAAGTCATAATTATTTAGCGTATACTATTTTTTCGGAGGTATTGTCATCATGAAGGATATTCTTCCAGCACTTAATTCTGCTGCCAAAAACCATAAAGCGCAATTATTTGCGATCACCAAAGCAACGGGGCTCACAATTTCGGAATGGAAGTTACTGGATCAGGTCATTGATGGTCATACCACTCAAGAAGCTTTGTCGGCAACAACCCAATTGGACATTTCAACCCTGTCCCGCCAGTTAAAGCGCCTCGTTGAAAAAGACATGTTAGAAAAGACAGCCGTGGGTAAGGATAAACGTCAATTAATCTATAATGTTACCCACCAAGGCATCGAATCGAGTACATACGTCAAAACCAAGCTTAATGCTCTTACAGATCAAATTTTTAGTCACTGGACCGATGAAGAGAAGAATTTATTGAAGATTTTGATCAATCGGTTGGAACAGAGTCTTGGCAGAATATAATTATGAGCAGGTGGATTGAATGAAGATTGCTATTGTAACTGATAGTACTGCGTACCTTACTGAAGCAGAACAACGAAAATACCATATAACAGTGGTTCCAATTCCAGTCATTATTGATGGTAAGGAGTACAAGGAAGGCGACGATATCACTACTGAGGCCTTCTATGGAAAATTAAAAACGTCTCATTCCTTTCCAAGCACCTCTCAACCACCAGTTGGTGAAATGATTGAACTGTACGAGAAGCTAGCAGATGAAGGCTATGATACTGTTATTAGTATCCATTTAGCCAGCACAATATCGGGCTTTTATAATTCATTGGAACAGGTGGCCCCTTCGATCGATAAAATTAAGGTGATCCCTTATGATTCTAAAATCACTGTCAAGTTGATGGGGTATCTTGCGATTCAAGCTAGTAAGATGGCTAGTTTGGGAAGGACCCCTGAACAGATCATCCATTATTTGGACGATTTACGGTCAACAATCGACGAGTTGTTTGTAGTTGATGACCTTCAGAATCTTGTTCGTGGTGGACGCTTATCTAATGCATCCGCATTTATTGGGGGAATTCTTAAAATTAAGCCATTACTCACGTTTGACGATAAGAGTAATGAAATTGTGGCTTTCGAAAAAATTCGATCTCGAAAGAAAGCGCTCAAGAGGGTTGAAGAGTTGTTTGCACAGGCTCAACAGCGGGCAACTTATCCGTTGCGTGCTTTTGTCATTAATGGGAATGATCCTAAAGCGGGAAATGAATGGGCAAACAAAATTCACGAACTTTATCCGGATATGAAAATTGAGCAAAGTTATTTTGGTCCAACCATCGGAACCCATCTGGGAGACAAAGCACTGGCACTTGCATGGCTTCGTGATTTTGATCAGGATCAGTTATAAAAACGAAACAATAATTTGGGATAATCACTAAACGTTCGGTAAAATCCGGCTAAGTGATTGCTTTTTTATTTGAATATGATAAGCTTTAATAGTTACATAATTAAATATTGGGGTAGGATTCAATGCGTTAAGTGTCGAAGGAACGGAATGTGAACTTCGAACGAAAGCTAAAGAGCTTCGACTTGTTCTTTAACTGCGGTGTTGTTTCCGCATTCACCAGCTTATTTAGACATTCTAAATAGTGGTGAGCTCCTTTAGAGGAGATGTCAGCATTATGAAGTCATTATCACTAGGTTTTAGGAAGCTCAGAACATTGGATGTTGTCGTGTTAGGTGTCTTAATGGCACTTGCGCTGATATTGGGTCGATTTACGGTTGGAACCCAATTTATGAGACTGAGCTTTGGCTTTATCGTAGTTGCAATCACCAGTTACTTATATGGACCATTGTGGTCTTCAACGACGGCAGCATTGGGTGATATTATTGGGACGCTTATTTCTGGCAGTCCATACTTTCCTGGTTTCACTGTTTCTGCTATTTTGGGAGCGGCCATTTATGGTTTCTTTTTCTACAACAAGGAAATCACTTGGAAACGTGTTATTGTGTCTCAGCTGATCATTGCTGTCCTTGTGAATGCGGTCTTGAATACATTTTGGCTAACGGTTCTTTACAAAACGCCTTTCTTCGGGTTGCTACCAATGAGAACATTGAAGGAAGTTATTATCACTCCAATTCAAATCGCAATTTTATACTTTATTATGAATTCGAAATCATTTGAGATGATTAAAAATCGCCTCTTAAATTGATTACCGTGACGACACACAGTACACGTTTAACGTTGTACTTGTGGGCCGTCTTTTTGTCCTATGATATTTATAAAAAAGGAGTCGAATAATGTACACAATCAAGTTAAATAATATGGCGTTTCATTCACATATTGGTGTTTTACCAGAAGAGCAGGTGGTGGGGCAATCACTTCAGATTGATTTGATTACGCAAATTGAGGCGGACCCCAAGCACGATGAGTTGGCAACGACTGTTTCTTACGGCGACTTTTATCAAAAGGTGCAAACCATTGTCACCAATCAGCACGTTAAACTAATCGAAACTCTGGCTCAGATGATCATCATCCAAATTAAGACATTGGATCCCCGAATCGGAAAAACAACTGTTAGAATCAGAAAACTTGGGCTGCCGATTGATGGCGTCCTAGACAGTGTTGAAATTGAAATGGAGGATTAATGATGGAAGAAGTTTATTTAAGTCTGGGAAGTAACATTGGTAATCGGCAACGTTATATTAATAACGCGATTCAAATGCTTGGCAATAATTCCCAAATTATCATTGACGATGTCGCAAGCTACTATGAAACATCACCAGTTGGTAATGTTTCTCAGCGATCGTTTATTAATACGGCGGTGAAAATCACCACTAATCTTGATCCAGAATCATTATTAAGTGTGATTCACACCATTGAAAAGAGTCTTCGGCGAACACGAAAAGTTCATTGGGGACCCCGGACGTTAGATATTGATATTATCTTTTATGGAAACCAAGTGATCAATAGTGACGATTTACAGATTCCTCACCCAGAAACATTTAACCGAAAATTTGTGCTTGTTCCAGTTAAACAATTAATCCAACGGACATTCCCGTACTACGAACAAATCAATACAGCTATTTCAAAGCTTGATTCCCAAGAGCAACGATTAACCAAAGTTCCAGATACTGATAATAGTCAAGATACCATTGAAAAAGCAATTACCGATATTCTGGCAGCAATTGGAGACGATCCACAACGTGACGGGCTCGTTGAGACACCTAATCGGGTGAGTCGTATGTATAGCGAAATCTTTTCTTCAGTAGGATTGAAAGATTTTTCAGATTATAAATTGTTCCATTCTGAAGAATCTGGCAAGTCTAAAATGGTGATCATGAACCACATTCCATTTTATTCAATGTGTGAGCATCACCTGATGCCATTTTTTGGGACCGTTAATGTGGCTTACGTTCCAAATAACGGAACCATTATTGGACTGAGTAAGATCCCCAGACTAGTTGATTTTGTATCACACAAGTTAACATTGCAAGAACAAGTAACGGATGATATTCTTGATCAACTGAATCAAATTCTGTCACCTAAAGGAGTCGCAGTCGTGATTGATGCCCGCCACATGTGTGTTGAAATGCGGGGAGTTAAGAAATCCGGCTCAACAACAAGAACAGTCCGGTTTGATGGTGATTTTGATGATAACGCACCACTGCAAAACGAATTTTTGAGCTCAATTGAGGTAAACTAAAATGGCAGACACAAAATTTGCTTCTTTTTTATACGATCAAGGTGATCGGATTACGCTTCTGAAGCGAATCCTAACGAAACTTGGAAATCCGGATCAAGATTTTTCAATCATCCACGTTTGTGGGACTAATGGCAAAGGGTCAACCTCCATGATGATTGCCGCCTGTTTGGAGACTATGGGTCAAAAGGTAGGGTTATTCACCAGTCCTTTCATTGGTGATCAAACAAATAGCATCCAAATTAACAGTCAATCAATTAGCCAATCCCAATTGGCTGGATTAACTGGTTTAGTGAAAAATATGATGGTTACACCGCAGTTTGCAAACAATGAGTTGTCCGATTTTGAAGCATTGTTCCTCATTGCGATGCTGTATTTTTCTAACCAGTCAGTTGATTATGTGGTGCTTGAATGCGGCCTAGGTGGTGAATTAGATGCAACCAACGCCGTCACCACAACTCAATACTCGATTTTTACAGAAATTGGTTTGGATCACGTTGGCATTTTGGGTAGTACGATTGAAAAAATTACTGCAACCAAGTCGAAGATCATGCGGCCTGGCAATACGACCATTATTGCGCCGCAACATTCTGATGCTGTTAACCGGATTATTCGCGAAGAAGCCAGGTCCAAAGGTGCTAAAGTGATTGATGCTGGTCGCTTTGTCAATGTCAAATATCAAAAATTGAATAGTCAACTTATCATCGATTATCAGACGACAAAATTAGCTGGGACATTTAAATTTGGCTTAATAGCTGATTACCAACTCGAAAATCTTCGAACAGTTTTAACCTGGTTGATTAATTTTTTCCAGTCAGCTAACACAACTTTAACGATTGACGAAATATTGGAACACTCCTTGAGCCAAATAAGTATTCCAGGTCGTTTTGAAATGATCAATGAGTCACCAGTGATGATTGTTGACGGTGCGCATAATTTAGACGGCATTAGATCATTCGTCGACAGTGTCAATACAAATTTTGAAAGCTTAAAAAAAGTCATCGTTGTTGGTTTTTTAAAGGATAAGGATTATCAGGATTCAGTCGATCAATTGTCGAGGATCAAACATGCCACTTTCATTATCTCTGAACCAGCTAATGATTCTAGAAAATTGTCAGGCGAGCAATTACGGCAAACGTTTTATAACACAACGCACATCAAATATCCAGTGATTAAAGATCCAATTGATGCCATTAATGCTGCAAAAATCCAAAGTGGCTCATTAGATTTAGTTGTTGGATCCTTTTATTTGTTAAACCCAATCAGAACCTACATCAAAAGTTTGGAGGATAACACCCATGACAAAACAAGCTGATCATCACTTTACAGGCAACAACTTTGACTTTAATCTGACAAAATCGCCAATCATTTATTCCATTTTGAATTTAACCCCGGATTCCTTTTATGACGGTGGGGTAAATTCAAGTGTTGATAAGGTATTGGATCGAATTGAAACAGAGATCAGGTACGGCGCTTCGATTTTTGAACTTGGTGGCAAGTCTTCCAAACCACATTTTGATGATATTAGTGCAGACGAAGAATGGGGGAGAATTGAACCTTATTTGACAGCCATTCAGCAAAAATTTCCTAAGATTGTGTTGGCACTAGATTCAAATACCGATGAAGTAATCGAACGTGGATTAAAATCTGGTATTCAGATCATTAATGACATCGATGGTTTTAATTCCAATAAAAAGCTCCAATTGGTTCAGCAATATCATCCGTCAGTTGTCACCATGTTCAATGGTCGAAACTTTGATGAGCAACCGGATACTTTGGTAACAACAATGACAGATTTTTTCCAAGATTCTATCGATCGACTTCAAGAAGTTGGTCTGAGGAAGTCGGAAATTGTGATTGATCCAGGTGTCGGTTTCTCTAATCACAATACATTAGAATTTGATACCATCAAAATGAAAGCAACAAAACGGTTTGCGAGTTTTAACACGCCAGTGATGGTTGCCATTTCCAGAAAGAGTTTTGCAAAGCGATTATTCGACTTGGAATTATCTGATCGCTTAATTCCGACGTTGCTGTTTGAATCCTTTATGATACAACTTGGCGGTCGTGTCATTCGGGTTCATGACGTGAAAGAAACCAAGCAGTTGATTGATACGTTTAATTTGTTTAAAGACAAATTGAGTTAATTCAAGTTGCAAAAAAGAAGCTAGTTATGCAATAGGTGAGCGTTTAAATTGTGTGATGGGCTTTTTTCTTTTTTTACTTTACATAATATATATTATACGAAGTAGCTAAATTTAAAAAATATGGTCGATACAGGCCTAATCATTCATTTCTACTTAGCAGTTATTGATCATATCTGTCTTTCCGTTAAACTGGTTAAACATCACGTTCTCAATTGTTAAGACTTGCAGAAAGTCAGCTACAGACTCAGCAAAGTTCACAAAAACTTGTTGATCAATTATCTGTCTTCATTGTTAAAGCATGACGCTCAACACGTTTCCTTAACACGATATTTGGTAAAATGCCGTTTAACAGCCTTGAGCGCTTAATGCTACCATTTTTATTAGTATGGCAATATCCGGATACTTCAGAAAGTTATTTTGAAGATTCATAGTGCTGCTTTTTACGATATCCTGTTACTTCAAATTAAGACTTCTGTATTACTTAATCACTTACAAATTCTGATCCATTCCGCAAAACCGTTAATATGGTATTTCTAAGGAGTTGTGTAAATACGCCTCGCTTGATGGTTTTCTGAGCTAAGCTATTTTAAAATAGGTTAACGGAAAATACGCTTATTTCACACCGAATTGTGTCAGAAAATTACCCTGGACTGTCACTAATTTCCTCTCGTTTTTTAAGGATGTGAAAACAATTATATGGTAAAATATAACTTAATAAAACCAATATTTTATTAAGTTATCTATCTCAACAAAAGTAGGTACCTCTTAATTTCTAACCATATTTCGAATTAATTAATGCTTATTTTAAGGTGATTTTACATGAAAAAAGAAAATTATATTTCCAATAACGAACAACTCAGTCAACTAATGCCATCTTACGTTCAGGATTACTATCTTGAAAAGTCCACCGTTCCACTGTCACCAGCTACTCTCTATCAATATCTCAATGAGTTTAAGCGATTTTTTACTTGGATGATTGATACTAATATTACGGACGCTTCTGCCATTAATAACATTTCTCTTACTGAGTTAGAACATCTTTCAAAACAAGATATGGAGCTTTATAAGGCATTTTTGCTGAATCGTGGCAAACAAAGTGCTAACAAACCTCAGGGAACACTTTCTCATCAGACAATTAACCGCTCTCTAAATGCGCTGAGTGCCCTTTTTCGCTACTTAACGGAGGAATCAGAAAATGAGAATGGTGAGCCTTATTTTTACAGAAATGTCATGAAAAAGATTGCTTTAATACCAGATAGTGAAACATACCAGACTCGTGCCCATAATATTAAAGACAAGTTGATGCTTGGCAACGCGGATGTTGATTATTTGGATTTCATTCAGAATCGCTATCCCAAACAACTCCGCGGCAAACGGCTGTTGAAGATGTATGAACGCGACCGTGAACGTGATGTGGCGATCAATGCCTTAATGTTGGGAACCGGTATTCGAGTATCAGAATTAACAAATTCAAATCTGAGTGATCTAAACTTAAAGAAAGCAATTATTTCAGTTATTCGTAAAGGCGGCAAACGAGATGCCGTGCCAATTGCAGACTGGGTGTTACCTTATATTGAGCCATATTTATCGATTCGCACTAATCGTTATCTCGCAACAAAGGCCACCCCTGCCCTCTTTCTTACAAAGGGGGAGCACCATCCGCGTCGGATTTCCACAGCCACGATCGAGTTATTAGTTGCAAAGTACTCTCAGGCATTTAACCATGTGAGAATCACTCCCCATAAATTAAGACATACATTAGCATCTAAGCTTTATCTTGAAACAAACAATGAGCACTTGGTTGCAACTCAACTAGGCCAAACGTCAACAAAGGCAACCGGGCTTTATACGCACATTATTGATACCAAGCAAAAAGCTGCCCTTGATGAATTGCATCGAGATCATTAACAAGGTGATGCTCGAACGTTTCTAAGGAGTTTTGACTGATCTTTCGTACTTCAACCACATTTTTGATTGTACCTTGGAAAAAGTCATCGTTTCAAAGTCCGTAGTTGGAATCCATTTGCCGGGGAAAAAACTCAGGTCGGAATCTGCTGGTAACTCACCTGATAGCAACGTGATCTGCCACTTTTGATGCGTAAATGTGTGACTAACCAGCTGATGATCAATTTCTGATAAACGGACCTGAAGTTGGTAATCTGCCGCAAGTTTGTCCTGCAACCGTTGGGTTAAGACCTGCTTTGAACTGGGTTGATCATTTATTAATTCCTGTTGGTTAATTAGTGGAAACATCCAAAAGCCCGCTAAGATTCCTTTAGCTGGTCGTTGTTCAAATAAGTAACCCTTTGCGGAATGAATCACCAATCCAAAGTAATTGACTGGGATTGGTCTTTTTTTCTTCGTCTTAACAGGATATTGAGATTCAACCCCATCTAGGTAAGCCTGGTTGAACGCTTTGACTGGTGATTGACTCGTATCATAGTTCGTTGCCGTCATGTAACCTGCGCCTAAGTCCATGATTGCCTGATTAAAATCACCAGGTCGATCTTTGGAAATGATTTGGTTAATGATCTTTTCAAAGATTTTTCGGGTTTGCGGTTTTGCAATATCATCGTCAATTTCTAATAGCCGAGCAAAAACACGAAATGCATTTCCATCCACAGCGGCAACCGGCTGGTTAAATGCAATACTAGCAATTGCGCCAGCCGTGTATGGACCAATTCCACTTAATTCTTGAAGCTCACCAACAGTTGTTGGCCACTTTCCCTGATAATCATCCACAAGCTGGTGGGCCGCTCTTTGCAAATTTCTGGCACGACTGTAATATCCCAAGCCTTCCCATGCTTTCATTAACTTTGGTGTATCGGCGTTTGCCAGCGACTGGATAGTTGGAAATTGCTTCATGAAATTCAAATAATAAGGAATGACCGTCTGAACTTGAGTTTGCTGAAGCATGATTTCTGATATCCAGACATGATAAGGATCATGATCTTTGCGCCAAGGGAGATCTCGTTTGTGATGGTCATACCAATCAAGTAAAGTCTTTTGAAATGCTTGAATTTGTTTTGGGGACCAGGTAATCATGGATAATACCGCCTTTCAGATGATGCTTGATTGTTCATTGGATCTTCGAGATTTATGTAAAAAGCAGCCAACCAATCACGTCAAGTGTGGTGGTTAGCTGTCTCAAACCATTACTTTTGCCAATTCTGTTTAATAAACTTCTCACGTCCACCCATCTCTTCCATTTGAAAGCGTAACGGATTCTTTTTGTAAAACTGTTGGTGCTCATCTTCTGCCGGATAAAATGGTTTCGCATCTTCTATTTGGGTCACGATTGGGTCATCAAATTGATTACTTTCTGCCAACGCTTTTTTAGATGCTTCAGCGATCTGTCGCTGTTCATCATCTTTAACAAAAATCACTGGGCGATAATTGTCACCTCGATCTTGAAACTGACCCATTGCATCGGTTGGATCCGTCTGGTGCCAATAAATATCAACTAATTGTTTGTAACTAATTTTTTCAGGGTCGAAAATGATCTTAACCGCCTCAGTATGGCCGGTGGTATGACTGCTGACCTGCTCATAAGTTGGGTTAGGCACATGACCACCTGTATAACCTGAAATGACCTTGTTGATTCCAGGCATGGTGTCAAATGGTTTTACCATACACCAGAAGCAACCACCAGCAAAAATCGCTGTATCTTCCATGAATTTCACCTCATTTAAATAATGTCGTATATTTACCATATCCTGATTCTACAAGTTTTTCAACCGGAATAAACTTTAATGCAGCAGAATTAATGCAAAAACGTTGGCCACCGGCTTCTTTCGGGCCGTCAGGAAAAACATGTCCAAGATGAGAATTGGCATCCTTACTGGTAACTTCTTCGCGAATCATGCCGTGCGATGTATCTAAATGGCGCTTCACAGTTGACTCATCGATTGGTTTTGTGAAGGAAGGCCAACCACATCCCGCATCATACTTATCTGTAGATGAAAATAAAGGTTCTCCGCTGACAATGTCAACGTAGATGCCATCTTGGTAGAAATCGTCATATTGACCGGAAAATGGGGCTTCAGTTCCCTTTTCTTGTGTCACGGCATATTGTTCAGGGGTTAAGTGATTTTTTAGCTCATTTTTGTCCATTAGAGTCCTCCATTAAAATAGTGAGAATACCGACTTCTGGTATATAAATTGTGCACAATCTAACATTTAGTATAGAAGCATTTTCGGACAAAGTAAACAAAAATAGCCGCAACCCATGCATCGGGTCCGGCTATTCAGGCTAAATTAGTTTAAAGCATCATTTAATGGTGGGACAACCTGCTTCTTACGTGAAACAACCCCTGGCAATGATAAAGTTGCATCCTTGCTGAGCTTGCTATTAAAGGCCTTCTCAACAGCATCAACGGGATCACCAATGACGATCATTCTTGAGTCACTATTCAAGACGTTGGTGACAAGAACGAGGAATAAATCATAACCCTTGTCGGCAGCCTCTGCCTTCATAGCTTTCTTGATGTCTTCTTGACGTTTGTCGATGTCACTAAATTCAACAACGTTAATTTGATCAATTCGAACGCTCTTACCACCCATCGTGAATGACTTAGCATCAGAATCAATTAATTCTTGGTCACTCTTGGCAGCAACGTTTGTCCCTGCCTTAAGCATTTCAATCCCATACTTTTCGTAATCAATATCAGCGATCTTAGCCAATGTCTTTACGACAATTCGATCCTCATCTGTGGTGGTTGGTGACTTCAGCAACAAGGTATCAGAAATAATCGCTGATAACATCAAACCAGCTAATTGAACGGGGATGTCAATCTTGTTTTCATCAAACATTTTGGTAATGATCGTACTGCAACAGCCAACTGGTTCTGCCCGGTAATACAATGGTTGATCAGTCTGGAAGTTGGAAATTCGGTGATGATCAACAACGTGCGTGATGGTTAAATCTTTGATATCACTAACACTTTGTTGGAATTCATTATGATCAACCAACATAACAGAATCAACTTCATTTTTAGCGGTTTTGATGATGCGTGGTGTTGGCTCGTCGAAGTAATTCAATACAAAGGCAGTTTCGGCATTCGGTTCACCGAGGGCAACGGCTTCCGTGTCGTAGCCTAACTGGTTTTGCAAATAAGAATATGCTTTAGCAGCAACAATCGCGTCAGTATCAGGACTTTGGTGACCAAAAACTAATTCTTTACTCATTAATATGATCTCCTTTAAAGTAATTTTATTTATTTTGCCAGGCGAGACAAATAATCTTTCTTGGCGAGATATTCATCAAATTTAGTTAAGAATCGACCAATTCGAGGAATTTCATTCTTATTTTTTCGGTAAACAAATTTTAAATCAAATCGGATCTTTGGATCAAACTCAGTAACCCAGATATCATCGTCAGTCATCTTGTTTAAATCAAGGTTGAGTAAGAACGACTTCGGCAATGCCGTGTTGGTATGAGTATTGATCGCAAATTTCAAAATTTGTTCTGGCATCGTATATCTTGCGGCCGTTTGTGGAAAATCAACCATTTGGTTCTTGAACGTTTCCCGCAACGTCTGGTTCAAATAATAGTCTTCAGGATACATCACCCACGGACGGTCACCTGAATACTTTAAGCGAATCTTTTTCTTATCGGCAAATTTTGGATTGTGATGAATAAACAATAAATCATCAGAAATAATCTTCTTCGAACTGTATGGTTTCCAGTTCTTAATCGATTCGTCAGGCAAATACATGATGGCTAAATCGATCCGGTTATTCTCCAAACTTTCCCAAATTTCCTTGCGAGTCAACATATGGAAGTTAACTTCAAGATCAGGATTCTCCTTGTATAAGTCGAGCGCAAAATCCTCAAATACCTTGGTTTCAATGGAAGCTAAGATCCCTAAGTTAATTTGACCAGTTGTTGAGCTGGTTGCTTGTTGAATTTCGTCAGTTGCATCGTTCAACAGGTCATAAATCTGATGGGTTGTTTTAAGCATGATATAGCCGGCATCAGTTAGCCGCAATTTTTTACCCACCGAGTAAAATAATGGTGTTCCAACAGTCCGCTCAAGCTTTTTAATTTGTTGTGTCAATGCAGGTTGGGTAATTCCCAAGATCTGAGCTGCTTGAGTATAGTTCATGGTATCGGTTAGTTGGAGGAAGTACGTTAAAGTTTTTGACGAAAAAATATTTTCCTGAGTGGTTTTCATTCAGTCTCTCCTTAATAGGCCAATACTGACCATTAGATAATTAATACTTAACGGTTACCATTAATAATAATTCGAATTGAAAATACTTTCAATCAATATAACCTAACATGAGATAAATTTAATTAATTGATAGAAATTTCTGATGGTTTTTGCCGAATTTTTGTTGGAACCCCTTCACTTTCGGCATCCACCACAAACGAACCGTTCGAATAACGTCCGCCGATTGAGAATTCGCTTGGCAAAATGTCATGAACTCGTTTGCGATCGGTCAAAATTTCCAACGGTGAATGTTCATCGGCGATCGTTTCAAAGTCGATTACGCGATGTGAATTGCTCTTGAGTTCGCGAAGAATCATTACCCCTTTACGAGCCCGTGAAGTTACAGGAATTTCTTTCACAGCCAACTTCTTGAAGGCGCCTCGCTGAGTCACAATGGCCACAATACTGTCTTCATTAACCAATTGCAGGTTAACAACCTTATCATCGCCCCGAAGATCCATCGATTTAACCCCGGTTGTCCTTGAACCGTTAACTGGTACTTCGGGAAGCGTGTATCTGATTGCCAGGCCGTTCTTGGAAACCAATAATAACTGCCCAGCTTCCTCTGGATCTGAAAGATAATTTACAGAAACAACTCGCGAATCAGCACTCTTTAATTTTTCATACATATAGGCATGTTTTTTGTAGGTTCGACCAGGCTTTAAGTCCGCAAATGCGGTCTGCTTAATATGGCCCTCATCGGTTGTAATCAGGAAGTTACCGGGTTCCTTTAACGAGTTGAAGGCAAAGGTCCCAATAATTTCTTCATCGTTGTCTAAACCGATTGTTTGTGAAATATGTTCGCCAGTATCTTTCCACTTAACGTCAGCAATTTCATAAACGGGTCGATAGATCAAATTACCCTTGCTGGTGAACATAAACAAGTGGTCCCGAGCATTGAGCTGTTCCATGAAGATCGGATAATCCTCGTCTTTGAGGCCACTTTCACTTGTCGAGGCTTTGTATGAACGAATGCTGCTTCGTTTGATATACCCATCATGGCTGACCATGACAACCACGTCCTCATCGGGGATCAAGACGTCCGTATTAATCTTAATATCGGAAACTTGGCTCTGAATCTCTGTCCGGCGAGGATTCCGATAGGTTTTAGCCAGTTGACGTAATTCTTTTGACAGAACCCGATTGAGTTCAGTTGAATTATTGAGAATTTTTTCAAATTCGGCGATTTGTTCGGAAAGCTGTTTGGATTCATTTTCGAGTTGGGTAACATCGGTATTCGTCAACCGATAAAGTTGTAATGCCACGATTGCGTCAGCCTGTTTTTCGGAAAAATCGTATTCTTTCACTAAATTATCCCGAGCATCTTTTCGATTCTTACTTGCTCGGATCGTTTTAATGACTTTATCCAAGATTGAAAGGGCCTTAATTAAACCGAGAACAATATGTTGACGTTCCTGGGCCTTCTTGAGATTAAAGGTTGTTCGTTTTTCAATGACCTGTTGCTGAAATTCTAAATATGATGCCAGGATCCGCTTGAGAGAAAGTCGTTCCGGCCTCATGTGATCAATGGCAACCATGTTGAAATTGTATGAAACCTGTAGATCCGTATTTTTAAACAGATAATTCAGAATTCCGGTCGAATCAACATCACGTTTCAACTCAACCACAATGCTTAAACCATTCCGGTCACTTTGATCGCGAACTTCTGCAATTCCTTCGATCTTTTTATTGAGGCGAATTTCATCCATCCTTTTGACCAATTGTGCCTTATTGACTTCATAAGGGATCTCAGTGATTACGATCTGCGATTTATTACCCTTCAATGGCTCGATTGATGTTCGTGAACGAACTATAATTTTTCCGTGGCCAGTTTCGTAGGCTTTCTTAATGCCGTCAATTCCTTGAACAATTGCGCCCGTTGGGAAATCGGGACCTTTCACAAACTGCATCAAATCATCCAATGTTGCGTTCGGGTGTTTTTGTAGATACAAAATGGCATCGATCACTTCACCTAAATTATGTGGGGGAATATCCGTTGCATACCCAGCTGAGATTCCAGTAGAACCGTTAACCAATAAGTTCGGAAATCTTGACGGTAACACGGTTGGTTCATATTCAGTATCGTCAAAGTTCAATACCCAATCGACCGTATCTTTGTCAATATCCCGAAGCATTTCACTCGATATTTTACTTAACCGTGCTTCAGTGTATCGCATAGCTGCAGGCGGATCACCATCCATCGATCCATTATTACCGTGCATTTGAATGAGTGGTTCTCGAACTTTCCAATCCTGACTCATTCGAACAAGCGCTTCATAAATCGAACTGTCACCATGAGGATGAAAATTACCCATCACGTTTCCGACCGACTTGGCAGACTTGCGAAAAGCCTTGTCGAAGGTGTTACCATCCTTATTCATTGCGTATAAGATTCGTCGTTGAACGGGTTTTAAGCCATCGCGAATGTCTGGTAGTGCCCGTTCTTGAATGATTGAACGGGAATAACGGCTAAACCGCTCCCCCATGACATCCTCGAGGGTTAAACTCTCAATTTTACTCAAAGCCGCTCCCCCTTAATTAGTTGTGTTATCCAAAATACTGCCCTCTTCTTCGAGGTTGAATTTAACGTTCGTTTCGATCCATTTCCGGCGAGGCTCCACTTTGTCACCCATAAGTGTGGTTACTCGGCGCTCTGCCAAAGCAGCATCGTCAATTCGGACCCGGATCAGGGTTCTGGTCTTAGGATCCATCGTGGTCTCCCACAGTTGATCAGCGTTCATTTCTCCAAGACCTTTGAATCGCTGTAGGCTATAACCCTTACCAAATTGTTTGGAGACCTTGGTAAGCTCCTCATTAGTCCAGGCATACTGGATCTTCGTTTTCTTTCCGGCACCCTTTTGGAGCTTGTACAGAGGCGGTAAAGCAATATAAACTCGACCACTGTCAATCATTGGTCGCATATATTTATAGAAAAATGTCAGCAGGAGGATTTGAATGTGGGCACCATCATCATCGGCATCGGTCATGATAATGATCTTATCGTAATTGGCATCGTCAATATTAAAATCCGCGCCGACTCCTGCCCCAATCGTGTAAATCATCGTATTGATTTCTTCGTTCTTCATGATTTCGGGTAACTTGGCCCGTTCAGTATTTAATACTTTACCTCTTAACGGTAAAATTGCTTGGTAGCGACGATCACGGCCCTGCTTAGCTGAACCACCGGCAGAATCACCTTCAACTAGAAACAATTCGTTTTTACTATAATCTTTAGATTGAGCTGGGGTCAGTTTCCCGGACAGCAGTCGCTCCTGTTTCTTATGACGCTTACCGTGCCGAGTTTCATCACGGGCTTTTCTGGCTGCTTGGCGGGCTTGACGGGCACGTAATGCTTTATGAACCAACGTTTGAGCAAACTCACCGTTTTCCATGAGGTAGTAGCCTAATTTTTCGCTCACAACGCCGTCCACAATTGCTCGGGCTTCTGGGGTTCCCAATTTTTCCTTGGTTTGGCCTTCAAATTGCAAAATTTCTTCTGGAATTCGAAGTGATAAGACCACAGAAAGTCCCTCGCGGACATCGCTACCCTCGAGATTTTTATCCTTTTCTTTTAACATCCCGACTTTGCGGGCGTAGTCGTTAAATGCCTTAGTCCAGGCATTTCGAAACCCAGCTTCATGCGTTCCACCGTCTTTGGTACGGACGTTGTTAACAAATGACAACATGGTTTCTGAATAACCATCATTGTATTGGGCGGCGACCTCTACTTCAACTCCAGATTTAACGCCATCAAAGAACATAACATCGCCAAGCGTGTGTTTGTCTTCGTTCAAATATTGGACAAACTCCTTGATGCCTTCATCATAATGAAAGACGTCTTCTTGCTCTTGACCAGGGCGTTCATCAGTTAATGTGATCTTGGTCCCTTTTAGCAGAAATGCAGATTCCCGCAGCCGTTCTGACAAGGTTGAAAAATTATAAACGGTACTGGTGAAAATCTTTGAGTCTGGTTTAAACGTGAGGGTCGTTCCACTATGTTCCCGGGTTTTACCGGTTTTTTTCAAAGTGCCAACCGGATGCCCACCATTGGTGAAATTCTCTTTGTACTTGTAGCCATCTCTAACAATGACAACCTTCAATGAGGAAGATAATGCGTTAACAACACTGGCACCAACTCCGTGCAGTCCGCCGGAAGTTTTATAACCACCTTGGCCAAATTTTCCACCGGCGTGCAGCATTGTCAGAATTACTTCCGGGGTGGGTTTGCCAGAAGCATGCATCCCAACTGGCATCCCTCGGCCATGATCCTTGACCGTGATACTGTTGTCCTTGTGAATCGTGACATTGATCTCATCACCATATCCAGCCAGGACTTCATCAACCGCGTTATCAACAATTTCATACACAAGATGGTGTAAGCCTCGGGAATCGGTTGAGCCAATGTACATTCCAGGACGTTTTCTAACAGCGTCGAGTCCCTCTAATATTTGTATCGAGGAATCATCGTATTTTACTTTTTGTTTTACCATTTCGTCGTGACTCCTTTTTTGCAATCTACTTCATAATAACCTAAAATCACCACTTTGAAAATAAATTTTGTTGGCGCAAACCGATTATCATGCTAAAATTAAAGGCGCTATATTGGTTCGATACATCCTAATAATAAGAGGTTTAACATGAATTCAGACACAATCCAAATTATATCAATGTTAGTTATCGCTTATCTACTCGGTTCAATTCCAAGTGGCGTCTGGATCGGCAAACTATTCTTTCATATCGACATCCGTCGCCATGGTTCTGGTAATATTGGAACCACTAATACTTATCGGGTTTTGGGACCCATTGCCGGGACGATTGTAATGGCAATGGATATCTCAAAAGGGGCGATTGCCACCCTGTTACCAACTTTTTTCGGGAATTTTACTGTGAATGCGCTAGTTTTTGGCTTAGCGGCCATTTTAGGACACACATTTTCCGTCTTTGACCACTTCAAAGGCGGTAAAGCAGTCGCAACCAGTGCAGGGATGATTCTCGCTTACCGACCCATGTTTTTCTTAATTGCTGCTGGAATTTGGATCCTGTTGATTCTGCTGACCAGTATGGTGAGCCTTGCCAGCATGGTGGCCTTCACGCTGACAACTATTACCACATTTTTTGTTAATGATGCCTTCCTGAGTATCCTGGCAATTGTGCTGACAATCTTTATTTTCTATCGGCACCACACAAATATTCGGCGAATTATGAACGGAACGGAGAGTATGGTGCCATTTGGGTTAGGAAATTACTTTCGAAAGAAAAAGGCAACCAACTGAAATTTAACCGTCATACCAACAAAAGCGAGCGATTCGATGCTGAATCACCCGCTTTTTGCTACCTTAAATTATTAAAAGAAACTAATTTCATATTTGGCATCAAAGGTTTGTTTGCCAGCCAACTCGTTGATTGCAAACTTATGGGCCAAAATACCGTCAGAATCGACAGGATCTGCTAATCCCCACCAGGGCTCAATACAAACGAATGGTGCCTTCTTTGGATACGGCGACCAAATACCTACATATGGCGCATTAAAAACCGTAACGGCGACACCATGGTCATTGGCAGTACTTGCCAGCATCATAGTAGTCTCTTGATGATCTAAATTTAAAATCAACGCGTCATTCTCAAACAATTTGTGTTTTAATGCTAACGGTTTAGTTAAATCTAACTCTCGGGGATTTTCTGGATCGCTGTACGGTGGTTTAAGAGGCGTTCGCTGGTAGTTCTTTTTAGGAGCCACCCGGACAAAGGCATCTTTGAAAGTTCCTTGACCGTCGATGAGCGACACGTTAAACCCAGGATGAGCACCAATTGAGAACAAAAGTTGATCATCGTTTGGATTAAACACGCTCAATTGAACTTTGAGTGCATGGCCAACTAACTGATATGAAATTCTGAGTCGAAAATGGAATGGATAATGTTGGAGGGTTTCTTCATTATCTTTTAATTCCAATTGAACAGAGTTATCATCTTGGTCAACAACATCAAAAAAGTTATCTCGAGCAAACCCATGTTGAGTCATCTCATAAGTTTGATGATTGTATTGATATTGATTATCCTTTAACCGACCAACGATTGGAAAGAGAATTGGCGCGTGACGTTTCCAATAATTGGGGTTGGCTTGCCAAATATACTCAATTCTCTCACCATCCTTTTCGTGAACACTGCTTAATTCGGCACCAAATTCATTAATCTGGACTGACAAATATTGATTCTTTAATGTAATCATTGTAGTCTCCCCGGCTTATCCTAGAGAATGTATCGTGAAAGGTCCTTATTCTGAGCAAGTTTGCCCACTTTATCGTCGACATATTTTTCGGTGATCGTAATGTCGCCCATCTGCATGTCAGGACCTTCATACAAGATATCTTCAAGTAATTTTTCCAAAATTGTGTGTAATCGGCGGGCCCCGATGTTATCAGTATTGTGATTAACATTAGTTGCGATCTCAGCAATTCGATTAATCGCTTCGATCGTGAAAGTCACCTTAATGTTGTCAGTTCCAATCAAGGCGATATATTGTTTAGTCAGTGAGTTCGTTGGCTCCGTTAAGATGCGGACAAAGTCGTCCTTGGTTAGATCATTTAATTCAACCCGGATTGGGAAACGGCCTTGAAGTTCAGGAATCAAGTCAGAAGGCTTACTTTCAGCAAAGGCACCTGAGCCGATAAACAACATGTGATCGGTGTTAACGGGGCCATACTTGGTATTTACCTGAGAACCTTCAACGATCGGTAGGATGTCTCTTTGAACCCCTTCACGTGAAACCTCACCACTGTTCTTGGAATTACCTGGGGCAATCTTATCAATTTCATCAATGAAGATGATACCGGTATTTTCGGCCCTGGTAATTGCATTATGATAGAGATCAGCTTTGTTAATTAATTCTTCTGATGCTTGGCGGGTCAAAATGGTTCGAGCTTCACTAACGGGAACTGTTCGTTTGATTGTCTTCTTTGGCATTAAACCAGACAGCGTATCATTAAGATCAATTCCCATTTGATTCAGCATGGTATTTTGACCGGAAAGTTGTTGGGAAGGATCAGCCATTTCAATTTCAACCTGGTCATTTTCAAGTAGGCCGGAACGCAATTTTTCGGCAACTGACATCCGCTTTTCCCGAACATCATCCGTCACATTTTCCTGATCATCTGCTTCTTGGGATGGCATTTGACCCTGTTGCATCTGGCTGAACATACTCATCAAGTTCTGCATTTCGTTTTGGTTCTTCTTTTTCTTTTCTGCTGGAACCAGTAATTTGACCAGTTTATTGTTAGCACGTTTTTCAGCTTCAACGTGAACCTGTTTATATTCATCCTCGCGTTCGAGCTGAATGGCATTTTCAACCAAATCGCGAACCATTGATTCAACATCACCGCCCACATAGCCAACTTCGGTAAATTTAGTGGCTTCCACTTTAACAAATGGCGCATTCACAATTTTGGCCAAACGGCGGGCAATTTCAGTTTTGCCGACTCCAGTGGGGCCGATCATGAGTAAGTTTTTAGGGGAAATTTCATCTTGCATATCCTGTGAGAGTTGCATGCGCCGATAACGGTTTCTCAATGCGACTGCGACAGCCTTTTTAGCTTCTCCCTGGCCGACAATATATTGGTCTAAAACTTCAACAATTTCTTTGGGTGTTTGGGTAGATTCTGTCAATGTTAATTACCTCTCTATATTTCTTCAGAAATGACATTTTGATTGGTAAAAATGTCAATATTACCAGCAATATGAATAGCAGCTTCAGCAATTTCTCTAGCACTCATATCAGGTGCGTGGTGCTTCATGGCAGTTGCTGCGGCCAAAGCAAAATTGCCACCCGAACCAATTGCGAGAATATCGTCGTCTGGTTCAATCACTTCTCCTTGGCCAGAAACCAACAGTAAATCGTGATCGTTCATCACAATGAGTAATGCTTCAAGCTTTTGCAATTGTTGGTCTCCACGCCATTCTTGAGCGAGTTCAACAGATGAGCGTTTGAGATCGCCGTCAAATTGATTGAGCTTTTTTTCGAAACGTTCTTCCAGGTTAAATGCATCGGCCACACTGCCGGCAAAGCCGACGACAACTTTATCGTTATAAATTCGCCGAACTTTGTGTGCAGTTCCTTTCATAATCACTTTTTCGCCCATGGTAACCTGACCATCACCCGCCATTGCTAAGTGACCTTGATGACGAACGGCGACGATTGTTGTTGCTTCAAATTTAATTGGCATAATAGTCCTCTTTCAATCTTTAGATTTTAATGATGCGTTGTTTCTTGGAAAATACTTCTGATAATCTTTCATTAAATGACTTTTGGTGACGTGAGTATAAATTTGGGTAGTGGATAAACTGCTATGGCCAAGCAATTCTTGGACCGAGCGCATATCTGCCCCATTGTTCAACATCTCAGTGGCAAATGTGTGCCGCAGCATGTGGGGATGAATGCCTGTAGTCAAACTACTTTGATTAATGATTTCATTCATAATGTATTCAATACCACGGGGCGTGATCGGCTTGCCATAGTGGTTAACGAATAGAAATGAATGATTTTGCCCATATTTTTTCATTAATGGTGTCCGAGCACCCTGTTCATAAGCGAGAATTGCTTCTCTTGCATGATTACCAAAGGGAACGTAACGTTGCTTGTTCCCTTTCCCAGTGACCAGCAAGATCCGATTATCCAAATCAATATCCAGTAGCTGTATCCCTGAGCACTCACTCACCCGAATCCCGGTAGCGTAAAGCAGTTCAAGGACAGCTGTGTTTCGAAGAGCCAACTGGTCATCTGGCCCCTTCCTTGCTGCGGTAAACAGTTCACGCATTTCATTTTGGTAGAAAAATCGTGGTAAGTGGCGATGATGGCTTTTCAAATGCACATATTCAAACGGATTAACCTTGAGCACTTCATTTTTCACTAGAAAGTTATAAAACGATTTGAGTGCCGATATCTTTTGAGCAATTGAATTCCGAGAATACTGATGTTCATAGAGCTGGGTCAAATACGATTCCACATCAAATGCATCAACATCGATCAGGGACTTAACGTCTTCAGGAACCGCATCTAAAAAGGCAATAAATTCACTGATAGAGATTTTGTATGCAGTAATTGTATCTTCGGAGTACTGGCGTTCACTCTTTAAATACTGTAAAAACCGCTTAAAATGTTTTTGATTATCCATCAACATCGCCCTACTTGAAATTCATTTCTGCCAAGTAACTGATAATTCGCAAATGTAATCGTCATCATGCACTAATACTATCATATCAAATAAATCACATTCGTGTCTGGATTTATGTGATTAATTGGTAAATATTGAATGCATGTAAGGCATTTGTAAGCATTAAATAACTGGACGTCTACTTCGTAGACGTCTTTTTGAGTACCATAGAATTATTAATTAAGTATGAGGTGA
>NZ_JAHPPD010000130.1 GCF_019061365.1 Lentilactobacillus dabitei
TTGGAAGCATCATTTATTTAAGTTAGATACATATTATATGTACGAAGGCATTTCATTTACACAAGATTCTTGACGCTACCGGAAAACGCTTTATAGACGTTTTCCCCTTTGCTATATTACTAAGCACCTACCAACTTTATATATAAATAATCCAATTAACTCAGAAAGAAGGCCTAATATGATATAAAAAATATCAAATGGAGTTGATAAAAGATAAAAATATGAAAGAAGTAATTTTAAGCATTCTATAAATGTCGGTATAAGGTAGATTGTAAAATTAATCCGAACGCTGTTCGGATTAATTTTACAATCTACCATTTATGCATAATAAGCTTTAGCTTATTAATTATTTCTGCCTTTAAAAATATTAATAAAACAACATAAATAATTATGCCCACAGTAATTTCCAACAGTATGAATATCCAAGATGTCGGTGTTAACAAACTAATTTTAAAGACAATTAGAAACATCACTAATCCTGCAATTAAATACTTAGATAAACCCGAAAACAGTGTATGCAAATTAAGCTGTTTATGAATTGTAAAAAGTTGATACACAGTTACAGACATTTCAGAAAGTACAGTTGCAATTGATGCACCAACAGTACCTAGATATATAATCAGTGGAATATTTAACATTAAATTGACTATCGCTCCAATGATCACCGAAACTGTATATGACTTATTTTGATTAGTTGGTAAAAGATATTGAGTACCTATTGCGTTGCTCCAAGCTATTAAAATAATTGCGATTGACTCGATCATTAACACAGGAATAACATCACTAAATTGAGATGTAAAAAAAAGTGGCACGAATTTAGGAGTAATAGCTATAAGACCAAACATCATAGGAATCGAAATTGCCGACACAAAAGAAAAACTTGCGTACATGTATTCCTTAGTTTTACTATACTCTCTATGTGCAAAGGCATTTGCAACACGTGGCAACATGACAGTACCTGTTGCAGTAGCAATAGCCAAAACCAGTTTAACTATTTTATCAGACTGATCAAAAAAGCCGGAGCTCCTGACAGAATCCAATGAACCTAACATTGTTTTATTCAAAACCCAATAAATTTGGACAGCAACTTGTGGGATAAACATAACTAAAGATTGCTTTAAATGCTTTATTGGCCTTAATTCACGATAGTTAACCTTTACGAGATATCTGTGTAAACTTGGGAAAAAAGTTAAATTACCAATTAATGTAGATAAAACTGTTATCAATATATATATATTCAAATCATTGTAAGATTTGACAAATAGGAAAATACTGAATAGAGCAAGTAACTTAACTATAAAATTTCTTAATACAGTTACTTTAAAATTTTCAATTCCCATAAAAAACCAAGAGATATCAAATGCAGCTGCAACTATAGCAATGGATTGAGACAAATAGTATGCATGATACTGACCATTAATGGTTAAAAAAACAACGAACAAAAAATATGATAAACATATTGTTAATAGTCTTAAAATAAATATTTCATAAAAGACTTTAGACATTTTGAACTGATTATCCCTAACAAAGGCAATCTGACGATTCCCATACAAATCGACTCCTACACTACCAAATAAAACAAAATACTGAACAATAGAATTGGTATATGAGTTAATTCCAATACCTGAAGGGCCCAAAATTCTTGACAAATAGGGTGTGGTAAGTAATGGCACAATCATTATAAAGACCTGATATATTGCATTATAAAGATAATTTTTTGCAATTTGCATTAATAGCCCTCCCGAAAAATATTAAACAAAAACTATATAACAGGAAGGATTAAAAATTGGATTCTCCTGTCCACCTAAGTTCTAATAAAAGTATCTAGATGGTGAAATCTTACCATTCTTAATCAAGCAGAATAACTTTTAATAAGTTTTCATCTGCCTTCACTTTAATTAACACTTAACATCTGTCCAGATAGCTAACTAGACAAATCAAAGACTCCCCTTAACCGAATGACTTCACATTCATTAAAACAAGATAATCAAATTCAGTGATCAATGAACCCATTGAAGATATAAAAAATCCGTAATTAACATAATTGTATATGAACCCTTTGCATTTTCGTTTAACGGCTTAATGGGTTCTGTTGCGAAGTTTGAAAATCAAACGCGCCCTCTCTGAACTCCAAATATCTTAGGCTGGTATTCCCATTAATACCTTGATTTCAGTAGACACCGAAAAGCCGAAGAGCGTTCCATTTCTTCGGTTCTTTTTATATATTCCTCGAATGGTCTCCATGCCCTTAATCGTGGAAGAGGCTGTACGGAGACTTTGATAAAATTTATTCCGTCGTTTAATAGGTCGATGGTCTTGTTCTATTAAATTGTTAAGATACTTCACAGTTCGGTGCTCTGTCTTAGTATGTAAACCCACACTCTGTAACTTTCTAAAGGCGGAGCCAAGAGAAGGTGCTTTATCAGTCACAATTGCTTTCGGCTCACCAAACTGTTTATGGAGTCGTTTTAAGAAAGCATAGGCTGCTTGCGTATCCCGTTTCTTTCGTAACCAGATATCTAAGGTTAAGCCGTCCGCATCAATTGCACGATAAAGATAATGCCAACGTCCCTTAATTTTGATATAGGTTTCGTCCATTTTCCATGAATAGAAGGATTGTCTATTTTTCTTCTTCCAAAGATAATAGAGGACTTTGCTGTACTCTTGCACCCAACGATAAATCGTAGTATGACAAACATTTATTCCACGATCATATAACAATTCCTGAACTTCACGATAGCTTAGATTGTAACGCAGGTAGTAACCAACAGCGACAATAATGACGTCTTTTTTGAATTGTTTGCCTTTAAAATGATTCATTACTCTGTCCTCTCTGTCTTTTTTCTCAATTTTACACTAAAATAGATTTTTTGGAAAACTTTGCAACAGAACCTGGTATAATAATAAAGGTTTAATAGTTGAGGGTGAAAAGACTAATTTTGGCTATGACAACGATCTTTTGGGCACTGCTGCAGAGGTTTCTAAAATCATAGTTCCTAGTAAGAATGCATTTTCGAAATACGAACAAATTTTAGAATTGACTAGAGAGACTATTAAGACCTGCGATAAAAAAACTTGATAGTACTATTAGCCATTGGCCCCACAGCAACGGTTCTGTCTTACGATTTAGCCGATAATGGATTTCAAGTTATCGATATTGGACATCTAGATGTTGAATATCAATGGTATCTAATGCAAGCAAAAAAGAAGACGCCGCTAGAAAATAGAACAGTTAATGAAGTGAGCGACAGTCAATTCAATAAAATAGCTAATTATAATCAATTTAAAATTTTAGGGCGAATAGAATGAAAAAAAATGTTCTTTTATCTATTATTGTTCCAATATACAATGTTGAGAAGTATATTGGTAGTTTAGTAAATTCTCTAGTGAAACAAACGAACAAGAATTTTGAGGTTATTTTTATTGATGACGGATCAACTGATGAAAGCATGCAAATTTTGAAAGAAATAATGGCAGGCAGTGAACAAGAATTTTCGGTAAAGTTGTTGCAACAAGTTAATCAGGGTTTATCTTCAGCCAGGAATATCGGTATACTTAATGCAACTGGAGAATATATCTTTTTTTTGGATTCAGATGATGAAATAGAAATCAATTTTGTGGAGACAATTTTGACTAGTTGCTATAAATACAGTCAACCGGATACACTTATCTTTGATTATAGTAGCATTGATGAATTTGGAAATGCTTTGGACAGTAATTATGGGCATGGAAGTATTTATCGTCAAAAAGATTTGTGTACAAGTGAGCAAATATTAACTGCATTGTCTAAAGATGAGATACCAATAACTGCATGGTCATTTGTAACAAAACGCTCTGTGATTGAAAAACACGATTTACTATTTTCTGTTGGAAAAAAATTTGAAGATAACAATTTTACGCCGAAAGTTTTTTACTTTAGTAAAAACATTGTTGTTATTTCCCTAAGATTGTATAGATATAGGAAACGCTCTGGGTCTATTATGAGTAATCACCCGGAAAAATTCTTTTCGGACGACGCCATTTTTGTAATATATGACTTATTAGATTTTTATGATCAGTATAAAATTCGGGAATTGGGAGCAGTAGTTGGTAAATTAGTTGTGACAACATTAGCTTCTTTTCCAGATTCGAAAAAATTGTATAATGAATTAAATCCAATCAGAAAAAAAGTATTTAAAGATTATATTTCAATAGAAAAAAGACATACTAAACGGATAAAAATGTATGTTTTTTCTTCTTATGTTGGATATAAACTTTACAGACTGGTAAAAGGTAAACACTGGAAGTGAATATAATTTTTAATCTTATTTATATTTATTTGGATTTTGAATCTCATTGCGGTATTGATTTATAAAAAGAATAAGTGGCTAGGTTTTTTAGTATACTTACATCGGTCTTATTTATTGTCTATATACCTATGGATACGGTTCAGGACACGATAGTCTATTATTCTTCCTACTATAATGACAATGGGGGGGTTGAATATGGATACTCACAGGTTAGTCATTGGTTCTTAATTCATGGTTTTTCCTTCCTACAATTTAAGTTTTTAGTGGTTTTTTTGTCCTAGCACTCATGGGCTATTGTGTTCAAAGATATATTCAAAATCTGAGTTTATTTGTATTATTGTGGTTACCTTTTCCATTTTTGATTAATTTTATACAGTTTAAAAACTTCATTATGTTTAGTTTAGTACTCTATTCTTCGATATATGTTACACGGAACGGTATTTTACCAAAGAGTTATGGGATGTTTATCTTGTACCTTGCAACCTGGATTGAAGTCAATATTTGAGACAGGTTTTAAGAGACATTCAGAACCGCGTTTACCTGCCACAGCTCAAATAAATCAT
>NZ_JAHPPD010000131.1 GCF_019061365.1 Lentilactobacillus dabitei
CCCTGTAGAATACAGGAATCAAGCCATGGTAGCTTAAATCAATATCTAAACTTGTCTAACTTTTCTGTTGCACTTCATAATTGATGAACTCCTTTAGTAAATACGTTTTTTCAAAGCACTTAATCGGACCGTTGCTAATCTGAGATTTCAAGAAAACCATCACCTTTCATTTAGATTTGGAAAACGCTGGGGACACTGAGAAATTAATAATGTGTGGGTGTGGGTATTCGGTTACAGCGCTGAGGACAGCTCCTCCAGGCAATAACCTGCACATAAGCACCACAAACAAAAATCCAAAGGCGGGATTTCTGCTTGTGGAGACTTATGTTTCGGTTATTAAACGCCTGGATCCGCTCACTCCATAAAAATAGGCGTCCCTAATTCAGCGTTAACTGAATTAAGGGCGCCTATGTGCACTTTACCACCTTATATTTGCAGTTATATCACTACAACTGCCTTTCACGTAAGGCCTCAAAAGGCGATACGCTAACACGATAATGGGTGTCACCAATGCACGTTACTTAATTTCTTCGGTGCATCGCTCAAAAGGGATTTTCACACTTTTTGTCCTGCCTTCTCCCACCAAACAAGGCTCGCTTTCGGATGTAAAAATGCTACTCAACTTTCTCACAGCGTTCTCTCATTAATTTAACGTTTATCTTAGACGGTTACCGTGGCGATGTCAATAGGGAAAACTGAAATTTCGCTTAAATCACTAATGAAGTTCTGGTTCATTCGGTTGAACTCGGTATCGCCGCTTAGCCGTTAACATATAGTTGTTAATCAGACTCACGATTTGGCGATTCTGGGGGAGATCTGAATGTTGGGCATCCGACCCTGACACGGTCACCGTTGTAAAGTGCTTCACCTGACCTTGAAAAACGTAGCGGCTGGCCATCACACTCATTAAAGGAACGATCCCATCAGAGGTATAGTTTTGTGTCCCAGCGACCGAATAGACATTTAAAGTAGTGGGCAGTTCCCGCCGATTTTTGATGAGGTCAGATAACATCTGGGTTTTATTATTAATGCTACGTTCATTGAAATTAAATGGTGACCCAATCGTCATCAGCTTTGTGACTTGAACCTCATTGGCATACTGCGAATAATCCTTTTCAAGAAAAACGGTAAAAATTAATCCACCATTAGAATGACCAACCACTTCAAACCGGCTAAAACTCAAACGCTTATTTAAAGCCTTAAAGGCAATGTTAAATTGACGCGCCTGATTCTTAATGTTTGAATAACCGTCTTGATTATTTTCAAATCCGACGACAACAATTGGCGCGCGATCCCGGGGGCGGATTTGACCAGAAAACGTTAACTGATCGTTTTTAGCCACTCGAATCTTCAGTAAACTATGAGGATTTCTTCGATTCATGTTTAAGGCTTTGACTAACGAGTCAAACCGGTTCTCTGTCGCCGAACTTCCCGGAATCATGATCAGTGGAACTAACGTTGAATTATGACGCTGGGCTAATTGTGAAACGCTTTTTCGCGACCATTGAAGCGATACAACGATCACAGCGATAACCATAACAATGCTTATTAGAGCGACTACCCAATGTTTTTTCTGCCATGTCATTTCAACTCACCCGCACTTTTTTGCACCCTTTCAGCCAACTTGATAAATGGCGCGTACATTAAAACATCAATCACAATTAAGAAGATTCCCAGTAATAATGATACCCAATTACCATTTGTTCCTAAAAAGGCGATTAAGGGTCCCGGCGTACCTGCTGGAACTGGATAAACAGCCGCTGGGAGCCAATGTAGCGCCAAAAGCGTCGCAGCAATTGTCATATTAACGACGGGCACTAGAATAAATGGCAATAGAAAAATCGGATTAAATAAGACTGGAATCCCCACCATCATGGCATAATGGCTATTAAAAACGGCTGGAAAGATTGACCACTTCGAGACAGTTCGGCTGTCCGCTCGTTTTGAAAAAATCAAAATGGTAATAATCAAAGCTAACATCACGCCATTACCGCCAAAGTTAGCAAAGCTGTGAAATAGCGTGGTATCAGTGTATAGGTGAGGGGCATTCCAAGGTGATCCCGCTTTTAAAGCATGATTTAAATTCGCAATTGAGGCTGGATCCGTGAACGTCGGGTTGGCTGTAAACGGTCCCCCAATTCCAATCCAAGATAACAATTCCGTTAACGCCCCCATCATTAAGACAAAGGCCAAAGTATGCCCTGACGTTGGCTGTGGCCCACTAACCGTCAGAATTGAAAGAGCCCCCGTTCGCCTTAAAAAACTCATCAGCAAGTTCACACTAAGGGCTAATGCAAAAATGAGGGCTAGCCGCCACATCATTTCTCCCCAATCAGTCTGCTGATTTTTAAACGCAATCAAAATTCGACCACAAACATAGCCAACCAACACACCCACTAGTAACCCTTCTGCCATTAAAGGCAGATTAAAGGTAACTCTACCACCGCTTCGAGGTTCAAACGCAATCATCAAGAACGCTAGTAGTCCTATTAAACCCGCGCTTGGTGAAGATTGCCGCCGATACACTTTAACGGTAAAGTAAGAAGTCCCATAAGCACTATACAAGCCAACCATTCCAAGCGTACAGTGATAGACCGTCCCCATTAAAACTGAAAGCTCTCGGTCGAAAGGCAACCATTGAGGGACATTAAAAATTGTCGCGACATACCCACTGGCAGTCAAAAAAACAAACTGTAAGACCTCAGCTGAACTCCCAAGTAAAATCACTGGGAATAACAATTGAAAAGTTTGTTCGATTACCTGGACGACTTTACTGCGATAAGCGCTAGCTGTTAGCATCAATAATCGATTCATTTTTTAAGACCACCCTAATGAAGATCAACTTTTTATTTATAAGTCACCATCGGCTGATTGCGAGCCACATACTGGATCTTTGCCGCAGCTCCCAAATACTTCTCAATATTGCCGGTCAATTCTGTCATTGCCCGCTCATGGTTCTCCCGCCACTCCGGCTTCAAACATTCCGAATACATCAAAATATCAGTTGAATCGTCCGTGGCTTCGACTCGTTTGGCATCCCGCCACGCCCAACAACGGCTGGTAGCCCCTTCATCATCTCGATAAATGACTTCGCCGGGTAAGGCGGGGTCTTCCTCATCTTCACCGATTGCAGTAAAAGGTTCGCCGCCCCTGGCAACTTCCAGACTAATCCCACCTTGAATTTTATTCAGGTCAAGTGCCCCAATCGGAAACCCCGTTCGCAAAGAAATCGCGTTATAGATATCCACTAAGGGATCAATGCTGCGGACTGGATTGCCTTTCTTAGCCCGCTTTAACAGGTTCTCAACCGCAAACCGCGCACCCTTCTTTGTTTTGAACTTTTTGAAAGCTTCTCGCCATTCATGGATCAGTGGGTTAGCGCTAATTGGTTCATTGGGAATTAGATCCTCAACCTGATCATTGGCTTCTGCCAACAGTTCCGGTGGCATTTGTCCCTTATCATGATTATCCAAATTGTGAACCGTAATCACCGCAATTTTGACATCCGGAAAAATTTTCCAAAAGCTTGGTTGGGCAGTAAATTGGCTCATCTTATTCCACCTCATTTAATGATTTCAGCATTACCACACTTCATCCCTTATTTTAATTCAGTTATTCACAATGAACAAATCAAAAGTCAACTTTAGCCAGCTCAAAGCGTAAACGATTCCATTCATCACCTTAAATGACCTATAATGAAGTTGTATATAATTTAAGGAGGAGACAGAATATGGCAAAGATTTTAATTGCGGGACGGATTCCTGAACAGGCATTGAACATTTTAAAAGATGCCGATTTAGACATTGATGTATTTGACGATAGCGGTGCATTGATCACCAAGGATGAGCTCATCAAACGCGTGGCAGATAAGGACTTCCTGATCACCCCATTGTCCACTCAAGTTGATAAAGACGTGATTAACAGCGCCCCAAATCTCAAATTAATCGCCAATTATGGCGCTGGCTTTAACAACATCGACACGGATTACGCCAAATCAAAGGGCATTCCAGTCACCAACACCCCCAAGGTCTCAACTACGTCAACTGCGGAAGTCACTTGCGGATTGATGATTAGCTTGGCTCATCGAATTGTCGAGGGCGATAAGTTGATGCGTGAAGAAGGCTTTTCTGGTTGGGCTCCCCTCTTCTTCCTCGGTCACCAATTGGCCGGCAAAACGTTAGGTATTATTGGCATGGGCCAAATTGGTCAAGCCGTTGCCAAACGAATGCACGCCTTTGACATGAACATCCTATACAGTCAGCGGAAGCAACTCGATCCGACCGTGGAAGCCCAGTTAGGCGCCAAGTTTGCCCGTGTTGATGAAGTCATTGAGAACGCTGACGTCTTAACCCTCCACGTACCGGCAACCCCAGCTACCCACCATATGATCGGTGCTGAACAATTCCGGGCAATGAAGGACAGTGCCATGTTAATTAACGCCTCCCGGGGTCCAGTTATTGACGAAGGCGCCCTTTATGAAGCCTTATTAAATCATGATATTGCTGGGGCAGCGCTCGATGTTTACGAGCATGAACCTAAAGTTGATGATGGCTTCAAGTCACTCAAAAACGTCATTTTGACACCGCATATCGGTAATGCAACGGTGGAGGCCCGTGATGCAATGGCTAAGATTGTCGCAAAGAATACGGTAGCGATGAATAAAGGTGAAAAACCTGATTATATTGTCAATGATGTGACCCTTTAGTCCATCTGAATAGTAAGCCATCAATCAAAAAAGGAGCCAGTTCCAATCAAAATTCGCATGAATTTTTGGGTCTAAACTTTCTGGTATTGATGGAAATCATCAATGCCAGTTTTTTTATCCAGAATAAATGGGACATCACTGTCC
>NZ_JAHPPD010000132.1:0-321 GCF_019061365.1 Lentilactobacillus dabitei
ATGGTTCTATTAAGGCGGTCGCTAAGTACTTTAACTGATTTGTGAGTGTCGGCGTCAATGCAAATAAACGACATGGAGCCGTGCGTGGAACGGAATTCATCAAAGCATAGATTAATCGGTAACCGGCGGCTCGCGTGTGGATGAATATTAGCCGTCAAAATACGCTGAACTGAGTTTGTCGAAATACCGGTGAGGCTGGCGATAGTCTTAGCCGGGAGTGATTTACTGGCTAGCTTCAGGACATGAGTCGCTAGTCCGTGACCGATGGCGTGGTTGGTTGATACCACTGGAGTGGTGGCCGTACAAGTGCTATGGCAGTTA
>NZ_JAHPPD010000132.1:452-4823 GCF_019061365.1 Lentilactobacillus dabitei
CCCCGACCATGAAATTCCTCACGAGTACCGAACACCTGAATGTTTGTGTCTGTAATTCCCAGTAATTTAAGTGTATTATCTAGTTGAGACATCTATTCCTACCCCGCTTATCTTGAGTTTCGTCGCTTAAAGCATAGCACTAGGGAGGCTTAGATGCCTTTTTTTGTTATCAAAAAGGGCCTAGTACTTTTGGAATGGAAATACTTTCCAACACCAAAAATTCTAGACCCGGAAAAATACTGCTTAGTATCAACTTGGTTAGTTGGCGCTTTCTCAAAGCCATACTCGTTTATTGAAGGACTAGTTAAAAATCAGTCCTAAGCCCATGAAAACGATAAATGAAAGACAAATCAACGTTGCGTTTTTAATTGAAATCTTGAAAGTTTCTCGTTTGACCTGTTTGTGCAAGAAGACCCGCGTATTTTTCCAAACTGGAATAATACTGAGCAACGTTAGTAAACTAAACTTTGGCAGCACACCCATCAAGACCGCGATCACCAGACAAGCATAACCAGCAACGTAACTCCATGCAAATACCTGAAGCATCACCGGTTTGCCGAGATAATACAAAATCGTGTGTCGGCCTAACGCAATGTCCTCGTCCATATCACAAATATTATTAGCTAACATAATGTTAGAAATTGCAAAAATGGCCAGACCTGACGCAATTAAAACAGCCAGCGTTGACTGCCAAGTAATGGCTGCCGTGTCATACGTATTAATAAAGACGGCAATCCAGAAGATCATAAAGCCCATCGTAAAGCCCGAGAAAAATTCGCCAAATGGGCCTTGTGAAATTGGCTTCGGACCGCCAGCGTAAAAGTAACCGACCGCATATGAATATAGCCCCATCCACAACAATGGCAACCCCGTTTGTGTTACTAACCATAGTCCGATAATCAATGAGATTCCGGCTAAACCAAACGTAATCGTCCGGGCCTGACCAATGGAAATCTGGTTAACACCGACCACATTAGTTTCTTGCAAAAATTCTTGATTGTCGTCATTACGTGGCGCGTGTAGGAAGTCTTGGTAATTATCATTCGCATTAGTCGCCATGTGAAAAAGTGAAGATGCAATGAAAAATAGCAATAAATAACCAAGATGTAACTGATGATAATTATAATAGGCGTACATACTCCCCAAAACGAACGGTAACACGCTCGCAATTAATGATTTAATGGTAGATTGTAAAATTAATCCGACGCTGTTCGGACAAAAAAGATCAGCTTCCCTTAAAATGGTGTTTACCACAAACACATCTTTTAGGAGCTGATCTTTTGTCTAGTATAACCTATTCTGAACGAATTAAAATCGAAACCTTTTGTGAACTAGGCCTGTCCAATATCCAAATGAGCGATCGCCTAAAACGATCACCTGCCACAATTTCTTATGAATTAGCTCGATGTGAACCTTACCAGGCCGAAGTGGCCCAAACAGATGCCGAATACAAGCGGTCACGATGTGGCCGAAAGACTAAATTGAATGACAAATTAAGGCAAATAATTTTAAACCATTTACGGCTAAGTTGGTCACCAGAAATGATAGCTCACGAATTTAAACTAGCGACTAAATCAATTTATAATTGGTTAAATCAAGGGAAAATTGAGTTTTCTTTAAATGATTTGCCTGAACATGGCGTGCGCCAACGGCGTAACCTTGACCAACGTTCTAAATATAATCAATCATTAGGACGGTCAATTGAACAGCGACCCATCGTGGTTAATCGACGTAATCGCATCGGTGATTTTGAATTAGATACAATTGTTGGCCCCCGTGGGCATAGTAAGGCAGTTTTATTAACCTTAATCGATCGCAAATCACGTTTCCTTTGGGCCTACCGATTAAAAAACCGGACAGCAGTAACTGTTAATGAAGCCCTAAATAAGTTTCTAGCAACTTTTAATGGCCCGGCGCATAGTTTTACGGTGGACCGTGGCACTGAGTTTAGCGGTCTAGTATCACTTGAATCACAATATGGTATTAAGACCTATTACTGCCATGCTTATACTCCAGCTGAACGTGGTAGTAATGAACGCTTTAATCGGAATTTACGTTATTTTTATCCTAAAGGGACTCGTTTTGAGCACATTAGTGCTCAAGATTTAACGACGACGTTACTCCAAATTAACCAGCGACCGCTTAAAATACTCGACTGGCAAACACCGTATCAGGTTATGCTGACAAATTTGTCAAAAAATTCGGATTAAATTTGCAATCTACCACTCAAATGCCATCCATGCCGTTGAAAAATATTCAACCCGTAAGGCTGACGTCATGGTTTGTTTCTGCGTCATTGACAGTTGCTGCATTAAACGACCCTCTTTCATGTGACTGTTCATCTAAGTACAGACACATGATATATTCAACATATAACGCCGATCAATGACTCCATGAAAGGTCTTGCAGCAACTTCTTAACAAACTAGTGCTGGTGGGCGTGTTGTTGACTTGACTGGGGCCGATAAGCGGCAACTAACCTTGTCACAGCGTCCAAAGTCATAATCAGACCCATTAACCACATCGCTGCCATATTGTGCATGGTACCAATTAGAATCAGCAGCACCACATTTAACGCCAGCATGAGCCAGCCCATTGTTTTCGACATTTGTTGCATGAAAATCCTCCTCAAGTGTATGGATAAGAACTATACCATTTTTCAATACTACTTCAGATTAATTCTAAATTATGTTTATGGCAACCCTAAAAAGTGTTAAAATTCTTGTCAGAGGGGGAAATCACGATGAAAACCTATACGGACTATTTCTTTGATGAGCCAGCGTTTGATCTCCACGATGGCGGGTACGTGCCGCTTGAGGTCAGTGATGCGCCTGAGAAGCCCTTAAATGTGCCGCCGTTGTTGAAACCGGATAAAGAGACGGCGACCGACGTTTATTACACGGTGACAGTAGAGGCTGGGGAAACGCAACTATTACCTGGGGCGAAGACCAAGACGTGGGGCTATAATACCAGTCTGTTAGGTCAGACGATTGTGTATCGCCGTGGTCAGCATACGCATGTGACACTGAAAAACACCCTGCCTGAGTTGACCACTTTTCATTGGCATGGGGCTAATGTCAGTGGCCCTTATGTTGATGGCGGATGCCATGCGCCGGTTTATCCGGGTGAAAGTAAGCATATCGACTTCACATTGGAACAACCGGCGACGACTTTGTGGCTGCACGCGCATCCGTGCCCATCCACAGCCGAGCAGGTTTGGCATGGTTTGGCTGCCATGGTGATTGTCAAAGACGACCATGAAGCCAGCCTGCCATTGCCAAGGAACTATGGCGTTGACGATATTCCGGTCATTTTGCAAGACCGGCGTTTTCATGAGAACAACCAGTGGGACTACCGGGCTGATTATGATCCTGACGGTGTTGCTGGGCCAACTGCAATGATTAACGGTACAATCAATCCCTATTTTGATGTCACCACGCAAAAGGTCCGGTTGCGTTTTCTGGATGGTGCTAATCGCCGTGAATGGCGGTTGCATTTTTCCGATGACCTGCCATTTACGCAAATTGGCGGGGATGGCTCACTGTTACCGGAGCCGGTCAAATTTACCCATTTGATGCTGACTTGTGCTGAGCGTGCCGAAGTGATTGTTGATTTTGGCCAATACCATGAAGGCGACGAGGTCACCTTATATACGGATGATGTGCCATTGCTAAAGTTCCGCATTCATGCGTTCAAACCGGATCAGACTACCTTGCCTGATAAGTTGTTCGATGTGAAGGCACCAGTGGTTGACCCGGCTTTGCCAGTTCGCCATGTTGTGATGCAGGGGATGGACGAAGGTGTTGCGATTGATGGTAAAAAGTTTGCCATGCAGCGGATTGATGCCACGCAACCAATTGGCAAAGCCCAGTACTGGGATGTTACCAATAGCAATGATGCGCCTGGAATGGTTCATCCATTCCATGTGCATGGAACCCAATTCTTAGTCTTGTCGCGGAATGGGCATGCGCCGTATCCAAATGAACATGGTTTCAAAGATACAATTGGCGTGAATCCTGGTGAAACGGTTCGGCTGCTGGTTCGCTTTGATTTGCCAGGGGTTTATATGTATCACTGCCATATCATTGAGCACGAAGATGGCGGCATGATGGCACAGATTGAAACATTCGATCCAGCCAAGCCAAAGCAAGAATATAAATTGATGGATATGGATACGTTAATGATGGCCTTGGCTAAAGAACGTGGCGTCAAACCATCTGAGATTTGGATGGGCGGTATGCAGTCTTATGAAAAAATGGGAATGAAAATGTAAACGTCCCACAATACTAATATGGTAGATTGTAAAATTAATCCGAACGCTGTTCGGACAAAAAAGATCAGCTTCCTTTAAAATGGTGTTTACCACAAACCC
>NZ_JAHPPD010000133.1 GCF_019061365.1 Lentilactobacillus dabitei
CCCCTGTAGAATACAGGAATCAAGCCATGGTAGCTTAAATCAATATCTAAACTTGTCTAACTTTTCTGTTGCACTTCACTTCTATTTCTAGAAGCTGGACTTATTTTCAATCGAAGCCTTTTATCTAATCGAAGAAGAAATCATTTTATTCAGTAGTGAGTTTATTCGTTAAGTTACCAGACCATTTCCAGTTTTGAACTTCTGGAATATCTGTCCCATATTCACGGATGTAATCATGATGTTTTTGAAGCATCTGATCCATCTTGGCTTCAAAGTCAGCTGCTTGGGAAGCAAACTGGGTTCTGGCAATCGCGTCCTTGACCAAGTGGTATCGATCAAGCTCGTTGAGTACCCGCATATCAAATGGTGTCGTGATATCACCATTTTCACGATAACCATGGAAGCTGATATTGTGGTTGTGACGGTTGTAGACCAAGCCATGGAAAGTGTTTTCAAAGCCATGGAAGGCAAAGATCACCGGTTTGTCAGTGGTAAAGTATTTGTCAAATTCGGCTTGGGTCAAGCCACGACTATCTTGGTCTTCATTGTTTGGCCGCAATCTCAAGATATCGATCACGTTAATGAAACGCACTTTGAGTTCAGGGAATGAGTCGTGCAGCATATCAATGGCAGCTAAGCTTTCCATTGTTGCTTCAGTTCCGGCAGTCGCAAAGATCACATCCGGATCACCCTGATCGTTTGAGGCCCAAGGAATGATTCCCAAACCATCGTTAACCAGCTTAGTTGCTTCAGCCATTGAGAACCATTGTGGCCGTGGGTGTTTTGAAGCCACGATCAGGTTAATCTTCTCACGGGCCTGCAAAGCCGTGTTCATGACGGCCAGCAATGAATTGGCATCGGCTGGGATATATTCATTCACTAACTCATGACCCTTTTCAGCCAAGTGACCGAGCATCCCAGGATCTTGGTGGGTATACCCATTATGGTCTTGCTGGAAAGCGTGGGAAACGTTCATGATGTTCAATGACGGATAATCATGACGCCATGACTGCTCAGAAGCTTTTCTAAGCCACTTGTAGTGCTGAGTCAGCATTGAATCAATGACCCGGGTAAATGCTTCATATGAAGCAAAGAATCCATGACGGCCACTCAGAACGTAGCCTTCAAGCCAGCCTTCAGCTTGGTGTTCTGAAAGCTATGAGTCAATGACTCGGCCTTCTGGTGCCATGTTTTCATCATTTGGGCTCTTAATCGGTTCTTCCCATTGACGTTTACCATAATCCAACATTGAGAAGAATTTGTTAGATTTCGTTTCATCCGGACCAAAGGCTCTAAATGAGTTGCCATTGCGTTTCATAATCTCGGTGTAGAAATTCGACAGGACTTCGGTATCCTGGGCTTCTTTGTCACCAGGTTTGTTAATCTTCAGTGCGAAGTCCGCTGGATCAGGCATGGCTAACTTCTTAGGGTCAATGCCACCGTTGACAATTGGGTTCATAGCCATTCGGTGATTGCCTTCAGGAGCTATTGCCTTTATTTCAGCTTTGATCGAACCGTTGTTGTTGAACAATTCTTCTGGATGATATGATTTGAGCCAGTTGACCAGCAAATCTTTGTGATCCATCTGACCAGCGCTCACAGGAATTGGCACTTGATGGGCACGGAACGAACCGGCAATTGGGTTGCCATCCAAATCAAACTTAGGACCTGTCCAGCCTTTTGGTGACCGGAGAACTAACATTGGCCATTGTGGCAATGTATCATCATTATTCTCACGAGCGTGTTTTTGAATGTGCTTAATTTCAGAAACGATCTCATCCATCGTCTTAGCCATTGCCTTGTGAACCCGGGCATAGTCAGCTGGATTTCCGTCGGTCTCAACAAAGTGTGGTTTCCAACCCATCCCTTCAAAGTACTTCGGCAAATCGGCATCACTCATTCGAGATAGAATGGTTGGATTAGAAATTTTGAACCCATTCAGATTCAGCATTGGTAAAATTGCGCCATCATGAATTGGATTAATGAACTTGTTGGAGAACCAAGAAGCAGCCAATGGGCCAGTTTCAGCTTCCCCATCACCAATTTCAACGGCAGCAATCACATCTGGATTGTCAAGAATGGCACCAGTTCCGTGGGCAATTGAGTAGCCTAATTCGCCGCCCTCATGCATTGAACCTGGGGTTTCAGGAGCGGCATGGGAGGCAACGCCACCTGGGAACGAGAATTGTTTGAACAACCGTTGAAGACCCGTTTCGTTTTGGGCAATTTTTGGATAAATTTCACTGTAGCTGCCATCAAGGTAAGAGTTGGATACCATAACTTGACCGCCGTGACCAGAACCTTCAATGTAGAACATGTTCAAATCATATTTCTTAATGATCCGGTTTAAATGGGCATACATAAAGTTTTGGGAAGCAATCGTGCCCCAGTGGCCGATTGGCTTGATCTTAACATCGTCTGCAACCAGGTCGCGTTTGAGTAATGGATTATCACGTAAGAACAACTGACCAACAGATAAGTAGTTAGCGGCATTCCAATAGCGGTTGACTTTTTGCAGGTATTCGTCAGAATCGAAGTTTGTCATATTCGTAACCTCCTGAATTTGTAAAAGCAAACATCAATTTGATTATTGGACCGGTCCAAATTCAAATTACAAATTCATTGTATGCTCAATATGTTGATGTTTCAACGGTTTAAGCATTTGGTTATTTAATTTTGATATAAATTTTATTTATATCAAATGCATATGGCATAAATAGATTCATATATACCGGGTTTTTGAACAGATTTAATCTTGCTTTTTTTTCTGCTAAATTTATTTGAATAAAAAATTGTTATGAAAACTTTAACGGTGTATTATAGGAACAAATTTAGCAACTCCCCATAGAAGGCGATTGAAATGGGAAAAAATAAGAAGCAGTCTAAAGCCAAACGAAGCTTGATGTTTCCGTTACTATTACCCAAAAGCAGTGGTTATGGTTCGCGGTTAAATGATGACAATCCGATTGGCCACTTCCTGAACATTTTCTTCTTTGTTTTGGTAATAGTTGCCATTGCTCTGTGCTTGTACTTCGCTCTTAATCTCTGAATCCACAGTTGAAAGATCGGTAAAAACCATCCAAAATTGGGAGTACCTTATCGCTTGGCAGAAATACTCACCAAATATTTTCTAAGCTTTCCGACCTCTTTCAACCCCATAATAATTTTTGAAAACTATCGAGGCCTCGCTCAGCAATTCACTAGTAACCTACTAGTGGATTGTTTTTAATTTGCACGCGCTTAGTGAAAAATATTGAAAACCCTATCCAAAGGGGCAATAATAAGATCATTCGAATTTAGGAGGAAGTTTATGCGTAAAAGTCGAGTTTCCATATCTATGCAATTTGTCATTGCAACAGGATTAATTCTAATCCTCGAAATTTTGGATATTATGTTAAAAGGGGTAAGCCCTATTATTAGAGCGAGCGTCAGATTATTGTATGGATTAGTTACGGCTGGGTTGATTACTTACATATTGAGAACACTCAAAATTCGCAATTATCCAATCAAGTATAAAAAAGCAACCAAAGTAATCGGCATCGTTTGGATAATTGCCCTACTCGTTTTATTTCTGATATTTTGCCATATCGTAAATAATTTGATTGCCGTTTTTGGAGCGAAAACGCTTGTTTCGGATACCATGATGGCTTTATCTGCAGGCTTCTTCGAGGAGTTTATTTGTAGAGGATTACTGTTCAACGCATTCTTGAAGATGTTTAAAAATAATAACCTGAAATATACACTCACAGCGTGTTCTTCTGCTCTCTTCTTTGGGATCTTTCATCTGCTCAACTTAATCAATGGCCAGACGTTAACCCCAACCATTCAACAAGTCATTTATGCATTCGTCTTTGGCGTCATTCTGGCATCTGTCCGAACAGCAACCAACACTCTAATCTGGCCGGTCCTTCTGCACTTCTTATTTGATTGGCAAGCTGGAATGTCTGTCAGTCATATTTTTAGTGGCATCGTTGCCTGGCCAGCCTTCCTAATTGTGTGGGGCTTCTTTTTGATATTCGGTCTCGCGTTCCTGGTTTCTCTTGATCGTAGTGCCAATCAGTCGACCCATCTCAACTCAACATACCCGAACCAAATATAGAAATTCCATTCCCTCCAAAACAATTGATACGTGTTATCACACGTGCTACAGTATCTTAAAACAGGCAGGGCTTAAATAGCCCCTGTTTGTGTATCCATAACTGGAGGTAATTATAATGAAGTACTTATATTTTGCATTATTCACTAAGAATGTAGACGGCCAAATTGAAGTTAACTTCCCCGACTTTGATCCCCATGTAGCAACTTTTGGCAATAATATGTCTGATGCCCTTCATATGGCTCATGATGCTCTAGAAGGATATTTGCTCACCGTCGAAGATTATCATGAAGATTTGCCAACACCTTCTGACCCTCAAAATATACGGCATAATCAAGATCAATTGGTTATTCCAATTGAAGTGGACACAACCATCGCTAGAGAACGAGAGGAAAATGCAAGTGTTAAAAAGACACTTACTATTCCTAAATACCTTAACGATTTAGGCAAACAACACCAGATCAACTTTTCCGCAACTCTCACCGATGCTTTAAAAAAAAGGCTTGGTGTATCTTAAATAAATTGTCTTGTCACCACCATTGTAAAATGCTGCGGTTTTTTATGTAAAAATCTCAAAGGACAAACTAAAGAAAGCTCGCAACAGAAGGAGGAAGTATCATAACCCAGACTGATGATTTAAGTCAACCACTCCTGAATAAATTCAGGAGCTTGTGAGAATAACACCTCACGGTGTCACGACCACAATTTGCTTAGATACAG
>NZ_JAHPPD010000134.1 GCF_019061365.1 Lentilactobacillus dabitei
AAAATACTCGACTGGCAAACACCGTATCAGGTTATGCTGACAAATTTGTCCAAAAATTCGGATTAAATTTGCAATCTACCTTTTGAACAAATTCGAAGCAATCATTGTTAATCCTTAGAAAAGATACCTACACCTATTTATTTTTTATAGTAATAATCAATCAGATATTTAAGGCTGGCACATCCAATGTTAGGTGCAGCAGATTTAAGAGTTCTATGGCCATTATGAATAACTGGCTTTGAAAACCAAACTGCATCCGAATTATTTGCACCAATATCCCAGTACTCATATCTATTTGCATGTTTGCTAACGACTAATTCGGTATCATTGTACCATAAGGGCTAGGAACAAACTTTTTTCTTTATCGTTTTTATAACCAGTAACATAGAAAGAATATTTAGCTATCTTTAGTAATTGTTTCTCGTTGTATTCTGAAGGAGTTTTCCAAGTCCCAAAAGACTTTGGGGACAGTTGTATAGCTTTTTGCTTGAATATTTGTCGGATTATTCAACGAAAATAATGTCATTCCAGCAAAAAAGATCAATGATGAAATAGTTAAATGTTTCATTCTACTCGCTCCATTCATATTTTTTGATTTCAATAATACCTTAACACGATGTCTAAGAACCTATTAGTAACTTTTTATAAGCAACCTAATCAAATCTATACAAAATATAAAAAGCCGTTTATGACAGTTCAGAATGTGTTAAAAATTATCTCTCTAAAGGCAGCTATAGGGATGTTCTTTAAAAATAGCCTCACAAGTTATAAGCGTGTGATCCGATAGAGTCTACCCTATTGTATTCAGCCGAAAGTTGGATTATCATTAGTTACATATAAGTGTTCCGGAGGCGTTCTGAAAATGACAAAAATTGGTTACGCACGTGTTAGTACTCGTGAGCAAAATCTAGCCCGGCAAATTGAACAACTACAAGCAGCGGGAGTGACAAAACTTTTCCAAGAGAAACTTTCTGGAAAAAATGCTGCCCGCCCACAACTTCAAGCCATGCTGGATTATCTTCGTGACGATGATGAGGTAATTGTGCTAAGTTTAGATCGGTTAGGTAGAAATTCAGCCGATTTAACAGAAATTATGGAAGCTATTCGCCATAAGGGGGCCACCTTAAACATTTTAAATTTACCGAGCTTTAATAGTATTGAAGATCCTAACTTACGTAACTTGATTACCAATATCATTATTGAGCTTTATAAGTATATGGCCCAAGAAGAACGTGAGACAATCAAAGTAAGACAGCGACAAGGGATTGAAATTGCTAAACGGCAAGGAAAATATCATGGTAAAGTCCGTGAATATGGACCACATTCACCGAATCGACAGAAACGTTATATTTATAAAGAAGCCTGTCGTTTGCTAACGCGCCGGGAACAGGGAGAAGAATTAACCAAACGGCAGATCGCGCGGATGTTGGGGATTGCCCCAGTTACCCTCTATCGGATCGAAAAGTATCGAGCGGAAGACCAAATTAAAGCAGCTAATTGATAAAGAAGCTCGTAAAGATCCAGATAAGACAAAAGTTGCCAATTTTGCCCATCATGTGGCATACTCTGAAATTAAATGAAGGTGGTTTAACATGACTAAGCTCTGGTGTGCCAAGATCCAATTGACAACTAAACAGCGTACCTATCGCTTTTCTAATGATTTACAATTGGCCTTAAACCAAACGGCACACCCCCAGCAAATTTTACAAGCATTGATTGTCGTTCCTTTGGCCCCCTACACTGATAAGCAACAACCACCGATGGGAGTTGGCAAGATTCAGAAGATTTATAAAATGGCTTGGTTTAAAACCAGAGGCCTGCCAATTACACGAGGTCAATTGCTGGGAGCAGCCTACTGGACCGAACGTCCGTATGCCCAAGTTGCCGGATATTTGACTCATAATTATGTTTGGTGGAGTCAACAACAAATTAGCAAAGACATTACCTATTGGCAACGTCAATTTTATCAGCAAACGGCTTATCACAGTCCCCTTTGGCGGAAAATTACCAATTGGCGGATTCTACGCCAATTAGGGCGAATTAAGCGACAACGCTGGCAAAAGAATATTCAATATTGGCATATTTAAAGTAGTCTGGTTAAACTGTTAGCACTAATGTTGCTTGGATAACCAATTATGATAAAAAATTAGTACTTTTTCCAAATATCAGTATTAGAACACCAAGAGACTAAGAATCATGTGATGAACATGACTCTTAGTCTCTGTTTTTGAAAATATAACGTTTATGGGGTCAATGGAACATCCATACGAAAAGTAGCGGTAGGATCCCGAACAAAAAATCAGAAACGTTGATTTAACAGCGTTTCTGATTTTTTATATTGGCTTTATTTAAAAAGAGCTCTGGAACATTCGTACGAAAAGTAGCGGTAGACTTTAAAAACCGAACAATCTTATTTTTCGTCTGCTTCATCCAATGGTCTTAAATGACCATTTTCTAACGCTTCATTATATTGGAACGTGTACTTACCGACAAAGTTAATGTGTTCAAACATCAGTGGCGATAATTGCCGATCATGTCGTCAGAACAATCAAACCCTTCTGATTGCATCTGCGTCACAATCTTTTCCAGGTAAACGGTATTCCAATAAATAATGGCATTCGTGACTAAACTGAGAGCGTTTAGTTGTTCTTCCATACCATCAAAATACGTTTGATAAAGCTTCCCTTTCCGACCATAAAAGATGTTTCGACAAAGCGCGTGCCGAGCTTCACCTTTATTTAGCTGTTCCAAAATTTGACGCGCATAAATCTCATCTGAAAGATAGCGTAATTGATGTTTCGTTTTATAGACTTTGCCGTATTCAGTAATCGCTTTACCCAAAGCGGTTGGGTGGCCTTCACGTTGCAAGGCCTGAGTTAATTCTGTCGCATTGACCTTACCAGACTTTAACGAACCGGCCACGCGTAAAATATCCTCCCAATGTTCTTCAATCAACCTTAAATTAATGCGGTTTTGAGACACCCCATTTAAGACTTGATAATCAGCGGTCGAATCAATCCGCCATAGCTTGGTTCCCTGACTATTAGCAATTCGGGGACTGAACTGAAAACCTAATAGGCCAAATAAGCCAAAGACTAAATCGCTATAACCGGCGGTGTCGGTCATAATCTGAGTGGGTTCCAAACTGCTGCCTTGATTTAAAAAGCCTTCTAATAGGTAGAGAGAATCTCGTAAGGTCCCTGCAACCACCATGCCATGAAAGCCGATATATTGATCAGAAACAAAATTGTAAAAAGTAACCCCGCGACCGCGGCCAAAGTATTTTGGATTGCTACGAGAATATAAAGACCTTTGGGGGGTAACGTAACGAATGCCATCGGCCGAAGCCATTTGACCGTCGCCCCAGATGAGCGCACTTTTTAATTTTTTATGCGCGTTAATAATGCGGCGATTGGCGGCGGCAAGGGTATCAATTCGCAAGTATTGATGGTCCACGTACATTAACCGATCGTATTTTAGACTATTTGAACTGTTTTTAGCCACTGGCGAAAGGCCAATGTTACAAGCCTCAGCTAATAAAACCGCTAAAATACTAATATCAACGTGTTTCATCTTCGTCCCACTTTCACTAACGTGACTAAAACATTGTGTTAACTGTAACTGTTGGTTAACCTCCAAGAGAATATCCGATAAATCAATTTTGGGAATTAAATGCCGAACCCGACTTTTAAAGGCCGCTTCGTCCTTTTGTTCACGGACTTTGCGTAATTTGGCCACAATAATTTTTTCTTGGCCGTCAACCTCTTTGACCTGGGCCATTTCTGAATCAGCCCAATTTTTTAGGGCCTCGGCATAGGATAAAGCTAAATCCTGTTTCACCGCTTCAACGGCTGCTTGACCAGTCTGCGGTAAATCAAGTTGTTGAATCAAAACGGCCTTTTGTTGACGCCAAGTAGACTTATCAATTAAGCAGGCCATGGGATCAAGATAGCGATTACTTTGCCGGACGTAAATATCATGACGCTTAAGACCATGAACCAGAAGCTCGATGCCGGCAATCAACACACACTGATTGGTTACTTGGGGGTTCTCACGAATATAATAACGCCATTTTTTCGGTAGTTTTTCGACGATCTGTTCAAACATCCGATAGGTAACCGGGCGCGGAAACCGTTGGCGAATAAACTCCCAAACCATCAGACAATCTTGGCCATTGGTAGTCCCTTCAAAAACAATAGTGGCTAAAATATCCGGAATGAATTTCCGGAATTTTCGATAAGCATTTAACAGTTCTTCAATGGCAATTGGTTCTCGCTCATTACGCACTAACTGATTAACCTGGGTAACGGCTGACTCAATTATTTCAGGTGGATAAGTTGCTAAGAAGCTGTCCAAGATCTATGATTTTTGATATACTTCTATGTAAAAAGCGAGTTTAAGCTATGAAAAATTATCCCAGC
>NZ_JAHPPD010000135.1 GCF_019061365.1 Lentilactobacillus dabitei
TAATTCATGCCTAATAACAAAAAAGCATCACCTTTCGGTGATGCTCATAAGTCGCCATCAATACGATTTGACTTTGACCCACAAAAAGAGCCCTAATCACAAAGTGATTAGAACTCGAATTTAGTTTCACCAACAACAGTTGACGAAGAGCCCTTAATTAGTCATTGTTATTCGGCGTCAGGATTGCCGCCATTTTTCTTAATGATTTCTGCTTGAATGCTCTTTGGCACTGGCTCGTAATGATCAAACGTCATGGTAAATGTACCACGGCCTTGTGATGCAGAACGAAGTGTTGTTGCATAACCAAACATTTCAGCCAAAGGAACGTATGAATGAATCACTTCAGCGCCACTTCGGCTTTCCATACCTTCAACACGGCCACGTCTAGCAGTAACTTGACCCATGATATCACCCATGTATTCTTCAGGAACGTTAATATCAACCTTCATGATTGGTTCCAAAATTACAGGGGCAGCGGTCTTGGCAGCATTACGAAGGGCAAGTGATGCGGCAACTTTAAATGCAGCTTCACTAGAATCGACTTCATGATAACTACCATCGTATAACTTGGCTTTCAAATCAACCAATGGGTATCCAGCAAGGACACCATTGGATAATGATTCTTTCAAACCTTGTTCAACGGCTGGAATATATTCACGAGGAACAACCCCACCGACAATAGCATCTTCGAATTCGAATCCTTTACCTTCTTCATTAGGGGTAAATTCAACCCAAACATCACCATATTGACCTTTACCACCAGACTGACGAATGAATTTACCTTGTGCCTTAGTTGGCTTAGTAAATGCCTCACGATATGAAACTTGTGGAGCACCAACAGTGGCTTCAACGTGGAATTCACGCTTCATCCGGTCAATAATGATATCCAAATGCAGCTCACCCATTCCGGCGATTAATGTTTCACCAGTTTCAGGATTGGTTGTTGCTTTGAAAGTTGGGTCCTCTTCTGAAAGCTTCTGAAGAGCAACGTTCATCTTGTCTTGATCGGCTTTTGTCTTAGGTTCAACAGCAACTTGGATAACTGGATCAGGGAAGTCCATTGATTCCAAGTGAAGTGGGTGGTCAACATCAGTTAATGAATCACCAGTAGTGGTGTTCTTCAAACCAATGGCAGCCGCAATATCACCTGAGAATACTTCAGGAATTTCCTGACGGTGATTTGAATGCATCTGAAGTAAACGACCAACCCGTTCACGTTTGTCTTTAGTTGCGTTCAAAATGTATGAACCAGACTCAAGCGTTCCAGAATATACACGAATGTAAGTTAAACGGCCAACGAATGGATCAGTAGCAACTTTAAATGCCAAAGCAGCAAAACTGGCATCATCGTTTGCTTTTAATTCAACTTTGTCACCAGTCTCAGGGTCAGTTGCGTTATAAGGCTTAACATCCAATGGTGATGGCAAGTAATCAATCGTTGCATCCATCAACATCTGAACACCTTTGTTCTTAAATGCTGAACCAGCTAATACTGGGAACAGTTCCAAGTTCAAAGTTGCTTTACGAATAGCGGCCTTGATTTCTGGGATCGAAATTTCTTCACCCTCAAGGTACTTGTTCATAATGTCATCATCAACGTCAGCAAGTGTTTCGATCAATTGGTCACGACGTTTTTGAGCTTCTTCCTTGTATTCGTCTGGAACATCAACTGTATCCCAGTTAGAACCAAGTTTATCTTCATCATAGATATCGGCTTTCATTTCGATCAGGTCAATGACCCCTTCGAAATCATCTTCAGCACCGATTGGCATCTGGATTGGGAGTGGCTTAGCATTCAACCGATCAGCAATTGATGATACTGAGAAGTCAAAGTTAGCGCCAACTTTATCCATCTTGTTAACAAATACGATCCGCGGAACATCATAATCTGATGCTTGTCGCCAAACTGTTTCAGTTTGTGGCTCAACGCCGGCTTGAGCATCAAGGACGGCAATCGCACCATCAAGAACTCGGAGTGAACGTTCAACTTCAACAGTGAAGTCCACGTGTCCTGGGGTATCAATAATGTTGATACGGTGGTCTTTCCATTGAGCTGTCGTAGCAGCAGACGTGATGGTAATACCACGTTCCTGTTCTTGGGGCATCCAGTCCATTTGTGAAGCACCATCATGGGTTTCACCAATTTTGTGAATTTTACCGGTATAGTACAAGATACGCTCAGTCGTCGTTGTTTTACCAGCATCGATATGGGCCATAATCCCGATATTACGAGTTTTTTCTAGCGGAAATTCTCGTGTGTTAGCCATTGTGTAACTCCTTCCGATTCGTACAAAAAGTGGCTAAATCAGCCACTTATTAATTTGAGCTGTTGAGAATAAAACTGATCTTACCAACGATAATGTGCAAAGGCACGGTTGGCTTCAGCCATTCTATGTGTATCTTCACGTTTCTTAACTGCGGCACCAGTGTTGTTAGCTGCGTCCATGATTTCGCGGGCAAGCCGTTCAGTCATTGTATGCTCACCACGTGAACGGGCGTAGTTAACGATCCAACGCAAGCCCAAAGTTGTTCGGCGATCTGGTCGAACTTCGATTGGAACTTGGTAGTTAGAACCACCAACACGACGAGCCTTAACTTCAAGAACTGGCATAACGTTCTTCATAGCTTCTTCGAACACGTCAACTGGTTCGTTGTTGGTTTCTTTCTTAATTAAGTCAAATGCACCATATAAAATTTGTGATGCAGTTCCACGCTTACCGTCTAACATCAAACGGTTGATTAAACGGGTTACCAATTTTGAGTTATAAATTGGGTCAGGAAGTACTTCCCGCTTTTGAACATTTCCTTTTCTAGGCATTTCGTTATCCTCCTCATGATTCTATAAAACTAAATATTTAGATTGCATTAGTGAGATTATTCTTTAGGCTTCTTAGTACCGTATTTAGAACGACCTTGACGACGATCTTGAACACCGGCAGTATCAAGAGCACCACGAATAACGTGATAACGAACACCAGGTAAATCCTTTACACGGCCTCCACGAATCAAAACAACACTATGCTCTTGCAAGTTGTGACCAATGCCTGGAATGTAAGCAGTAACTTCGATCAAGTTAGACAAACGAACACGGGCATATTTACGCAAAGCAGAGTTAGGCTTCTTTGGTGTCATCGTACCAACACGAGTTGCAACACCTCGTTTTTGAGGGGCAGGAACAGTAACAGCCTTCTTCTTAAAACTATTGTAAGCATAGTTTAAAGCTGGTGACTTTGATTTTGAAGTTCTAGAATGACGTCCTTTACGGACCAATTGGTTAATTGTAGGCATCTAAAAAGTTCTCCTTTCAAATTTTCAATGTAAGTCCACACATCCAGGCGGTTCTTTTTTATGTAAAAATAAATGTGTACCGCCCAACACTTTTTGTCATAAACAGTCAGCATGTCTGATTATTCAGGAATCTGTCACAAAAAGCACCTTGTCTAATTTATCATGCCAAACAATTTGTGTCAACAAATCCAAAAAAAATAAATTGAATTTAAATCTCGTATATAAATATTAGAGGTAACGAGATGATAATAACACAATTTTTATTTGGTTCAAGCATTGCATCATTTGTTAACGTCATAGTTCAGCGCAGCCTGGCTGGTGAATCGATTGTCCGGCCCCGATCCCACTGTACCGCCTGTCTGCACCAACTTGCCTACTATGATTTAATCCCGGTGATTAGTTACATCAGCCTCGGTGGAAAATGCCGATACTGCAAAGCCAGAATTCCAGTCACAATGATTATAACCGAAATTCTTTTAGGACTGATATTTGCCCTAGTACCCATTAATTTAGCAAGCTATTACTTTTTGTTAATCATGTCCATTTTGATCACCCTAAGCTTGTTTGATTTGGAAATCCAACAAATTCCTCATTTAGGCATCGCTTTGCTCATGATTACTTGTGGCTTCAACCTTCACCATTCACTTTGGGAATTGGCTGGAACACTTGTTATCTACCTTGGTTTTCAAGTGCTCAATCGAAAAGAACGGCTGATCGGTAATGGCGACATTGATATCCTATTTGGACTGTGGATTTCGACCGGGATTAGCTTTATGCTCTGGGTAACCTGTTTTGCCTGCGTCAGTGCCATTCTATATTTAATCATTATCCCATGGCCAAAAGACAACCGGATTCCGTTTGTCCCATTCATTACCATTGGCTACTACGTGACCTATCAGTTTCAAGATTGGCTATTGGCGTTGATTCTCTGACAATCGATCTATGTATCGTAAAGAGGCACTACTCCGAATTGGAATATGAGGTGTACCCCAAAAGTTAAAGTAAATATTTGCTTGTCTTTCCTAGGCGGCACGGAGTCGATAGCTTATCGGCGCTGT
>NZ_JAHPPD010000136.1 GCF_019061365.1 Lentilactobacillus dabitei
ATGATTTATTTGAGCTGTGGCAGGTAAACGCGGTTCTGAATGTCTCTTAAAACCTGTCTCAAATATTGACTTCAATCCAGGCAGCGTTGGATGCGCCACTCGTTTCACTAGCGGCTTTGCTTGCATCTGACTTGGCATTTGTTGCGCTGGCGTCAGACTTCACTGTCCCTGATCCAGCAGAGGTTGCAGCTTTGGAACTTGCTGCCGAAGCATCGCTAGGTTGAGCAGAAGTTGATGCTTGTTGCGCATTGCTGGTGGCCGTACTATCAGAAGCAACCGCCTTACTTGCTTGACTCACCGCAGCACTGGCTGTTGAAGTTGCTTTGACGGCATCCGAACTACCTGTGCTTGAAGCATTTGTAGTAGCAGTTGTGCTTGTCGTATCGGCACTTGTAGTTGTCGTGTCAGTTGATGAGTTTGCCGTGGACCCAGCTTCAGAAGTCGTTGCGGTACTAGCCGCCTGATTCGTCGCAGCCGTTGATGTATCGTTAGCCGCTGATTTGACAAGTGTCGTACTCGTAGCAGCTTCATTTTTTGCAAATTCAGCCTGGGTATCGGCATGAACAGAAACTCCCGATAACATAAATGAACCTAAAGACAACATAAAAAGGCTAGCAAACACCCATTTTTTGCCAACCTTATACATTTTGTAGTGCAGATCTGTTTTTTCAGATTTCCCCCACAAATTATTACGCGAACAATTACTTCTTCGCATCGGTGAACCCCCTTTTAATAATTGTTACACCTAATTCATATTTAATTATTAAATCAGTGTAATCTCAGCATAACAGATCGCTTAATGATCTACACTATTATAGTACCACCCTAACTAGTTGATGTTAATAACTATTACAAAGTATTTACATTCCCATTATTAGTGGACAACTCTCAATTACCACCGAAAAATGTTTGCTTTAACAAAAGAACCGGCTACTTTGGCTGCGTGGTATAACAGCTAAAAGTAACCGGTTTTCGATTAATGATTTAATTCTTTTTTTGCTTTTTCAATCTGCAGTTTGACCTGGTCAAATCCTGTTCCCCCCAGTGAATGCCGCCGCTCAACCGCTACTTCTGACTTGAGGTCGTGATAAACGTCTGCTTCGATTTTAGGTGAGGCTGCTTGCAAATCCGTCAAAGACATATCCTGAAGATTTTGATGCGTTTGCAATCCCTTAAGAACCAGTTGACCAACAATCCCATGGGCCTGCCTAAACGGAACCCCCTTAGCCGCCAAATAATCGGCTAACTCAGTCGCATTAGAAAAGTCATTTTCAGTCGCTTGTTTCATCCGTTCAACATTCGGCTTTGCAGTCTTCAACATCCCGTTGAAAACCTTCAGGGCTGGCAGCAATGTTTTGACGGTATCAAAGACACCCTCTTTGTCTTCCTGTAAATCCTTGTTGTAAGCAAGCGGTAAGGATTTCATCGTCGCTAGTAATTGCATCAAATGACCATATACCCGACCCGTCTTGCCCCGAATCAACTCGGCCATATCCGGATTCTTCTTTTGAGGCATGATCGAACTGCCAGTGGTGTAGGCGTCACTGAGTTCAAGATACTTAAACTCATGACTGACCCACATACTGATTTCTTCGCAAAACCGCGATAAATGCAACATCAAAATGGCACTATTACTTAAGAATTCCAAAGCGAAGTCCCGATCAGAAACAGCGTCCAACGAGTTAGCATAAACATCATCAAAGCCGAGTTCCTGAGCCGTGTATTCCCGGTCAATGGGGAAAGTCGTCCCGGCAAGTGCGGCAGCCCCTAACGGTAAGATATCGGTATGCTTCATATTAAATTCAAACCGTTCCTTATCCCGTTTCAACATCTGATAATAAGCCATTAAATAATGACCATAAGAAATTGGTTGGGCATGTTGCAAATGCGTATATCCTGGCATGATGGTTTCAACATTTTTTTCAGCCATTTCAATCAACGTCTGTTGCAAAGTTGTGATTTCATCAATCACCTTTGGCAGCCGCTTCTTGAGGTATAAATGAAAATCAGTGGCAACCTGGTCATTTCGAGAACGGGCAGTATGAAGCTTACCTGCAACCGGACCAATTTTCTCAGTCAATAGTGCCTCGATGTTCATATGGATATCTTCATTTTCAACTGTGAAGTGTAGCTTGCCAGCATGCAACTCATCTCGCAAGTCTTCCAACCCTTGCACAATTTGGGCAACATCTGACTCATTTAAGATCTTCGTGTGCCCCAACATCTTCACATGGGCAAGTGATCCTTCGATATCCTCTTCAGCCATTAGTTGATCAAAGGAAATCGAAGCGCCAAACTCGTCCACCCATTTGGATGCTTGGGCTTGAAACCGACCGCCCCAAAGTTTCTTAGTACTCATCTATTTTTTAGCTCCCATATGTGTGGAATATTGATCGTGAACTGTCACCTTATCCTTCAATTGAGACTTGGTAACCGCCTGGACGAACTGTGCTTGCTTATTTTTGAGTTGAACTTGTTGATAAACCTGAGTTGGTAATCCCCAGAGCTTGATGAATCCTTTGGCGGCTTCTTGGTCGAATGAATCAGAAGACGTGTAAGTAGCCAAATCTTTATCATAGAGTGATGAAGATGATTTACGACCAAGTACCATGACGTTGCCTTTGAATAATTGCAATTTGATGACGCCATTAACAACTTCTTGTGATTTGTCGATAAAGGCTTGAATTGAATCCATCAACGGTGAAAACCAAAGGGCGTTATAGACGAGTCCGCTGAGTTGCTTCTCAACAGTTGGCTTGAAGTGAGCCAAATCACGCTCGAACGTTAAGTCTTCAAGCTCTTTGTGGGCTTTGAGCAAAACGGTTGCTGCAGGTGCTTCATATACCTCACGAGATTTGATTCCAACCAAACGGTTTTCAATGTGGTCGATTCGGCCAACGCCATTTTCACCGGCGATCTTGTTTAAATCCTGGATGATGTCAGCGAACTTCATCTTCTTACCGTCCAATTCAACTGGGATTCCTTTTTCAAAAGTGATTTGCACTTCCGTTGGCGTATCCGGGGTGTTTTCAATTGGGTTGGTAATTGCAAAGGCATCTTCTGGCGCGCTCTGCCATGGATCTTCCAAAATGCCGGCTTCGTTAGCTCGGCCCCAAATGTTGGCATCAATTGAATAGGGTGAGTCAAGGTCGATTGGAATCGGAATGTTATGATCCTTAGCATATTCAATTTCTTGTTCACGAGACCAGTGCCAGTCACGAACTGGGCTGAGAACTTCAAGCTGTGGATCGAGCCCATGAATCGCAACTTCGAAACGAACCTGATCATTTCCTTTTCCAGTACAACCGTGAGCAACGGCAACTGCGTGCTCTTGATGGGCAACTTCAACTAACGTTTTGGAAATAAGGGGGCGTGATAAAGCAGAGATCAAGGGATATGATCCCTCGTACATTGCGTTAGCTTTTAAAGCAACAGCTGCATAGTTGTCGGCGAATTCGTCTAAGGCGTCAATCACATATGCTTTGATGGCACCGACGTTTAAAGCCTTTTGCTTAATAAAATTAAGATCCTTACCTTCGCCAACATTGATGCAGCAGGCAACAACGTCATAGCCTTTGTCCTTTAGCCAAGCAATTGCAACGGATGTGTCCAAGCCACCGGAGTAAGCTAGGATTACTTTATTATTTTCTGTCATGTTAAAACCCCTTATCTGTGTAGTGAGCGAATCAAAGCGGTTAGAAAGCGGAGTGTAAGTGTCCTCGGATAGAAATTTCCGGTTTTGAAATTTCTATCCGAGGTCCTTACATGTAGCTTTCCGCTTTGAGTAGCTGTCCTAATATAGTGAGCGGAGTAAAGTGGTTAGAAGTCGGAAGGTAAGTCTCCGCCGAGGGAAATTCCCGATTTTGGAATTTTTCTCGGTAGTGCTTACATGCAGACTTCTGCTTTACGCAGCTGTCCTAATATAGTGAGCGGATCCAGGCGGTTAGAGATCGGAGTGTAAGGCTCCTCAAACAGAAATTCCGGTTTTGGGAATTTTTGTTTGGGGTGCTTACGCGCAGATCTCTGCCTGGAGGAGCTGACCTATAAAGTTAATAGTAATGAGGTTAACACCGATATTCATTAATTGCAACCTTTTTTATGATTTATTCAGTATTTTGATAAATATTATTCCTAATATACATTTTCAATAAAAATAGATTCTTTAACTGCCATTTTTTGTTTTCTAACGTAAGCACTAAATAACTGGACGTCTACTTCGTAGACGTCTTTTTGAGTACCATAGAATTATTAATTAAGTATGAGGTG
>NZ_JAHPPD010000137.1 GCF_019061365.1 Lentilactobacillus dabitei
TGACCCCTGTAGAATACAGGAATCAAGCCATGGTAGCTTAAATCAATATCTAAACTTGTCTAACTTTTCTGTTGCACTTCAGAACCGTGAGCTATTTTGGGCTTCATTAAACAGCATTGGGGCGATAATCGCCAGGGCAAAAGTTGATGGATCCAGATGAAAGTTGTTATAGACCGGCAAGCCGGCAAGTAAGAATCCTAACAAAATTAAAAAGAATGGCAGCGGAATAACTGAAACGTGGCGCGCAAGGATGTTGGCTGCCACAACTGCTGCCAAAATGATGGTTAGGAGTAAAACCTGATCCATTTTGAGCCCCCCCTTTGGTTGATGTTTAACTTTAGTTTAGCACGCATTTACCGAAAAAGGCCGCGTCAGCACTCGACGCGGTCCAGATGGAAATGGTGAACTGATTTCTTTATTTGGTGGCTAAATCTTCGAACTTTTCGACGTCCTTCTCTGTCCCGATGACTGTAATAATGTCACCTTTTTGGATGGCCGTGGCGGACTTGGGAATCTCTGCTCCAGCTTCGTTTGTGTGGGAAAGGGCAATCACTTGAATACCGTAGCGGTTAGTGAAATTGAGTTCCTGAAGGGATTTGTGGAAAAACTTGGAATTAGTTAATTCAAATTCAACGACGGCCAATTCACCGCGAATTCTCAGGTCGTTTAGAATCTTGGGTTGCATCACGTGAAGGGCAATTCGATTACCCATGTCGCGTTCAGGCTGGATCACTTCATCAGCGCCTAATCGTTCCAAGACTTTGGCGTGACGGGCATTCTCAGCCTTACAGATTAACTTTTTAACCCCAAGTTCCTCACAAATCATGGTTGTCATAATACTGGCTTCCAAATCAGTCCCGATGGCAACGAAGACATTGTCAAAATTGCCAATTCCAAGTTGCTTGAGGGCTAATTCATTTTGGGTGTCGGCGACGACTGCCTCGGTTGCGACGTCCCGAAATTCGTTGACGAGTTCTTCATTTTTGTCAATGACCAGAACCTCTTGATTATGGGCTAGCAAAGTGTTGACGATGCTGCTGCCAAAGAGGCCGAGACCGATGACGGCGTAATTGCTTTTCATGTAGGAATGCTCCTTGTTGATTAATTTGGTGGTGGAGAGGCGTTATAACTGTTAGTCGATAACCCAGATTAGACTGCTCCGCAAAGCAAAAGTTTGCACATAAGCACCAGCCTGTGTAAGCTTCTAGGCGACATAGTGGAATAGTGCTCCACAAAGCAATAACCTACACATAAGCACCCATAGTGTAAGCCCAAAGCCCAGGGCTTACACTATGGGAGACTTACGTTCCGGTTATTAACCGCTTTGTTGCGCACACTTACCCGATCATGACATTTTCCTCCGGATATCGAAAGGCATCTTCTGGCCCCTTTGACGTTAGCAACGAGTACATCACCGTGAAAATGCCGACTCTGCCCATGAACATCAGGGCTGCAAAGATCAATTTGCCAATGATACTCAAATGTGGGGTTAGTCCCAAAGTGAAGCCAGTTGTGCCAAATGCCGAGACGACGTCAAACAGGATATACTCCAACCCAAATGTTCTTGGAATTTTTTCAGTGAAGGTTAAAATCAACGTCGCAATTGAAAGTACAACGGCAACCAGGAATACCAGGGTGAGTGATCTTGACACATTATCGTTCGTAAATCTGCGGCCCCAGAAATTAGCATCTCGTTTCCCTCTAAGGGTTGCCCAAACTCTGATGAGCAGAATGCCAACAGTGGTGGTTTTAATCCCACCAGCAGTTGAGCCGGGAGTTCCGCCGATTAACATGAGGATCATGGTGAAGAAAATTCCGCCCATTGAAATCTTGTTTAACGGGACCGTATAAAATCCGGCCGTTCTGGGGGTCACCGAGAAGAAATAAGAATTCATCAGCCGGTCAAAGAAGCTCAAGTGGTTTTGGCTGCTGAAGTTAGCTTCGGTCAGCATAAAGATGATAAAACTGATCACAATCAATCCTAAATAAGTGGTTAACGCTAATTTAGTGTGCAGGCTTAAATAATGATCTTCATGGTAGAAAAGGATATCCTTCCAAACCAGAAATCCAAGCGATCCCGAAATGATGAGTAGGGTTAAGACAAACAACAGGTAAGGGTCATTTTGAAACCGAACCAAACTATTATCGTACAGATCGAAGCCCGCGTTACAAAAGGCGCTGATCGAATGAAAAATGCTGTACCCCAGCCCCTTGACGAACCCATAGCGGGGATAAAAGTCAATGAAAATCAGACCCGTTCCCAACAATTGAATCGCCAGGGATAACCGGACCACGAGAAAAACAACGCTCCGGGTATTTGCGAATGATTGCAAATTAAGCGATTGTTGGGTCAGCAATTGAGTGGTCAGGTCAACTTTACGGCGCATGAAAACAAATAGCAGGACCGCAAATGTCATGAAGCCCAGACCGCCAATCTCGACGAGCATCAAAATGACGATTTTGCCGAATAGGCTCCAATGGATAGCCGTATTCACGACCGTCATTCCGGTGACGCAGGTGGCAGAGGTGGCGGTGAAAAACGAATTGATGTAGCCGGTCATATGGCCAGACTGACTGGAGATTGGTAATGATAACAGGATGGTACCGATCAAAATGATTGTTAAAAATCCCAGTGTCAAAATTTGTGGTAAAGCAAGTCGATAACGAGATGCCAATGGATCAGAACCTTTCGATTATATTGTCTGCGTTCATTATCTCACATTCCACTCAAAAAGCCCCAACGAATAATCCGAAAATACGCTATAATAGTTGTGAAAATAACGATTGTGAGGAATTAACATGTTAATTAAAAATGTTCATATTCAAAATGATGACCAAACAAAAGATGTCCGAATTGAAAATGGCCGATTCGTTAACATTTCGCCCTCAATTGAAGCAACTGATGGCGAAAAAGTGATCGATGTCACTGATAAATTGATGTTACCGCCATTTGTGGATCCGCACGTGCATTTGGATGCCACTCAGACAGCCGGTGATCCGGAATGGAACCAAAGTGGTACTCTGTTTGATGGGATTCGGATCTGGAGCGAGCGGAAGCAGAAACTCACAGTTGAAGACGTGAAGGCTCGGGCCAAAAAAGCGATCAAGATTCAAGTTGCCAACGGGATTCAGTTTATTCGCAGTCACGTTGACGTTACCGATCCTAATTTGACCGCTCTGAAAGCCTTGATTGAAGTTCGTGATGAAATCAAAGATCAAGTTGAACTGCAATTGGTTGCCTTTCCGCAAGAAGGAATTTTGTCGTTTCCTCATGGCAAAGAGCTGATGACCGAGGCTGCCGATATGGGTGCTGACGTAATTGGGGGGATTCCTCACTTTGAATTTACCCATGAATACGCGGTGGCTTCACTCCAATTCTTGATGAAGTTGGCGGAACAAAAAGGTAAATTAGTCGATGTGCATTGCGATGAAATCGATGATCCTCAATCTCGCAGTCTGGAAACTTTGGCAACCTTGGCATTGGAAAGTGGGATGGGCGATAAAGTGACCGCCAGCCACACCACTGCAATGGGCTCGTATAACGATGCCTATGCTTACAAACTCTTTAGATTGTTGAAGATGTCTCATATTAACTTCATTGCCAATCCATTGGTGAACACCAACTTGGGCGGCCGCTTTGACACCTATCCAAAGCGCCGGGGGATGACCCGGGTCAAGGAGCTCAATGCGGATGGCATTAACGTTGCCTTCGGTGAGGATGATCTCAAGGACCCTTGGTATCCGATGGGTAATGGCAATATGCTGGATCCCGTTGAGATGGGAATTCACGTCGGCCACTTGATGGGCTACGATGACATTATGAATTCATACAAATTTGTGACCGTCAATGCGGCCAAGGCGATGCACGTCACAGACCACTATGGGATTGAAGTTGGCAAACCTGCCGATTGCATTATCATGAACAACGATAATTTTTATAATGCTTTAAATGAACGGTCTGAGATTCTGTATTCCATTCATAACGGTAATGTACTGGTAGAGACAGAGCCGAAGAAAGTGCACAATCACTTCAAGCTTTAGCGGCTGAGTCCTGTCATTTAACGAAAAAGACCAACTATTCCAAAAATGAACTGAACCCCTTGAATTGGAGAAATCTAATTCAAGGGGTTTTATTATGTTTCCTTATGAAGTTAAAATGGCCGC
>NZ_JAHPPD010000138.1 GCF_019061365.1 Lentilactobacillus dabitei
CACCTCATACTTAATTAATAATTCTATGGTACTCAAAAAGACGTCTACGAAGTAGACGTCCAGTTATTTAATGCTTACGATAAACGGCCGGTTCTGGCCATTTAAGCAAAAAACAATGCATTCCAAATCAGAATGCATTGTTTTTTGCTTAAATTCTGGAGTCAAATTGCCTTTTGTCCCGACCTGCTGCAAATTTGTGATGTCGATTAATTAACGCTTATCCGGAAAATCAATTCCATAGATACAGTTATCATATGTCCATTGTATGATCTCCGTCATATCGCCCGATTCATAATACTGAGCAAGCAAAGTATTGAATTCCGGAAGCTGTTTTTCACTAATATTGACAATCCCTGCCCGGCATTGATCAATAGATAGTTTGCTGATAAAACGGCGGTTCGTTTATTGCCGTCCCAAAATATCTGATCGCGCATCATTTGATACATCATTTTTAAGGCTTTTTCGGTATCGGTAAAGTTGCCATTCATAATTGTAGAAACCATTGAAGTGACCTTATCTGGACTCGGAACTGGGGGCACATATTCCACGCCACCAATTTGGACATTTCCAGTCCTGATTTTCCCAGGTTTTAACGCATCCTCTGCGGCCACAATCCGATTGATTGTCTGACTGATCTCAAAAGTATAAGGCTGATCATTGTTAATAACGAACTCCAAGCCCTTTTTCAAATTGATAATAACTTGAATGTCATCAATCGAAACCCCGGCTACGCTCATTCCATCGATGATCGTTTGTGTCTGTGGGAGGGTGGTATTAACGCCTTCAAACTTCGAATTTGAATAAACCATATTAACAAAATTTTTCTTTGCCAAGAAACGATTCTGCTTTTGGGTTAAATGATATTTGTTTTCCATCTTTAACTCCTATCCATGTTGATAACATCAATTTCCTTTACAGATCATAAACAAGAAATTCATCAATCCCAATATAATACTTTATCTGTGCCTTGTTTTGAATTCAATGCTGTTAAGGTCTTTGAGCAATCATGACAAATCGGTCCTCATGGGTCGAAACACTTCCCTGGCAATTAATCATTCGCTGCAAATCTAATAATTTGGAAAAACAGTGATTAACATCAAAATTAGGAAACTCCCAAGGGATAATCGACGCATAGTAGACAATTGCGCCAACATCAAAAAACTTCATCTCTGAAAATGCCTGCTGTTCCAGCAATATATTAAAGCCTGCTTGTTGAAAACCATTCATCGTATTCAACAAGGTATTCTCGGGAAATGCTGGTTGATAGTCAGGAAGCAAAAACTGAGATAGTGAAAAGTTGTTGGTTGCTCCAACTTGTTCAGTAATAAAGAGTCCCTTTGGTTTTAATTTATTGAAAACTGTCATGGGATTAAAGGCATCGTGGCTATTGGTCATAATATCAATAGAGCCATCCTCAACCGGAAGCTCATCCGCATTAGTAACAGGATATACTTTCACTCCCCGTGGCTGGAGCGTTTGTTGAAGCAATTCAATGTTGGGTTGCCATGCCTCAGTAACTGCTGTCAGACTATCTAGGTGGTGAAACGATGATAGTAACTCACCACCACCCGTTCCCATGTCTAGGAGCATGTCATGATCGTGTAAATACTTCAGGATAAGTGTTCGATAATCCCATGGTAATTTTTCGTTGAACCAACGGCCGTCCAGATGGGAAAAGTTCCAACCTTTCATCCCAATTTTTTGTTCATGGATCCAAATTTTCCTAAGTTTAGTTATATTCATATTAACTGCGCCTCCATTAATTTCTTGTTCACTAATAAAAGGGCACAGCTACATCTGCCAACTTGCTCGACACACCGGCAGCAATTATAACTGTGCCGAGCAGTTCACGATTTTTAACACCATCATTTGTCATCATCCTTTATAATACATAACACTATTTTATTACAATTCTTGTGTACAATAAATATTAATTGATTTGGCAAATAATCTGATCGATTATGGCTTAACAAGCTCAGCAAATACCATAATGAGTATGAATAAGTGAACTATCAACTGGATCACAAAAACTTTAACTCCCAACCATGAGCTCCATAACTAATCTAATGGATTATGTTTTCGTTGATGCCAGTACCAATTTACCAATAATATAATTGCTAATATCGTCAATGAAAATATATTGCCAACAATAATCGAATTGATGTTCTCAACCTGAATTAAGCTTGTCCAACCAAACATTCCTAATAGATCGGCAATTGTGAAAATCAACCAAATAGCCACCCGAGGATAGTAATTAAACGCCTTTATTAATTTATTCATATGAATTACTCCTAACATTATTTTTAAGTAAATTGGATAAACATTGCTAACCCGGCATATAAAATGCCGATTAAAGAGGTCATAAAGAGAAACATATCTGTTACTCTAACCACTCGTGTTTTGGCACCAGAAAATCGAAAAATAAAATCATACCACAAACCGGGAAGTGCTATTAAAATTAAAGCAAAAGCAATCCGATCAACAAATGATACATTTCCAAACACCATCAACTCAATAATCAGCAATACTGCACAAGACAGTATGCTTAAGACAGAATACTTCCAATAAGATCTTTTTAGGTTCGTCATAATCGCCTTCATCATTAATTTGTCATTCAAACATCATCAGTTCATTATAGCCACCAAAATTTGAAGAAAATATGATAAAAACCTCAACATTTTCTAAAGGATATATTGAGGCATTAGCGTAATCTCTCAGCGTTGCTCTGGTATAATGGGGGCATCAGGAGGATTCAGATATGAAAAAACTTCTATTAATGCTCAGCATCTCATTTGCGGGCGTGATGCTGCTTGCCGGCTGCAACAGTAATCGAGCTGACTTAAACAATTCTAACAGCCACAGCAGCAATCAGTCATCACAAAAGTTGACCAACTTACTCTCCCCCGCCACTGCAAAAGTGCCCGAGGACACCCAAGCCGCCAACAATAATCAATTGTATTCACAATTTTATCAAGATGGCGGCCAATGGCATTGGAAATTAACTTCCAAACAGGCCGGTACCATCGACGACAGCCAAGTGAAATCGCTCAAATCTACCAACCAGAAATACGTTTTCCGCTTAGCAATGGTTGGTCGCAACAACAAAAAGTATTATTTAAACTTCAATTGGATTAATGGTGGGCATCTCGCCTATACAATTCATTCCAGCTATCATAACGTTGACGCAAGCTTTGTCCTCGCTGATGCAAGTCAATCCACCGATTGGCAAGCGGGTGCGCCACAGGCTCTTCAAGGGACTTGGGCAACCGATTATACTGATAATCCAAACAACAGTAATCAAAATCTGCCATATATCAAACGTTTCCTGAACGTCACCAACACGTCAACCAGCAGCTTTGTGAATGAATATGATTCGTATCATCGGTTGTATACCTCCAATACCAGCACCAACAACGATAACGTTTCGTATCAAACGGCTGGCCAAGAAACCTATGTCTTGAAATCATACACGAATACAAATGCGCCGGTCGTTTATCGAATTACCCTCGTCAACAATAATCAAATCAAGGTGACTGGCATCACTTCAACGCCACTGACTTTATCGAAATCATCCACCACACCAACGACGAATAGCTCTTCAGTGACTGCTAGTTCCCAGTCTGGCTCAACCACAACCACCAGCGGTTCGCAGGCCCAACAAGCATCCGGGTCCGCCGCTAATCATTTGACTGACCAACAGGTGGTCAATATGATCTGGCCCCAGGTCAAGTCACTCTATCCAAATATCAACGTCAATTCAACCGACTTCACTTACATGCCCCAAATGCGAAATGGGTTGCTTTATGTGGACGTTTTAGAGAACCATAACGCCCCAGCATTCAAAAACCGCGATGTTGATCCAAATTCAAGTCCTCGAGTTGCCAGCTTCCGAGTCAATGCCAACGGCCAATTAGAAGAGATGAACGCAACGACTGGCGACTGGGCAGTTGTCGGCAATTAATAGTCAGATTCAATTAAATCTAATCATCAAATGGCTGATCTCTCCCATTTAAGGCAAACAAATAGCGCAATCATTCAAATCGGTTCTACAATATCTGTTGTTGGTAATAGATTTTATCTATTACTGATGACAGATTTTTTGTTTCTCGTTAGAATAA
>NZ_JAHPPD010000139.1 GCF_019061365.1 Lentilactobacillus dabitei
TGTTTGGTTCCGAAATGAATCGGAACGCCCTGCACATTTGTTTGTCGAAAATTTTGTTCAGTTTTCAAAGGTCTACCAAGTTGTCGTAAGCACTTGTTCATCGCTTTTGACAACTATTTAATATTATCATGATGACGATTAAGTGTCAATGATTTTTTGTAATTCCACAACTTTTAAAAAATGAACTTATCAAAAGCCGCACTAAATAATATACCGGCTTTTAAAGACGATGTCAACAAAAAAGACAAATCAAATTGATTTGTCTTGGAATGCTTACTTGACCCTTGCTAAGAAGTACTTCTTCTTACCACGACGGACAATCACAAACTTACCGTCGAATTTTTTAGATGGATCGATCATAAAATCAACGTCTTGAATTTTTTCGCCGTTAATCCTAATCGCCCCGTTGTTAATATCTTCTCTCGCTTGACGACGTGATGACTCAATTTTAGTTGAATCAACCAACCATTGAACAATGTTAAGCGGTTCAGCGGACACTTCCACTGTTGGCATATTTTTGAATCCCTGTTCAATTTCTGCAGTTGTCAGTTTTGAAACATCACCCGAGAATAGGGCTGCCGAAATATGTTCTGCCTGTTCAACAGCGGCTTTACCATGAACAAACTCTGTAACCTCTTCAGCCAATTTTCGTTGTGCTTCTCGCTTTTCTGGTGCGGTTTCGACCTTTTTTGCCAACTCAGCAATTTCGTCTTGACTCAAGAATGTGAAATACTTGAGATAGCGAATCACATCGCGATCGTCTTGGTTAATCCAGAACTGGTAAAATTCGTATGGCGTGGTCTTCTCAGGATCAAGCCAAACATTACCGCCTTCGGACTTGCCAAACTTAGTGCCGTCAGATTTGAGCAACAATGGAATAGTTAGACCAAATACCTGAGCATCAGCACCTTCAACTTTATGGATTAAATCAGTTCCGGAAGTAATATTCCCCCACTGATCTGCGCCACCTAGTTGAACCTGGACATCATTGTGTCGGTATAGATGAAGAAAATCGATGGATTGCAAAATTTGGTATGTAAATTCAGTAAATGAAATGCCAACTTCCAATCGACTGGCAACAATTTCTTTATTTAACATAGTATTAACGTTAAACAACTTACCGTAATCTCTCAAGAAATCCAGTAAGGACAACTTGGAAAGCCAATCATAGTTATTAACAATCTCGAATTTGCCATCTTGACCGAACAATTTTTCCATTTGAGCAGTTAAAGCTGCTTCGTTGTGCTTAACCTGATCCATCGTTTGAAGAACTCGTTCAGACTTCTTACCACTTGGATCACCAATTGCTCCCGTTCCACCGCCAATAACGATAACCGGATGATGAACAGCTAGCTGGAATCTCTTCAAAATCATAAACGGGATTAGGTGTCCAATATGCATACTATCTCCGGTTGGATCAATTCCCACATAGATACCAACCGACTTCTGATTCACTAAATCATTCAACCCATCATGATCAGTTTCTTGATTAATCGCGCCACGCCACTTTAGCTCATCTAAAATATTCATTCAAAAATTCCTCCTAAATATAAAAAGTCCCTGACAATAAATGCCAGGGACGAAATTTCCGCGTTACCACCCAAGTTATTACCGGCCAAAACCAGTAATCGCTCATATCATTGGTAACGAAATGACTCGTCTAACTCAACGTAATGGACTCCTCAGCTGTAAATTCATTAGTCAACCGCTTGGCTCACATCACCGCCAAGTTTCTGGATTCTCGAATTAACTAATTACTTTACTGATTCAACACCCACAAGTAATAAGTTAATGATAGATGGTCAGCCCACCAATGTCAATGGATTTCAAAGACAAATTAAAGCCCGAATTAAAGTTGGCCATGAAGCATTTGCTGATAATAAAGTCCTTTATTTGAACGATAATGATTAAACTCAGTTGCTGACATGCTACGCGTTTTTGATAACGTCCATTTTGCCAACTTGGCATCAAAACTCTTGATGTTGGTTGAATAATTACCGCCCATAATCGTTTGCTTCTTAAACGTGCTCCTTAATGAAGCATCCGGATAATTGTAAAGGTCTTTGGTCCCAAATGTATGACCTAATTCATGAATCACGACAGCGCGCTGCTTTTGGTTGCTATATCGATTCATCCAGGAATTATTCAAGGCGATCACGCCGCTATTAATCTCAGCCATCCCCGCGTAGCCTGCGCCAAGCTTGTTTGTCCCCGTAAACACAAGTCTGGAACCACTTTGACTGTTGGTTGGCCGCAGCACTTTTCTCCCCAATGCTTTGTTCCAACGATTAGCAGCGTAGTTGATATCCGCCTGATATTTCTTCGCATCCCCTTTAACGTAATACTTAATGGTTCCCTTGTAAGTCAAATTTTTGTTTGTATGCATTGCGCTGGTAAATCTGATTGTTTGTGCTGCCGACACATCATCCGATTGTGCAGCCATCCCAATAAAGCCAACCAACACCATCATCACAACAACAAAAAAATGCTTAAAGTTAAACATTTAACTCCCCCTTGAATAAATGTCAGTCGTCATAAGCGTCAGAATATTTAATTGATCGGAAGAGTAGTCAATCGTTTTAAATTCGCTCCTCCGTTCCCCTTGATAATAATATATCATCACCTATAGCTGACTCTCAACTTTAAACTCTACGAATTTTCAAACTATCTTCATAAAATATTCAAAGCCTTGTTTGTTGAGTTTTGTAAGCGGAAACTCTAGAATAAATTTAGAAACAATTATTCAAAGACTACTATCATAGAAAGAAAGCGACTCATATGTTAAAAATTACGTACGAAAGTGGCAATTCGACTGAAACAATCGAATACAAATCAGCACAGGACTTCATGGCAAATCAACGGCTGGAAGTTCCAGACTTGGAGGATTACTATAAAATTCAGAGTGTCACATTAGATGGTAAACCAATCGACTTGGATGACAAAACCATCATTGGCCTATACAAACACTTCGATGATCAAGGCGTGTAAGCAACCAATGCTTCTGGGAATATCAAATCGAGTTGAGATATTAGTCGACAAATTGTTGATAAATGCAACCTGGCTCTCCATTCTGATATTGATAAAACTTGCGACAAATGGCGGGGATCAAATTACCTTTCGTCGCAATCTCACTTAACATCCTTAATTTCAAAAGACGTCTCACCTGTTTTATCGATCACCCCATAAACTCGTTGTGCGTGTTCGGCATTCAGGTAGCCTAAGTCGAGTAACGTTCCGTTGGGGCCAGTTTCAACCCCTTTCAACTGGCTTTGAAGAAACTGACGTAAAGCCGGAATCTGGGCATCGAATTGACGGGCATGATCGACGGCAGCTTGTAATGTAAACCCTTTTTTGATAAATTGATTAATATGGAAAATCAAAAATAATGTATGGAGTGAATATTGTCGAGAGACGCCCTTTTCCTGATCAATGGGCGCAATATACTTCTGTGATTCCCAGTAACGAAGCTGGCGCCCAGAAACACCGGTGATTTTTTGAACCTGGCCAATACCAAAAATCAGCTTATTCGTATCGATAAATGACTCATCAGGATTTAAATCTGTCATTTTGCCCACCCAATTCAAATTTTGTTTCGAACAATGATCTCACTGCAATTATATCAGACCTACCATGATTGGCAAATTATCAAATAGGCTTGTCAACCAATTTTACAATGATTAACCTGGCCCCTATTCCTATGGGAGGCAATTTGTTATAATGCAGTGAAAAGAAAGGAATGACTTCTAATGGGTTTTTCCCCAAGATTAATTGTGGCAGATATTTCACTCGTTTTATCAATTTTAATTGCATTTCTAATCCAACGCTCGTCGTTTGCCGATAACGTGAAGGTTGGCTTTATTATCCTGGCTGGGATCTTCTTGTTGATTTCGGTGGTCATTAACGTGATCGAAGCAAATCAACGTCGCCGGGATAAAAAATAGCCATGAACGCGAGGAGTGAAACTGGGACAATCGGCGTTTTGATCCCAGAATTTAACGAAAATGACCAATTATTCCTGATTTGAAGTGAACCCCAATAGTTGGAGATAATATTTAATAATTTTTAGGCACATAACTGGTCGTTGTGAATCCGGTATTCAA
>NZ_JAHPPD010000014.1:0-2638 GCF_019061365.1 Lentilactobacillus dabitei
GGAATTCAAGCAGCGATACGGCGTTATGAAGATCCACCATGAATTGAATCTGGAACTTCAACCACTGCAGCGTCGGTGCAGTCCACGACGGATTTCCCGGCTCATGAAGGAACTGGATATCCACTCCGTTACCGTCAATAAATGGAAAGCGGCTTCGGCTTCCAAAACCAAGGTTGAACAGCGTCCCAACTTGCTTAAGCAGGATTTCTCGACCACTGGTTTAAATCAAAAATGGACCGCTGATATGACCTATATTCAAACGAAGCGTAATGGCTGGTGTTACTTATCAACCATCATGGACCTGCACTCACGACGGATTATCGGCTATTCGTTCTCAAAAAAGATGGATACTGATTTAGTCTTAAAGACCCTGGAAAGCGCGGTTAAAAATCGAACCATTACTGGGGACCTGATTATCCATACGGATTTAGGATCACAGTATACCAGCGATGATTACAATCAACGTTTAACTGAACTACATATCCGCCACTCATACAGCCGTAAGGGTTGTCCGTATGATAATGCGCCAATGGAATCCTTTCACGCTTCCCTCAAAAAGGAATGTGTTTATCCAGTGCCGGTCTTTGAAGATTATGAAACTGCCGCTGCTGTCCTTTTTGAATATGTGCATGCTTTCTACAATAGGAAGAGAATTCATAGTTCACTGGGCTACCAGACCCCCTTACAAGTTGAAATCGCAACACTTACGAGCCAAATGGCCGCCTGATTTAATGCTTTCCAGGGTTCAAATAAGTTATTAATCGCGATTAATGATTTATTTGAGCTGTGGAAGGTAAACGCGGTTCTGAATGTCTCTTAAAATCTGTCTCAAATATTGACTTCAATCCATATCTTGTTTTGATTTGAAGTAATAGTAAAACAACCCCGGGGACTTTGAACTATTTGTTTTATCAATTATTTCTCTAACAGATACCTTAGAAAATCCTTTTTCTTTAAAAAGATTAAACGCTAAATCAAGTAGTTCTCTTTTACGTTCATCTGGACGCTTTGTTATTCTCATAGTGCCCTCCTTACATTACATATTACTATTGAACGACGTTCAGTCAATAAAATTATTAAAAAAATATTCTCTTATTCTTTATTCATTTTTTAAAATCACCCCCTAATCTTATTCAGCTTAGTAAACAAAGGATTCCTGTAATTGCATCTTGTATTTCACTTGTATCAGGCAATTCCTGTTCATCAATTAGATAATTAAAACTACCTAAGATAAGTGAAGTCAATAATGACATTTCAAACTTACTAGGCTTTTTCTCAAGCATATTTACAAGATTGTTTCCTAAGACTCTTTTTATCTCACTACTTAAATCTTTGCTGTCCAATTGAATAGAACGCAACGCTAAAATTTTTTCACGTTGTTTGATTAAAAGATCTTTTATGTCAGGCGCCAATATAGCTGTAATGCTTAAAAAATTTTGCTTTTGCTTATTTAATTTACTTCTTTTCTTCAATACTGAATCATAAGTCGACACAAAATCCTGAATCATTTTCGCAGCTAATTGATACTTATCCTGATAGTGCCTATAAAATGTCTGACGATTAATCAGGGCTTTATTAGAGATATCAATTACCGACACATTATTAAACCCACGTTGTCTTACTAAATGTATAAAAGAATCTTTGGATTGAAGTCAATATTTGAGACAGGTTTTAAGAGACATTCAGAACCGCGTTTACCTGCCACAGCTCAAATAAATCATTAATCGTGATTAATAACTTATTTGAACCCTGGAAAGCATTAAATCAGGCGGCCATTTGGCTCGTAAGAAGCTGTCTAAAATCTCTTAAGTAATAGTGCTAAAAACGCTAAAACGACCATTTGCAGACTGGTGGTTAATTGACGCTCACAATTTTTCCAAAGTCGCCGACAATTCTCTAACCAACTAAAGGAGCGTTCGACTACCCAACGTTGGGGTATGACTTCGAATCGATGCAACTCATTACGCTTCGCAACCTGCACGGTTGCGTTTAAATTACTGGCTACATCGAGCTGAAAATTAACGCCTGAATAACCACCATCAACTAAGACATTTTGAACCTGGCGTAAATGCATGGCATGTAAAGCGATCATTGCACTGGCCCCGTCTCGATCAGAGACGTTCGCTCGCGTCATGTGAATGGCCTGCGGAAAGCCATGGATATCAACTGCCAGATGGCGCTTAATTCCCGAGATTTTCTTACCGGCATCGTAACCTTTGTTTTCAGCAGTGGCAGTGTTTTTGACGCTCTGAGCGTCCACGATAATAAACGAAGTTAAAGCTGAACGTCCTTGGTAAGTTCGCCGATCAATGACAATTTTTTTAAAACTTGTTCCAATAAAGAATCAGCGGTTGGTTCAACTTTAGTTGACCAAATTTTGTAATAGTTGTAAACTGACCGCCATTCTGGGAAATCACCGGGAACTTGACGCCATTGGCAACCGGTTTTCAAGACATACAGAACCGCGCAGAAGACCTCGTAGAGGTCATATTTTCGAGGCTTGGTTCGCTTACGAAAATTTTCTAAAACTGGTCGAATTAATTCAAATTGTTGCCGGGTAATATTGCTGGGATAATTTTTCATAGCTTAAACTCGCTTTTTACATAGAAGTATATCAAAAATCATAGATCTTGGACAG
>NZ_JAHPPD010000014.1:2817-38391 GCF_019061365.1 Lentilactobacillus dabitei
TCCTTTTTAAATTTTTACATGCCCCTCAAACCTGAATTTCATGTGTGATACAATGTGTAAGTATTTATAAAAGGAGCATGAGTATGAACAACAATTCAACCAAATCATTTAGGAAAAAGGCTGGACCTTTGTTTAGACGATTTAATCGCTTTTGTCGAAAGTATCATTTGGTTAAATGGTTGGTTGTTTTGTTCCTGAGTGTTGGATTGATGACGAGTACCTACTTAGTGTTCCTGGCTAAAACGGCTCACGTCCAAAATCTTGAATCCTCGCTTGCCAAAACAACTGAAATTTTTGACGCAAGTAACCATAAGGCAGGAGAACTATATGCCCAAAAAGGGACTTACGTTCAACTAAATAAAGTTTCGAAAAATATTCCCAAGGCCGTTCTTTCTACTGAGGACCGTAATTTCTACCATGAATATGGTTTTTCATTCAAGGGAATTGCTCGGGCAGTGTTTTTACTATTAAAGAACAAAATCTTACATCGTGATTATATCAGCGGTGGTGGGAGCACATTAACCCAGCAATTGGTCAAGAATGCGTATTTATCGCAAGAACAGACCATGACTCGAAAGCTCAAAGAATTATTCCTGTCAATTCAGGTCGAAAATGTTTATTCCAAAAAAGAAATTTTGACGATGTATCTTAACAACGCGTACTTTGGTAACGGAGTATGGGGCGTTCAGGATGCTTCCCAAAAATATTTCGGTCAAAATGCGATTGATTTATCGGTTCCCGATGCCGCAGTGTTGGCAGGGATGCTGACGTCGCCGAGTGCGTTTAACCCAATTGACCATCCCAAAGCTGCTAAATGGCGGCGCAACGTGGTTCTTCAATTGATGGTTGAAAACAATCAATTGACGCAATCGCAGGCTGATTATTATAAGAAAACACCGATTGTCTTGCGTGATACCTATGTTCGAAAAGATGGGTATAAATATCCCTATTACTTCGATGCGGTTATCGATGAGGCGATCAGCAAGTATGGGCTGACTGAATCCGAAATCATGAATCGTGGTTATCGAATTTACACCAATCTGAATCAATCCCAACAGCAGGCAATGCAGACAACGTTTAATAATAATTATTACTTCCCGGCAAATGCTGCTGATGGAACAAAGGTGCAGGCTGCTTCGATCGGTGTTTCTCCAAGTACTGGTGGCGTAACTGCCGTTGTTGGTGGCCGGGGTCAACACGTCTTCCGGGGATATAACCGAGCAACCCAGATTAGTCGGCAGCCCGGGTCGACCATGAAGCCCCTTGCGGTTTACACACCTGCATTAGAAGCTGGGTACAAGTTTGATTCAGAGTTGGTCGACAAGAAAAAGTCGTATGGTGCTAATCACTATACGCCGAAGAATTACAATAACGTTTACCAAGGTAAGGTTCCAATGTATGAAGCGTTGGCTCAGAGTATGAATGCCCCAGCTGTTTGGCTGCTTAATCAAATCGGGGTTAATCGCGGTTACCAATCTGTGAAGGACTTCAATATCCCGGTTACTAAGAAAGACAAGAACCTTGCTTTGGCACTCGGTGGGATGGACGGCGGCGTTTCACCCCAACAGATGGCTGGAGCCTATACCGCGTTTGCCAATGGTGGTAAAGTGGTTAAGCCCTTCTACATTCGTAAAATTGTCGACTCGACAGGTAAAGTTGTGGTGGACAACACGGCCAAGCAACAAGGTCGTCAAATTATGTCAGCTTCCGTTGCCAAGCAAATGACCAGTATGATGCTGGGCGTTTTCAATAACGGAACTGGCGTGGATGCGAAGCCTTATGGGTATCAAGTTGCCGGGAAAACCGGAAGTACAGAGGCCGATGATACCGGTTCGGCGGATGCAACCAAGGACAAATGGATTATTGGTTATACACCAGATCTGGTTGTCGCAACTTGGGAAGGCTTCGACAGTACCAGCCAAGCTCATCATCTTGAAAATCTGAGTGGGACAGGCGTTGGCCCATTGTTCAAGAACGAGATGCAGACGATGTTGCCATACACCAAGAACTCAACGTTCAATACCAAGGATGCCCAAACGATTGTTCAAGGTGAAAGTAATAATGATAATCTTTGGGATACGATTCAGAAGAAAACGGATGAATACTCTAATAAGTTTGAACAAAAGGCTAAAGAGTTTGTGGACGATGCCAAGAGCTGGTTTGGCCATTAATTAATCCTAATCCCAACAGAGTCCGAGTAGCTTTTGTGTTAAACTAAAAGAAATACAAATTAAGGTGGAAAATTTAATGAATGAAAAATTAACGGATCTTGCGACTCAATTACAACAGGAATTGATCACGACCAAAGAATATACTGATTTGAAGGGTACCTACGAAAAACTGCAAGCAGACGCTGACACCTTTAAATTATTCAAACAATTCCAACAAACTCAGATGCAATTACAACAGAAGCAGATGCAAGGGACTCAACCAACCCAAGAAGAAATTCAAAATGCGCAAGCAATGGCAACTAAAATGGGACAAAGCCCAATTATTTCTGAATTGATGAACAATGAAAAGGCACTTAATAAGGTCTTAGGTGATGTGAATGATTTGGTCACCAAACCAATCATGGAATTGTACCGGAATTAATAAGTAAAGTTGGAATTGTTTTTTGTCCAGATTCTACCGTTTAAGCAATAGCGCAGCCATTCCTGATGTGGAGTGGTTGCGCTATTGGCTTAAATACCTCAAATCCAGTCATTCATGCGGAGAAAGGAACTAATATGAAATTTATTCATGCCGCGGATTTACATTTAGACAGTCCTTTTCAGGGCTTACATAACGACTCTCTGCCAACACCTTTGTGGGAACAGATCCGCCAATCAACGTTTACCTCTTTTCGACGGATTGTTGACGGTGCGATTGATCAAAATGTGGACTTCGTCTTGCTGGCAGGGGATCTTTTTGATCGCCAAGAGCGCAGTGTTTCTGCACGAGTTTTTTTAATTCAACAGTTACAAAGATTGGCGGATGCAAGGATCCCAGTCTTGATTATTTTTGGCAATCATGATTATTACAGTGGCGACCTAAAGCAACTAGGCTATCCGGACAATACCAGCGTTTTCGGCAATCAGGTTGAAACCAAAAAGATTCAGCTACTAAATGGCCAGGTTGTTGCCATTACGGGATTTAGCTTTCAAAACCAGTGGGTTAATGAACCTATGATCAATGATTATCCGAATGCGGTGGCCGCTGATTGGAATATCGGCATGCTCCATGGTAGCTTGGCTGGGTTAGACTCACCTGAAGCCAACTATGCGCCGTTTACACTGGAGCAACTTCAATCGAAAAATTACGATTATTGGGCGTTGGGACACATTCACAAACGCCAATCACTTGACGATAAGGGATTAATTAACTATTCAGGTAATACCCAGGGCAGACATATTAATGAAACCGGGGAAAAAGGTTACTTGCTGGTTCAAAGCACTGGACACGAATTGACAACTGCTTTTCAGCCAACTTCACCAATTGTTTGGGAAGTTGTCGCGATGAAAATCACTGATAAATCGGTTGATAATTTGGCGAATTCAATTATGAATGCCCTTTCCAAGCAACATTATTCGAAGCTACATTTCATCAGAATTCGGTTGACTGCCGATCAAGCAATTCCCGATAAAATTTTGGAATCGTTGGCTAGTGGAGACTTATTAACGGCCGTTCAACAAATGAACACAGGCAGCTGGCAACAGTTAAATACGTGGGTGACCTCAATTAAGGCAGCTACTGGATCTCAAAGAATTATCAGCAGTCTTGACCAATCTTTTTTTGACGAGGCTAAGCAGCAAACTCTCACTTCTGAGCAACTTGATCAACTAACCCAACAGAGCCTGGATAAGTATCCGTTCATCAAGGCTGACTTAGCCACTCGTAATAGCCAACAGGATATTTTTGAGCAGACAACTGCTATTTTACAGCGTCATGTCAGTGGTGCCGAGGACGGGGAGGCCAGTCAGAAGTGATTATTAAAGAGTTAGTGATATACGGATACGGAAAGTGGGTCGATCAGCATTTTTCCTTCGCCACCCCTTTACAAGCCATTTATGGGCCGAATGAAGCCGGTAAGAGTACGATTATAGATTTTATCGAATCAATGCTCTTTGGCTTTCAAAACAAAAAGCAGGCCGTTCATGGGCAATTTTATCCAAAGACGTCTAAAGCATACGGTGGCGAGCTCATTTTTGAACAAGGTCATCAAAATTATAAGTTAGTAAGAATAGATGGGCCGAAGGGCGGCAACGTCAAATTCTTTGATATTGATCACGATATTGAACTCCCATCGGCTGATTTTGAAGCGCTCCTTTCCCCAATTGATCGACAATCGTATAATCAACTATTTTATTTTGGTGATTTCGATAAAAAAGAATTTTATAAAACTGACGAAACCGATTTAGGATTGCGGATTCAGCAAATTGGGGTGACAGACGCCGATAAATGGGCCGGACTCCAAAAAGAACTTTCAAAAATGGCTGATGAATTATATAAGCCCCGTGGTCGAAAGCAACAAATCAATGTCAAATTGAAAGACTACCATGAGCTCGAGCAAAAAGTTCAAGATGCCAAAAAAGCTTATCCAGCGTATTTAAACCTTCAAAGCAAATTAGATGACGTCACGGCCAACTATGCTCATCAGCACAATGAGCTACTACAATTACAAAGACATATTCAAGCCGACCAGCAACTCGAGAGCTATTTGCCTTTAATTCGAGAGCGGAGTGAGTTGGCAAAAATCAGTGAAAATGACTTATTAACCGGATTTGACGACACTGACGAAGCAATTTTTGATCGTTATCGCGCCGATATCACGTCGGTTATTGCTCAGGTTAAAGACAATCAAAAACAAGTTGATGAAATTAAAAAAGCTTCCAGTGAGACTCCTGCACAACACTTCTATGAAGAAAATCAATTTCAAATTGATGCATTGATGGGTGATTTGGCAGGCCAGCGAAATGTTGCCTCGCGCATTCAATTGATGAGCAGTCAACGTGACAAGACTCAAGAGAAGTTATTACAGCTAAAGGCGAGTCTTCCTAAGAATGAGGCCGGGGAGTTACCATTACCATTTCCCAATGATCAAATGAACCATATTAATGAGTTGCTCAGACAGCAGGGGAATCTCAAAGATCAACTTAGAAATGGTGAAAGTCGAACGACTCGTCGACCAAAGCCCGCGAAGAAATCTTTGACGCCTTACTATGTAATAGCTGGTATCATCGCATTAGTGGCGATTCTGGTAAGCCAGCATGCCGTCATCAGCATCATTGGGTATTTAATGGCACTTGGTATTCTTGGGTGGGGATTCACCCAACAACGAAATCAATCACGCGATCAGTTCTCGAGCCAACCCATTACTGATCAGCAAGCCCTCAATCGGCAATTAGCTGTTATTCAAAATCAGTTGCAACAAATTTCATCCGATTACCGACTAAGTGGAATTGAGGAAGCAAAATGGTTTTCCATTCAATCCGCACTTCATCAAGTCGACGATTTACAACAATCTCTGAGTGAAAATAATCATCAGCTTGAAGCTGAGCAAAAAAAGTATGAGCACTATCTTGACCAATGGCAATTCGCAAGAGATTGGATTCATTTCGATCCCGATGCATATACGCATAATCTCGATTTACTTGAACAAACTGTTAATCATTGGCAACAACAATTTGCTGAATTTAGGCAAAAACAAAAGAACTTGGTTATTTTCCAAAACTTAGTTGATCAAACGAACGCTAAGTTAACTCAAACAAAAAAGCAGGTAACCGATTTTTTGACCCAACGAGCCGTTCATTCTGAAGATGAATTTAAGCGGACCCTTGCGCAACAAAAACAATTACGTGAAAAGTTACGACGCAAAGCTGAACTTAATGAGCAACTTGAAGGAGCTAACATTAATATGCCAAATGATTTGGATGAGTCAAAGTTAAAGACTAAACTTGATCAAGAACGGCAACGACTTGACGACCTTCAAAGATCCGTCAATAATATGAGTGAACAGAAGGCTGAATTGAATGTTCAACTCACTCATTTGGTGGAAAGCGGGCATTATTTTGACCTGAGACAACAGCTTGCTAATTTGGAAACTGACATTTTGGATGATCTTCATCGTTATTTGGCGTTGCAATTATCGACCAGATGGATTCAAAATGTGTTAAACATTGCAACAAAGGGCAGGGTGCCTAAGATTCTTAAATTGGCCAAACAATATTTTGCGACGCTAACCGATCATCAATACAAAAACATTCTATTTGAGAATGAAATCAGTGTTGTCAGAAAAGACGATGTTGCCTTCACAGTCAATGAATTATCAAAGGGGACTTTGGAACAATTATATCTTGCGCTCATCTTATCGATGACAGTGGGTTTTAGCGACCAATACCCGTTGCCAATCATGATTGATGATGGCTTTGTCAACTTTGATAAAACGCGAAGACAGGCCGCCTTTGCGATTCTTAAGCAAGTCAGCCAGAAAACACAGGTACTGTACTTTACCGCTAATGATGAAATTCGAAATCATGGGTTTGAAGTATTGGATTTAAGTCAATTTTAGGAGGTGCATCATGGCAAAACAATTAATGGATTTAAAATTGGATGAAGAATTTGACTTATATGTATTGTTGAAGGAAGCGAAAAAACGAGTCGCCAAAAACGGGAAAAACTTTATCTCGTTAGTTTTTCAGGATCCTTCAGGCCAGCTGCCGGGCAAGTATTGGGATGCATCTGATCAAGATATCCAACAGTTCTCCCAAGGACGCGTTGTCTTGCTCAAGGGGAAGCGGGAAAATTATATGAATGCGCCACAGGTGAGAATTATGGCAATGCGCTTGGCAAGGGATGATGAGCCTCATGATCCGCTTGCGTTTGTCAAACGAGCGCCGATGAGTCGATCACAGATGGAGGATATCATTAACCAAACAATTTTTGAGATCACCAATGCCACCTATAATCGCGTTGTCAGAGCGCTGATTTCGAAACATGCTGATGCATTCTTTACATTTCCGGCTGCTAAATCGAATCACCATGATTTTGCTGGTGGGTTGGCTTTTCATACCATTTCGATTCTGCGTTTGGCCCATTCCGTCGTGAACCAATATAATGAAATTGATGCACCGTTATTATATGCCGGGGCAATTCTTCACGACTTGGGCAAAACAATTGAGTTGTCCGGTCCTGTGGCTACTGAATATACTTTGGCAGGGAACTTGCTTGGTCATCTAAGCATTATGGATGCGGAAATCGTAGAAGCTGCCGATAAACTAGGAATTAGTAAAGACTCACAGGATCTGATTCTATTAAGGCATATGATATTGGCGCACCATGGCCTTCTCGAATATGGGTCACCAGAACGTCCGCAAATATTAGAAGCCGAAATTTTGCATCATCTGGATGAGCTTGATGCAACCATTATGATGATTCAAGGTGCTCTTAAGAATGTCAATCCAGGAGACTATACAGACCGAATCTTTGGATTGGATAATCGACGCTTTTACAAGCCAAAACTAACCATTGAAACTGGGAAAAAGCCGACTGGCCCAGCCCAAAGCCAGTTATTTTAGCTGTATGATTGGCAAATTTAGGAATAAAAAAGATTGAATCCTGATACTGAGGATTCAATCTTTTTTTGATAATAGATTATAAAGAATTACTTCTTCTTTGAGCTTGATGAGAGGTAATCAGACAAGACGTTTTGAAGGTCTTTATCTTGGATAGTAACGTTACCCTTCTTCAAAACTTTAGAAACAACTGAATGCAAGGTATTGCTATCAGCCATCTTCTTATCAACGATCTGGCTCTTTAATTCACTTTCATGGTCTTTGTAATTACCCTTGGCTGGATGGTTAACCATTTGAATCACTTGATAACCATATTGAGTCTTAACAGGGGTCTTCGTGTATTCACCGTTCTTTAAGTTAAAAGCAGCTTTCTTGAAGTTGCTGTCAAGTGAAGTATTAGTGTTGTCAAATGCGGCAATTCGGCCACCTTTGTTCTTAGTAGCAGTATCAGTTGAGTACTTCTTAGCCAAGCTTGAGAAGCTCTTGCCAGCCTTGAGTTGCTTGATAACGGTCTCGGCAGTTGATTTCTTTGATACCAAGATTTGGTTAACAGTTACTTTTGGTTGATATGACTTGAACTGGTCTTTAAGTTGAGCGTCAGTAATTTTAACGTTATCCTTAACGGCTGCTTTCAATAAGAGATTTGAACGGATCGAATCTTTTAATTGTGAAGCGGTCATGCCGTTTTGTTGGAGAACGGCGTTAAATGATGAGCCATATTGCTTCTTGTATTTGTTAAACTCACTATTAACTTCTGACTTCTTAACTTTGTCACCGTATTGCTTCTCCAGAACTTTGTTCAAGATCATTTGTTGCAATACTTGTTTACCACTTGAAGTACTCTTTAAGCTGCTATAATAGGCACTTTCCGTGATTTTACCACCGTCAGTAGTTGCAACAGATTTGCTGCCACATGCTGCAAGAGTAAAACTCATAAGTACGCCGGCTAAAACGATTAGCCACTTTTTCATACAAAAACACATCCATTTCTACAATAGTATTCGTTTGTAAAGCAAACGTTCCAGATAATAATAACATAATATTTGGAATATTTATAACCTGTCCCTGAATTTAAACAAATGTTCATAATTAGCTGAAGTTTGTTAAGGCTTCTTGGTAAGGTTTGAACTATATTTGGTAATCTCTTCGATCCGCGGCTGGATTTGGAAGAGGGCATCATCCATATCTCGCTGAATTGAATTAATTGCCTTTGTGAGTTCAGGTAGTTGTTCTTTAAAAGTTGCAAAAGATTTCTTGAAATCTTCATAAGAATTTTTCCATTCATCCGCTGCCGCTTTTTTGGCCATGATTGATTCCTTAGTCTTACTAACGAATGCAGCAGGCGTTTCCTTTCGAGAATAGAGGTAGGCACCAGCTACAAATACCGACGTCCCGGCAATCTTAAAAAATGTTTTCATCCTAATCACCCATGTGTTCGACGATTGAATCTTGGATTTTCTTCAATGAATCACTGTCGTATTTATTGGAGTTATCCTTGAAAATCATCTTAAAATCATCGTCACTGCTATAACGGGGGATCAAGTGGAAGTGAGAGTGGAATACTGACTGGTAGGCAACCTGGCCATTATTGTTTAAAATATTCATTCCCTTGATGTCCGGATTGGATTCTTTAACAGCTCTGGCGATTTTGGGGATTCTCGCAAACACTTGACTGGCGAGCTCTTCGTCATATTCAAAAATGTTTGGAATATGTTTTTTAGGAATGACCAACGTATGTCCGGGTGTCCCTTGGGAAATATCCAAGAAAGCTTTGACAATATCGTCTTCGTACACGGTGTAGCTCGGTATTTCGTTACGAACAATCTTACAAAAAATACAATCTTTCATAAAAACAAACCTTCTTTCTGCTGATAATACTGATATTATAACATTAATGTCGACTTGAACTCATTCATGGGATTTCTTTCTATGGTATAATCGTTTCTGTAAATTTATGACGAATGTGGAGTGAAAAGATGACTTTAGAAGTTTCCAACTTGGTTGGTGGATATTCACAAGTTCCCGTTTTAAAAGACGTCAGTTTTGACGTTAAAGACGGTGAGCTAGTTGGCTTGATCGGCCTTAACGGGGCAGGAAAGTCAACCACCATCAATCATATTATTGGCCTTTTGACACCATTTAAAGGGTCGGTCAAAATTAATGGCATCACATTAGATGAGGATGTCAAAAAGTATAAACAGCAAATTGCCTATATTCCTGAGGCGCCAATTGTTTATAAAGAATTGACTTTAAAAGAGCATTTAGAAATGACGATGCTGGCTTACAATCTGGACCAAGATGAATCTTGGCAGCGGGCTCATCAATTATTAAAAATGTTTCGCTTAGATAATAAGCTTGACTGGTTCCCAGACAATTTTTCCAAAGGAATGCGCCAAAAAGTCATGATTGTTTGTGCCTTTTTGACAAATGCCAAACTGTTTATCATTGATGAACCATTTTTGGGGCTCGATCCGCTGGCAGTCAACGACCTGCTGAATCTGATTTCAGACCGCAAGAAGCAGGGCGCCAGCATCTTAATGTCGACACACGTCTTGGATACAGCTCAGCGATACTGTGACCGTTTCGTACTTTTACATGATGGCACAGTTCGTACTGAGGGCACAATTGAACAATTGCGGCAATTGTTCCCTGAAGCCGGTGATTCATTAAATGACATTTATCTGACCCTTGCGAGGGAGGGCGAGCAGTCATGAATCAATTATTTAAACGACGGCTCGTTGACCATCTAAAAGAAATGATGAAATACCTGCGATTGGTGTTTAATGACTACTTCGTCTTGGCATTGTTATTTGTCATTGGTGGATTGGGTTATTATTACTCTAATGCCCTCAAACAGCTCCACACAGGCCTGTGGTGGGCACCAGTGGTCATTATTGGTATTTTGCTAGTCAGCCTGCAACTTGGCCGATTTGCGACTCTGGTTCAAGCGCCTGACTATGTTTTTTTACTGCCTCGAGAATCTGAAATGGTCAATTATCTTAAGCGGGGATTTAATTATAGCCTCGGATTAGCTTGGTTAATTCAGGTGCTGATTTGGTTCTTACTGTTGCCATTCATCCAGGTGACAACTCAAGCTAGTGGTGTGAACCTCATCTCATTATTAGCAATGTTGATTTGTTTAAAAACCACTTGGCTTAATACTGATTTCGCTAGAAAATATCGAATTAAATCCACTTGGTTGCTGAGGGATAACCGATTACTTTGGCGACTGATCATTCCAGCACTTCTTTTGATTAACGCTGTTTACTTCAGCTATTTGGTTTCATTGATAGTAGCAGTTTTGATTACCGTTGATAGTTTGCTTCGACGACCGTCATGGACGACTCATTCAATTGATTGGAAAACTATGATTGACGATGAAAATAGCCGGATGCACACGGTGTACCAATTCTTTAACCTGTTTACAGATGTGCCGGCAATTTCTGGGTCAGTTAAACGGCGTCGATACCTTGATGGGTTATTACGGCGTACTAAGTTGATTCCTAAAAATACTTATCTTTATTTGTATTCTCATGGGATTGCCCGCGACAATGAGATGAGTGGGCTGTATGTTCGCTTGTTAGTGATTGGCACTTTATTTTTGGTGTTTATTCAGGGTGAAGCCTTGCCAATCGCACTGTGCTTGTTATTTGTTTATCTAATTGGGTTCCAAATGATCCCATTCTACTTTCATTTTGATGACAATGCCTTTGTTCACATTTATCCGGTTACCCATCAAAATCAAATGAAGAGTTTTCAACGAGTCTTGTTAGTCATGCTGGGATCGGTTGCTGTTGTTTTCGGCATTGCCGTGATCGCCATCAACTATAATAATCCCATCACGATTATCGGGGTGGTTGTCGGTGAGTTGATCGAAATTTGGGCATTCATTTATATTTACCTGCCTAGAAGGATTGCTCGCAGTCAAAGAAATCGTGCCTAATGATCATTGAAAGCCAATATAAGGCACCAATTGGATTGTTTTTTTAATAGCCCCGTAGCAATAGCCTCGTAGCCTGCCAAATTTTTAGGTTGTCAGGTAAACTTGCGACAGATAGCTGATAGGATCCTATCTACGTAAACATCACAACCATTCCAAGTTCGAATGATTGCGATATTCGTTTAGATTCTGGAATCAACATATTTGTTGTTTCACTTTTATTACCGAAATGTTAGGAGAATTTTATGCGTGTAAGAAATAAGCCATGGGCTGATAAATATATCAAGGATCACGAAGCTTATATCGTGGTCGATCCTCAAAAATGGTTAGGAAAGTGGCAATCCCGCTTTGAGAAGCAACAACCATTAAATGTTGAGGTTGGGACCGGAAAGGGTCGATTTATTATTGAAATGGCCAAAGCACATCCGGATGTTAATTATATCGGCGTTGAACTTCAAAAATCGGTCATTGCCACGGCTTTAAGAACTTTTATGGATGAACCTGTGCCCAATCTCCAATTTGTATTAACCGATGGTGCTAATCTAGACGAGATTTTCTTAAAGAATGAAATTAAAAAGATCTTTTTAAACTTCTCAGATCCATGGCCCAAGAAACGCCATGCCAAGCGACGATTGACGTCTCCAGGATTTTTGAGAACCTATCGGCACGTTTTGGATACTGATGGGGACATCGAGTTTAAAACTGATAATCGGGGTTTATTCGAATACACGCTGGTCACAATGAATAATTTTCCACTCAAATTTGATTACGTGTCATTAGATTTGCATCATTCACCAGAAGATGTTGACAACATTGAAACCGAGTATGAGCAAAAATTTAGTCCTAAAGGACCAATTTATAAATTGGTCGCCCACTTTATGGCCTAGTTGTCTCATAACGAATGATCTTACCGGTTTGGCTGTCCGCCCAAAACGCTTGAACTTCTAAATTTCCGTTGTTATCCTGATAGTTGAAGCCAAAGTGAAAGCGGGATGGATCGGCGCTTGTTTCTGGCAAAATCCGCCAACTGCCAATGTAGGTGACACCCTGTAAGGGATAAGCGTTTTTAGCACGCTGAACGATTTTTTCCAGAAATGTACTTCTGTTCTGAGCAATTTTATACTCAATGTATGATCCAATGGCCAATCCTGTTAGCGTTAGGCCATAAAGAAGTGGTTGTTTTTTCATAATGTGCCCCTTTTTTCTGATTATTAAGTATACTGTAGTATATGAGTGGGCTTTGAGCAAATTAAGTAAAGAATTTACCTGTTTGCGCTATACTTTAGTTCGTAACAAGAAAGGACGATTTATAATGAAAGATTTGCTAAAAACAGATTTACAATCCTTGAACCAACAGCTTAGTGACGGTCGTTACATGCTGTTCTTTACCGCAGACTGGTGCCCAGATTGCCGTTTTATCAAACCTGTAATGCCCCAGATTGAAGCGGATTATCCTGAATATCAATTTTTAAAGGTGGATCGTGATGAAAACATCGATCTTGCTGGTGAAATGAATGTTATGGGGATTCCAAGTTTCATTGCCTATTCAGACGGTAAAGAAATTGGCCGTTTTTCAAATGGCGATCGTAAAACGAAAAAAGAGGTCGAAGATTTTATCGACTCATTAAAAATCAAGTAAGTTTGGAAGGATAAATTAATGCTAATTGCAAGTTATAACCCTAAGAGTACCGGTGATACAATGGTTGTTATCATGAATCAGGATACGCCTGACCAACAGGTAACTATCCATGATGACGTGGCTAGGATCTTTGATTCAGAAACCAACACGACGTTGGGTTACAACTTTTTAAAGACGAGTGCCATTCTTCCCGAAATTGTTAATGATAACGGGCAGGTGGCACTTAGTCATGCTCAAATTAAAAAGTTTAACGATTATTTGGCAGCCCATGATTTCCCGGCTGATCTTCAGTTTGATGAAGAACCCAGATTTGTGGTTGGCTATGTCAAAAGTGTGGCTGATCATCCAAGGTCTGATCATTTACAAATTACGAAAACAAAAGTCGATCATAATCAAGAACTCCAAATCGTCAGTGGTTCACCAAATATGAGGGCTGATATCAAGGTCGTTGTCGCTAAAATTGGCGCCATGATGCCGGACGGACAAATCATCTGGCCCGGTGAACTTCGGGGTGTGGAAAGTGACGGCATGATTTGTTCGGGAAGAGAATTACATCTTCCTCATGCACCACAAGTTCCCGGAGCACTCATTTTGCCGGATGATTATCAGGTTGGAGCACCATTTAATTTTGATCAGGCACAGAATTTATTTAATTAGTTTGGGTGGTATATGATGACGAGCTATGATGGACCAGCTTTTTTTCGACGAAGGCCAAATAGAAAACCTGTCGTTAAAAAAGTTAAAACTGAACAACAAAATCGGCATCAGATTACACCACGTCGACAAGTGGCACGTCCAAAGCCGATCGTTAAGCCAGAAGTGAGTCAAACTTCGAATGAGGTGCCGGCTTTCCTCAAAGAAATTAAGAATTTCAAACCCAGAAAAAAGCCAAAAAATGTTGTCCGAAAACAGCAAATTGCTAAGAATTACTTTGCGAGCCAACAAAGACGGCAACGTCATTTATATAATGAACTAACTCAGCGGCTTCGGCTCTCGCGAGATGAACTCATTGTTTTGGCGGATAAGAAGGCCTCAACGGAGGGGAGTCAAACGGCCTCTCCTTTACATATTTCAGATGATCAGTTAATCCGTCGAGCCACAGGCGCAGAAGAACAATCACGCAAAATTGATGATCATCTCCAGCGAAAAACTGAAATGTCTTCTGCAAAGCCGAGTCAAGACCGGTCAGGTTCAAAACCATCAATCCCGACCCAACCAAATCCGAAGCATCAGACTTCCCAGCGGCGAAATTTTAATGCCCATCACGGGTTGGGGCAGTCTTTGGCAACAATTGTTAATAAAGAACAAGCCAATCCGAGAAAATTGGCGCTTTTTAGTGACGACATTAAGACTCAGAGGAATCCTGCTGAGTCCAGTAAGTCGGAGATCGCAGTCACACCGGTTAAAAAATCGGCTGGTCAACCAGTCGTTTCAGAGCATCATCCGGATAAGCAGGGGATGGAGCAGCAATCGGGGTACAAATTCCCAACCACCTCTTTATTGGCCTTACCAAAGGCTGACCAGGATGATTCGATTGATACATGGATTGAGCATCAGATCGATGTCCTGGACAAAACGTTTAGTGCTTTTAAAGTAGCTGCCGAAGTGGTTGATTGGACAAATGGTCCGACCGTCACCCAGTTCCAAGTCAAGCTTGCCCTTGGCGTGAAAGTGAGTCGCATTACCAACTTGAACGATGACCTAAAGCTGGCCTTGGCGGCTAAGGACATCCGGATTGAGGCCCCAATTCCAGGTAAATCAACAGTTGGGATTGAAATTCCCAATCCACATCCAAGGCCGGTGTTATTATCAGAAATTATCTCAACCGATAAGTTTAAGCATGCACGGTCACCTTTAACCACCGCTTTAGGAGTTGATCTGTCAGGGATGCCAAGATTGACAGATATTCGAAAGATGCCACACGGTTTGATTGCCGGAGCGACTGGATCAGGGAAAAGTGTTTTCATTAATAGTCTGCTCATTTCGCTGTTGTATAAAGCGACTCCAGCGGATTTGAAATTATTATTAATCGATCCAAAGGCGGTTGAACTTGCACCCTATGACGGGATTCCTCATCTACTTTCACCGGTCATTTCAGATCCTCAAAGTGCGGCTGCTGCCTTAAAGTGGGTTACGAAGGAAATGGACGAGCGCTATGAAAAATTGTCTGCCGGCGGCGTTCGTAGTATTGAACAATTTAACGCAAAAGCAGAAAAAGCAGGGGAGTATGGGCTCAAAATGCCATACATTCTTGTCATCATTGATGAGCTGGCCGATTTGATGATGGTTGCATCAAGCGAAGTGGAAGATGCCATTGTTCGAATTACTCAGAAAGCCCGGGCTGCGGGTATTCATTTGATTGTTGCAACTCAACGGCCAAGTGTCGACATTGTAACTGGAACCATTAAAAATAATATTCCCAGTCGAATTGCTTTCATGGTTTCCAGTCAAGTTGATTCCCGAACGATTTTGGATTCGGCTGGTGCTGAACGTTTGCTTGGCCGTGGTGATATGCTTTATCTTGGTAGTGGGGCTAACACGCCAATCAGACTTCAGGGCGCCTTTGTGACGAATCAAGAGTTAAATGGTGTCATTGATGCAGTTCGGCAGCAAGGTGAACCAAAATATTTATTCACGCCGGAATCATTGAAACAAACCGTGTCTAACAAGAACGCTCACGACCGATTGATGCCCCAGGTCATGAAATATATTGCCCAAGAAGACACAATTTCTACATCAAAGCTTCAACGTGTATTTTCAATCGGTTATAATAGAGCTGCAAACATTATTGACGATTTGCAAACTCGCCATTTAGTTTCAGAACAGCAAGGCGCAAAACCCAGAACGGTTTATTACAAGCCCTCTGGAAACCAAGCCAGCGACGAATCACCTGACGATAATTAAAAATTTAAGATTGATGGGTAGGTTGGAATATGAATTCAAACACTGTATATCATTTTGTTGGTATTAAAGGGACTGGAATGAGTGCCATGGCCTTAATTTTGCATGACCGTGGTGACAAGGTCCAGGGCTCAGATATTGAGCAATACACGTTTACACAACGTGGCTTGGAACAGGCAGGCATCAAAATTTTGCCTTTTGATGAAAAGAACATCCACGAGGGGTTGACGGTGATTGCCGGAAACTCGTTTACCGATGACCATCCAGAAATCAAAAAGGCGCGTGAAATGGGTCTAACTGTTTATCGTTATCATGAATTTCTGGGTAAAATGATTCAGGGTAAAACCAGTATTGGTGTGTCTGGTGCCCATGGTAAAACCAGTACGACTGGGCTGCTTGCTCACGTTCTTTCTGGAATTGCTCCAACTGATTACTTAATTGGTGACGGTTCTGGTAAAGGGGTTCCTGATGCGCGTTTCTTTGTTTATGAAGCTGATGAGTATCGTCGTCATTTCTTAGCGACTCAACCGGATTACGCCATTATGACCAATATTGATTTTGATCACCCAGATTATTACAAGAGCATTGATGATGTCCAAGATGCATTTCAAACGTTTGCCAACCAGACAAAGAAAGGAATCTTTGCTTGGGGAGACGATAAACGGCTTCGTCAATTAAAGGCCAGTGTCCCAATTTATTACTACGGCTTGAATGAGACAGATGATTTTCAAGCAGTTGACGTTAAACGGACGACCAGTGGCTCAAGTTTCCATGTTTTGTATAAAGGCAAGGATTTGGGTGACTTCTCGGTCCCATTATTTGGCGAACACAATATCTTCAATTCTTTGGCCGTTATTGCAGTGGCCTACTTTGAAGAAGTCGATCTTGGTGAAATCAAAAAAGAATTGATGACCTTCCAAGGTGTTAAACGGCGATTCTCAGAACGTAAGATTTCTGGAATGACGATCATCGATGACTATGCCCATCATCCAACTGAAATTAAAGCGACAATTGATGCTGCCCGTCAGGAATACCCAAGCAAGAAAATTGCCGTTGTATTTCAGCCTCACACGTTTAGTCGAACAATTGCCTTAATGGATGATTTTGCAAAGAGCTTGAACCTTGCTGATGAAGTATTTTTGACTTCCATTTACAGTTCTCCGCGTGAAAGCCACGGAAAAGTTTCCAGCGAGGATCTTTCCAAGAAAATTACTAAGGGCGGTCGAATTTTATCAGTTGATAACATGTCCCCGTTGCTTGATTACGATAACGATGTCGTTATCTTCATGGGTGCCGGTGACATCCAAAAGTACGAAAAATCTTACGAAGACTTACTGAGTCATTTAAGCAAGAAAATTAATTAAGGAATTCTTATAAAGCCGATATTCAAGTATTTTTACTTGATTATCGGCTTTTGTTTGGTAGAATTATGTAACGAAGAAAATAGTTATCAATTACAAAAGGAGCGGATTTTATGGATAATTACCCAAATGAACGACCGGACGAACGAAAGATGGTCAATAATGCCGCCGGCTTAAATGCGTTTTTAACTAAAATGTATGGTTGGATGAGCTTGGCTGTCCTGGTTTCAGCCGCAACGGCCTTCTTAATCAGTGCCGGTCTTGGCCAGTCGGGCGCATCCATTAACCCTCACAGCGGCACAATCTGGATTGCGTTAATTGCCTGGTTTGTTTTACCATTTATTATTTCATTTCAGGCACTTAAGCGGCCAACCCTTGCGTTCGCAGTACTCATGTTATATGCGATCTTGAGTGGGTTTGTCTTTTCAACAATTGCCTATGCTTATACTGGCGCATCGATTGCATCGGCCTTTGTGTCTGCATCGGCGATCTTCATTTCCATGACCGTTTATGGCCTAGTGACCCGCCGAAATCTTGATAAATGGGGTGCTCAGGCAACTGCGGCGTTAATTGCTTTGATTATCGCAATGGTGATTAATATTTTTCTGCGAAGTACCATTATCGCTTTCGTATTCTCCATTGTCGCTGTCGTGATTTTCACAATTTTAACTGCTTATGATACTCAAAAAATGAAGCAAATGTACAACCGATATTCTGGTAGTGGTGAGATTTCAATGACTGGGCTGGCTGTATTTGGAGCCTTACAGTTATACCTGGACTTTGTTAACTTATTCTTACAATTACTTTCAATCTTTGGCAACAGTAATAATCGTTAAATTAAATGAAAATTGCGGGTATAAGGGCCTGGACAAAACATCTGTTTTGATCCAGCCCTTTTGCTGTTAACAAAAGCTTTCGGAAAAATTCTCTTAGAAACGGTGAAGCCCCAGCTTTCGCGTGGTAGAATTAGATTAAGCGTTTTAAATTAGAGGAGAACGACATGACAAAAAAATTACTGTTAATTGATGGCAACAGTATTGCCTTCAAAGCATTTTATGCACTATATCAATCCCTCGACCGGTTTACCAATTCATCTGGCTTACATACCAGTGCCATCTACGGTTTTAACAGAATGCTCGATAAAGTTCTGAAGGAAGAAAAGCCCACCGATGTGCTAGTTGCTTTCGATGCTGGTAAGGTCACTTTTCGAACCAAAATGTATTCAGATTATAAGGGAGGCCGGGCCAAAACGCCGACCGAATTATCTGAACAATTTCCATTTTTAAAGGAGTTGGTAGCGGCTCGGGGCATTAAATCCTATGAGCTGCCTGACTACGAAGCCGATGATATTATTGGGACCCTTGCCAAACATGCAGAAACAGCTGGTGATTATCAAGTTGTGATTGTGACTGGTGATCGTGACTTGACCCAACTAACTTCAGATAAAACAACCGTTCAGGTATCCAAAAAAGGGGTGACTGAGCTGGAAACCTACACACCCGATCATGTGGAGAAAAAATTGGGAGTTAAGCCCAGCCAAATCATTGAAATTAAGGGACTTAAAGGAGACAATTCCGATAATTATCCTGGCGTCGAAAAGGTTGGTGATAAGACTGCACTGAAGCTCGTGCAACAGTTTGGGACGATTGATAATCTTTATGATCACATTGATGAGGTTTCTGGTAAAAAGCTCAAGGAACATCTTGTTCATGATGAAGATCAGGCTAGGCGTGCCAAAGTTCTTGCGACAATTAATCGGGATGCACCGGTGACAATCTCCCTTGCAGACCTAGATTATACCGGTGATGATTTAGATAAGCTGACTGATTTTTATGAACGGATGAACTTTAAATCCTTTCTGTCAAAATTGGGGGTTAATGACCAATCAAGTCAAGAGCAATTAGCCACAATCAAATGCGAAGTTCTCACAAATAAGAACTTAGATGAATTGAAACAGTTTAAGGACGAAGTTTCATTCCAATTGGAAATGAGTGATGAAAACTATCATACTGCGGATCTCTTAGGATTTGCGATTGGGCAGGGCAAAAAGTGGTTCGTTACTCATGATGTTACTTTACTTAAAACGCCAACTGTCAAAGATATATTGACCAGTTCAACAATCAAGAAGAACGTGTTTGATGCTAAGCGGACATTTGTGGGCTTGTTTCGGCAATCGATTGAACTCCGGAACGTGGACTTTGATATGTTGCTCGTTTCCTATTTGCTTAATACAACTAATAACAGTAATGATGTCGGGACCGTTGCAAAGTTGCACGGCTTTAGCAATATTAAGACTGATGAGGAAGTTTACGGTAAGGGTGCTAAACGATCAATTGACCCAGAATCTCAAGCATTTTTAGATCACCTGGTGCATAAAGCCAAGGCAATTGATGCGCTTCATGATGCCATGTTTGCCGATTTGGATAAGCATAATCAAACCACCCTTTATCGGGACATCGAAATCAAAATTGCGTTTGTGCTTGCCAAAATGGAAATCAGTGGCATTAAAGTCCAAGCAAGTACTCTAGAAGAAATGGGCAGTAAATTTACTGAACGATTGAGTGAAATTAAGCAAACTATTTATCAACAAGCCGGTGAAGAATTTAATATTGGCTCACCGAAGCAATTGGGAACAATCTTGTTTGAAAAGTTACGATTACCAATTTTGAAGAAGACTAAAACTGGTTATTCGACTTCAGTTGACGTACTTGAAAAGTTGGCTCCTGATGCGCCAATTGTTCAAAACGTATTGAATTACCGCCAAATTTCTAAATTATTATCAACCTATGTGGATGGACTACTCAAAGTCATTCACAAGGATGATTCAAAAGTCCACACCAGATATTTACAAACACTGACTCAGACTGGACGGTTATCGTCTGTAGACCCCAACTTACAAAACATCCCAGTTCGAACCGAAGAAGGCCGTTTAATTCGTCAAGCCTTTATTCCTTCTCATCCGGGTTGGCAGATCTTTTCATCTGATTACTCTCAAATTGAATTACGCGTGTTGGCCTCGATTACTAACGACAAGAACATGCAGGAAGCCTTCAGAGAGGGCGAAGATATTCATGCCACAACGGCCAGAAGAATCTTTGGTTTAAAGTCCAACGATGAAGTGACCCCTGAATTACGTAGGCAGGCCAAGGCCGTCAACTTTGGGATCGTTTACGGTATCAGTGACTTTGGCTTGTCAAAGAACACGGGTATCACTCGAAAACAAGCCCATCAGTTTATTCAACGCTATTTTGAAGAATATCCCGGTGTTAAGAAATATATGGAAGATATTGTCGAATTCGCCAGAAATCACCGATACGTTGAAACAATTGCGCATCGCAGACGGTATTTGCCAGATATTAACTCCAAGAGTTTTAATTTGAGATCATTTGCTGAGCGGACTGCCATGAATACACCAATTCAAGGGAGTGCAGCAGATATTATTAAAATTGCCATGATCAACATGGACGAAGCGCTAAAAGATATGCAAACGACAGTGCTGCTTCAAGTGCATGATGAATTGATTTTCGAAGTTCCAGTAGATGAGCTTGAAACTGTTAAAACGTTAATTCCAAAGGTGATGGATTCTGCCATTCAATTGAACGTTCCCCTGAAGGTCGAAAGTCATTGGGGTAAGACGTGGTATGATGCTAAGTAACAATTAAACACACTGACTATTTTGAAATGATGGGGGATTGGGATGCCTGAATTACCAGAAGTAGAAACCGTTCGCCGCGGATTGACTGAGCTTGTTGCCGGCAGTCAGATTCGCAGTGTGGACGTTCTGTATGCAAAAATGGTTAATTTACCAAAAGTAGCTTTCGAAAAAGCGTTAAAAAATAAAACGATTGAGAAAATTGACCGCCGTGGGAAGTATTTACTCATCCGGTTAAGTGACGACCTCACAATTGTGTCGCATTTGCGAATGGAAGGTAAATACGATGTTGAACCAGAAGGCGCCCCGATTGGTAAACATACCCACGTGATTTTTCATTTAACGGATGGCCGCCAACTTCGATATAATGATACCCGGAAGTTTGGCCGGATGAATCTGGTAAACACTGGTGAGGAGTTATCAGTGGCAGGGCTTAAAACGATCGGTCCAGAACCGACGGAACAAGATTTAACGATTGATTATATGCAAACCATCTTTGGCAAAAGTAAAAAGATGGTGAAACCATTTCTTCTCGATCAAAGCAAAATTGCCGGTTTGGGAAACATCTATGCTGATGAAGTATTGTGGTTGAGTAAAATTCATCCAGAACAGCCGGTCAATTCCATTTCGTTAGCTGGAATCAAACGGCTGCGAAAAAATATTATTGTTGAAATTCAAAAAGCAATTGCCGGCCATGGTACGACGGTTCATTCGTATTCAACTGCGTATGGTGAAGCCGGAAATTTTCAGAATCAATTAAATGTGTATGGTAGAGAAGGCGAACCGTGTTTACGCTGCGGGACACCAATTGTGAAAATTAAGCTGGCACAACGGGGCACCCATTTTTGCCCGAAATGCCAAGTGATTCATGGAGTAGATAATGACTAAGTTAATTGGGCTGACCGGCGGGATTGCGACTGGTAAGTCGGCCGTCAGCAGTTATTTAAAAGAGAATCAGGTACCGATCATCGATGCTGACTTAATTACTCACCAGGTGGAGAAAAAGGGTCAAGGTGGTTTCAATGCGATTGTTGACCAGTTTGGCAAGAGAATTTTGACTAAAGATGGCCAACTAGACCGCAAAAAACTTGGAAGATTAGTGTTCAATCATTCAGCCGAGCTTAAAAAACTGGTCCGAACAATTGATCCGTTTATCCGCTTAGAAATTACGAAACAATTTGAGCAGCGTACAGGGGCAGGGGCTGATTTGGTTATTCTGGATGCCCCGACGTTGTTTGAAAATGGTTATGCACACATCGTAGACGAAGTAGTTGTCGTGTACTGTGACCCCGTCACTCAGCTTCACCGCCTGATGGTAAGAAATCAATTGAATATTAGTCAGGCGAGCCAGCGAATTAAGAATCAATGGCCGTTGCAGACAAAATGTGATTTGGCTGATACAATTATTTATAATTCCGGTACAATTGCTCAGACCCGGTTACAGGTTGATGAGTGGTTGGCCGCTGAAACGAATTAAACGAGGTGAAATCCATGCAATGTCCTCATTGTGGTTACAATGGTTCCAAAGTTGTTGATAGTCGACCGACCGATGATGGCCGCGTCATCCGGCGAAGAAGAGAATGTGAACACTGCGGTTTTCGATTCACGACATTTGAACGAGTCGAAGTGACCCCTTTGCTGGTTGTTAAAAAGAATGGGAACCGTGAAGAGTTCAACCGTGAAAAATTGATGAAAGGCATTGTCAGGTCGGCTGAAAAGCGACCGGTTTCAATGAATTCCATCACTGAATTAGTTGACCGGGTGGAGAACAAACTTCGGTCATTGGGTGAAAATGAAGTCTCCAGTCAACAAATCGGCGAGTATGTCATGGCAGAATTAGTCAACTTGGACGAAATTGCTTATATCAGGTTTGCCAGTGTCTATCGCCAGTTTAAGGATATGTCGGTGTTCTACAAAGAACTTAAAGAAATTATGGAAAAGGATAAGAAAAAAGATTCCAAAAACGATCCGGAGGGGAAATAAATGGCAGATGCATTCAACAAATTAACCCCGGATTCCAAGTTTGTTGTGGTTAACGCGACTGTTAATGGTATGCTTGATCACAATGTACTTAATAACTTGTATTTACCAATCATTGGAGATGGCGCGCTTCAACTGTACGAGCTACTTTGGAATTTTAGTGTGAGTGACCATAATCAACTCGTTTTGCATAAACATTATGAGTTACAAAGTATGCTCAATATTGGGACTGACAAGATTGTTGCGCAACGAAAGCTCTTGGAAGCCGTTAATTTGTTAGGAACGTTTACCTCACGGAAATCACCAGATTCTCTCGTGTATGCCATGCAGGTTCCTTTATCTGCCAAAGAATTTTTGAAGACTGATATTTTGGCGGTCATGTTATTGGGAAAGGTTGGGGATGAGACCTACAAGCAAATTGTTTCAAGGTTGATTGCTCCCTTACCCGATTTGGGTGATTTGAAGAATATTTCTGCTTCTCTCCTGGACACGTTTGATGTCCCAACGACCTTAATCAAGAACATTCCTGGGACGGTTAATGAAACCAAACAAGTGTTAAACGATGATCATTTAGGCGCCAGCAATGATCAACTAAGGCCTCAAAGTGATGATTTTGACTTCAATTTGATCCTTGAAATGCTTAATAATTCCTATGTTGACCAGCCAAGTGTCAAGAAAAGTCACGATCTGATTTTATCCGAGCATTTGTTATATGGCATTGATGAGGTTGAAATGGTGAAACTCATTCAAAAAGCGACAAACTTAAGCACAAATGAGTTGGATCAACGCCGATTGAAAATGCTCATTTCTCAACAATTTGAGATGCGTCAACCGGCCAACAAGGTTAAAGCTGAGCCAGGCAGTCAAGAATCCGAGAAGTCGGCCCAAAACTTTGATGCGGCCACTGAGCAACTTATCAAAATTACGCAATCAAATGCACCCATGACTTTTCTGCAGCAAATCAAGGATCAGAAACATGGAATTGTCACCCCAGGAGAGGAACGAATCTTACGGGATCTCGTCAATAAACGGGTTTTTCCAAATGAAGTCCTTAATCTGCTGGTTTATCAGATTTTGGTGGTTGAAAAACATTCCACTCTCAACCAAAATCTCATTTCGACAATTGCGGATGATTGGTCTCAAAAACACGTTTCTAGTGCGCAAGATGCCATTAACGCGCTTAGAAATCGCGGCAAAGAACGAGCAGAGAAGACGACTCGGCGTTATTCCAAAAAGCGCATTAACGTGAAGGAAACGTTACCTGATTGGGCAAAACAGCCCCAGAAGAGTCAACCGAAGCAGTCAAAACAGGGCTTGAGTCCGGAACAGAAGAAACAATTGGAACAGCAACTCAATCAATTAAAAAAGCAAAAGTAGGTGAAAATCAATGGAACGGGTCAGCGATTACGTGAAAAAGCTCATGCAGGACCGTAAGATCAATGGGGGCACTTTTAGTGAAACTTTCAATAAGATTATGAATGACATTCAGCATGATCCTGAAATCGCTAAGTTTATTAACGAACATCAAAATGAATTAGCAGATAATGCCGTGGAACGATCAGCATCCAAACTGTACGAGTATGCGAATGTAAAACGTCAGATTTCCGAGGACAAGCAGTCGTTTGCCCCAGGGTATTTGCCACAACTGGTTATCAATGATCACTTGATTGATATTTCGTATGCAGCCTCACCACAGACCCTTGCTAGGCAGCAGTCACAATCGTTGGCTCGTCGGATTACGACAATTTCAATGCCGAAGGATATTAAGCAGGCTAAGATTGATGGCTTCGATAAAGATCCCTCAAGAGTTGAGGCTTTAACTAAGGGGATTGCTTTCATCAACGCTGTTAAGTCGGATCCTAAGCATTTTCATCCCGGATTATATATTTATGGTCCCTTTGGGGTTGGCAAAACCTATCTAACCGGTGCGCTTGCAAATGAACTTGCTGACCGCAACATTCAAACCACCATGGTCCATTTTCCAAGTTTTGCCGTTGAAATGAAAGCTGCAATTGCGACAAATAATGTTGCCGATAAAATTGATACCATCAAGAAGTCCCCCGTTCTGATGATTGATGATATTGGTGCAGATTCAATGTCGTCATGGGTTCGAGATGAAGTGCTTGGGGTTATTTTAGAGTATCGAATGCAGCAACAACTCGCAACTTTTTTTACCTCGAATTTCTCGATGGAGCAGCTTGAACAAGAGCATCTACGAATCAACCAACGGGGAGACGATGAGCCACTAAAAGCCAAGCGCTTGATGCAACGAATTAAGTTCTTATCCCGGGAAGTTGAAATGACTGGTGAAAATCGTCGACCTGGTTAATTTTCAAATTGAATTGACTTTTTAAAAGAGCAATTCTATACTTATAAGCAATGAATCAAGGAGACATGACAGTTACTTCTCATCACAGGGAGAATGGTTCTAGCCTGGAAGACCATTTGTTTAGAAAATAACTGTTACCACTTCTTGGACTGGATTGCGGATAATGCTATCCCGGATGGTACCGTTAGCAACCACTTGAGAGCTTTATGGGCAGCTATGGTTTATTTGCCTATGAATCCAATACGGGTGGAACCGCGCTAATTGCGTCCCTAATATACTTAAGTGTATATTAGGGATTTTTTTGTGGTTCCAAAAAATAAAAAGGGAGTAAGAGATATGTCACAACTTTCATTTAAATTTCCAGATGGCAGTGTTAAACAGTTTGACGATGGCGTAACGGCCCAAGATATCGCCAAATCAATTGCTGTTAGTTTAGGTAAAAAAGCCGTAGCCGGTAAGGTGGACGGTCAATTTGTTAATAATGACGAACCACTACATAAGGGTGGTAAAATCGAAATCGTCACTTCAGATAGTGACGACGGCCTCAGTGTTTTGCGGGCAACTGCTGCTCAAATTTTAAAGATGGCCATTGCCAATGATTTTGATAACATTAACTTTGGTGAAAGTGCAGCTGATGAGGATGGCTTCTTTGTTGATACTGATAAGCCTGATACTCAAATCAGCGTGGATCAACTAGAGGACCTCAGCAAATCTATGCATAAGATTATTAAAGAAGATTTGCCAATCAAAGTTGTCTTCTTGAGTGCTGATGAAGCTAAAAAGGTTGCCGGCAACGATCCTTACCAAAGTGAATTGGTTAAAGAAAACGCCGTTGATGGTCAAGTTAAATTCTTTGAAATTGGCGACTTTAAGTCAATTGCTGAAGGCGCTGTGTTACCATCAACCGGTAAAGTCAAAATTTTCAAATTACTCTCCGTTGCTGGTGCATATTGGCAGGGTAAGTCATCTAATCCGATGCTCCAACGGATTTATGCAACTGCCTTTAACAAACAAAAAGACCTTGATGCCGATTTGGAAAAGCGTCAAGAAGCCCATGATCGTGATCACCGAGTTATTGGAAATCAACTTGATTTGTTCTTCGTTGATCCTAAAGTTGGTGCTGGCTTGCCATATTGGATGCCAAACGGCGCCACAATCCGCAGAACCATCGAACGATACATTGTTGATAAGGAAGTTGCTAACGGGTACGAACACGTATACACGCCAGTACTTGCCAACTTGGACCTTTACAAACAATCTGGACACTGGGCCCACTATCGTGAAGACATGTTCCCACCAATGGATATGGGCGATGGTGAAATGCTTGAATTACGGCCAATGAACTGCCCAAGCCACATTCAAATTTATAACCATCATATTCGTTCATACCGTGAATTACCATTACGAATTGCTGAACTTGGTATGATGCACAGATATGAAAAGTCTGGTGCTCTATCAGGTCTACAACGGGTTCGTGAAATGACCTTGAACGATGGTCACACGTTCGTTGCTTTGGATCAAATTCAAGAAGAATTTAAGAATATTTTGAACTTGATGGTCGACGTTTATCATGACTTTGACATCAATGATTATACTTTCCGATTGAGTTATCGTGATCCCCAAAATACTGAAAAGTACTTTGATGATGACGAGATGTGGGAAAAAGCTCAAAGTATGTTGAAGGGTGCCATGGATGAAATGGGCCTTAACTATACGGAAGCAGAAGGTGAAGCTGCCTTCTATGGTCCTAAGTTGGATGTTCAAACAAAGACGGCGCTTGGTAATGAAGAAACTTTGTCAACGATTCAGTTGGACTTCATGCTGCCTGATCGTTTCGATCTTCATTATGTTGGTGAAGATGGCAAACAACATCGTCCAGTTATGATCCATCGTGGCTTGGTTTCAACGATGGAACGATTCGTTGCCTACCTGACTGAAATTTATAAGGGTGCTTTCCCAACTTGGTTGGCACCTCATCAGGTTAAGATTATTCCTGTTAGCCAAGATAAGCATGGGGATTATGCCAAGAAGATTAACGAGCAGCTCCGCAAGCTGAAGATTCGGTCATCAGTTGATAGCCGAGGTGAGAAGATGGGCTACTTAATTCGGGATGCTCAAACCCATAAGATTCCATATACCTTGGTTGTTGGTGATGAAGAAGTTAATGGCAATTCAGTTTCTGTTCGTCGTTATGGTGAAAAGAACACAGAATCTGAATCCCTTGATAGTTTCGTTGATGAGATTCAAAAAGATATCAATTCATATTCTCGTGAAGACAACAAATAAGGCCGTTCATAACGGGCTTGTTGTTGACAGGGATTTGGATGCATGATAACATGTAATAGTTGTTCAAATGAAAGCAGAGGCTACCCGCTTCTCGCCTGAGTAAACTTCAAATTTGCTGGGCATGATATCGAGTAAGAACTGGGTTATCCAAGTTCTTTAATTGAGAGCGGGCGCAATTCTGTGCCTGCTCTCTTTCTGCTTTTTCACAAAATTCGGAGGTGAAGTACCATAGCAAAAGATATGATGGTTAATGATGGAATCCGCGCACGTGAGGTCCGTTTGATTGGTGCTAATGGTGATCAATTGGGGGTTAAGTCTAAGAACGAAGCTCTTCAGTTAGCTGAGGATGCTGATTTAGATTTAGTTCTCGTTGCACCTAAGGCTAAGCCACCAGTTGCAAAGATTCTTGATTATGGGAAGTATCGTTTCCAAGAACAGAAGAAGGAACGAGAATCTCGTAAGAAACAAAAAGTCATCAGTGTCAAAGAAGTCCGTTTGAGCCCAACAATTGATGTGAACGATTTTAACACTAAGTTGAAGAATGCTAAGAAGTTTTTGGCAAAGGGCGAAAAAGTAAGAGTTTCAATTCGATTTAAAGGTCGTGCAATCACCCATAAGGATATTGGTCGAAAAGTCCTTGACCGAATGGCTTCAGAAACGTCTGACGTTGCCACTGTGACCCAGCGGCCAAAGATGGATGGCCGAAGCATGTTCTTGATGCTCTCACCAAAAGACGCAGACAAAAACTAATTTAGTTCGTTAAATACTTGAGGAGGATTTTTACCAATGCCTAAACAAAAAACAAACCGTGCTGCAGCAAAACGTTTCAAGAGAACTGCTAACGGTGGATTTAAGAGTGCTAATGCTTACACAAGTCACCGTTTTCACGGTAAGACAAAGAAACAACGTCGCCAACTTCGTGGTACCAGTATGATGGACAAGACTAATATCAAGACTTATAAGAAGTTATTGCCACATCTATAAAATCTACTATTCATTCAATCATTTCGTTTTTAAAATATAGGAGGAATTCAAAATGCCACGAGTAAAAGGTGGAACAGTCACACATGCACGTCGTAAGCGTGTTTTAAAATTAGCTAAAGGATATCGCGGAGGTAAATCCCGTTTATTCAAGACTGCTAAAGATCAAGTAATGAAGTCACAGGTATATGCATTCCGTGACCGTCGTGCCAACAAAGTTAACTTCCGTAAATTATGGATTGCCCGCATTAACGCTGCTGCTCGTCTTAACGATTTAAGCTACAGCCAATTTATGCACGGCTTGAAACTTGCTAACATCGATATGAACCGTAAGATGCTTGCAGACCTTGCCGTTAGTGACACAGATGCTTTTAAGGCGCTCACTGACGCTGCCAAAGAAGCTCTTAAGTAATTTGATGATTGATGAAACGTGGCTGGGCAAAAATTATTTTTGTTCCAGCCACGTTTTAAATAAATAACTATTTATTAAGGAGCGACATATGTTGTCTCGATTTAAACCAGCGTGGATGATTGAAAATATTTACAGTATTTCTCCTGAGTTCTTGTTGGATAATAATATCAACTGTGTTCTAACCGATTTAGATAATACTTTGGTTCCATGGAATTCAAAAGCGGGTTCTGACGAACTACGCAATTGGTTGGCAAGTATCAAAAAGTATGGTATTAAAGTGATTGTTGTTTCAAATAACAGCCATCGCCGGATTCAAGAAGCGGTAAAAGATTATGAATTACCCTTTGTGCCCCGGGCGATGAAGCCGCTATCGATTGGTATTCGTCATGCGATTAAGGCTTTTCATCTAAAGAAGAAAAATACGGTGATGATTGGTGATCAGTTGATGACTGATGTCGTTTCAGCTAACAATTGTGGGGTTCGCAGTATTCTCGTGAAGCCGTTAGTTCGAACGGATGCATGGAATACGACGATTAATCGTGGCTTCGAGAAGATTGTTTGGAACATGTTAATTAAGAAATATCCGGATTTACATTGGAAATAGGAGGAATTTATGGCAGAAAATGAAGTTGTTGTGGATGGCGAAGTAGTTCGTTGTATCGGATGTGGTGCTAAAGTGCAAACAACTGACAAAACAGCACTGGGGTACACTCCGGAATCGGCGTTGAAAAAAGGTCTTGAAAATGGTGAAGTGTACTGCCAACGCTGTTTTAGGCTGCGACATTATAATGAAATTGCTCCGGTTAGTCTATCCGACGATGACTTTTTGAAGCTATTAACAAGTATTTCTGATACTGACTCACTAATTGTCTACGTGGTCGATATTTTTGACGTGAATGGGAGCATGATTCCGGGGCTTCATCGTTTTGTTGGTAATAATCCAATCTTATTAGCGGGAAACAAATTGGATGTTCTTCCAGCTCGATTGAAGAAAACCAAGGTTAAGGATTGGTTGCGTCAACAAGCGAATGCTGCTGGTATCCGACCAGTTGACGTTGAGCTAATTTCAGCTAAAACCAATCTTGATGTTGACCGATTACTGGATCAAATTGAAAAATATCGAAACGGCAAAGATGTATACGTGGTTGGCGTCACCAATGTGGGTAAGTCAACTTTGATTAATTCAATTGTGCGCCAATCCACCGGGATCAAGGAGTTGATTACAACTTCTCGGTTCCCTGGTACCACCTTAGATCGGATTGATATCCCTTTGAAAGATGGCAAGCTTTTGGTTGACACTCCGGGAATTATTCAGCCTGAACAGATGGCTCATCATCTGGTTGGCAAGGAATTGAATTTAGTAACGCCTCAAAAGCGGATCAAACCAAAAGAATATCAATTAAATCCCGCCCAAACGCTTTTCTTTGGCGGCGTTGCTCGGTTTGATTATAATTCAGGTGATGGTAAAGCAGGTTTTACAGTTTACGCCGAAAATAACCTGTATATTCATCGGACTAAACTGGAGAATGCTGATGAGTTCTATCCAAAACACGTTGGTAATCTGCTAACACCGCCATCCGAAGAAAATAAAGCTGATTTTCCACCACTGGAAGCTCATGAGTTCAAGACGACTCAAAAAAGTGATTTGGTCATTGAAGGTCTGGGCTGGGTAACAGTTCCTGAAGGTGTTTCAGTGTCTGGCTGGGCACCAAAAGGGGTTTCAGTTTTGTTAAGACCGGCAATGATTTAAAAAAACTAGAGGTATATATGAAATTAACTGGAAAACAAAAACGATTTTTACGTGCGAGTGCGAATCGAATGAGACCGATTTTTGAGATCGGTAAAAATGGATTATCACCTATTTGGTTGGCTGAAATTGATAAGGCTTTGGACAGCCGAGAACTAATTAAAGTCAACCTGTTGCAAAACGCCGCTGAGTCTCTGACCGAAATCAAAGACTATGTTGAATCTAATAGCGATATTACGGTTGTTCAAACAATCGGTAAAACACTTGTCCTATTCAAGCAATCAAAGAATCAAGATCATCAAGATTTATCAAAAAAAGTATTCTCAATGTAGGGGTATTTTAAAATGTCTAATGTTGTTCGCACTGTAGAAGCACTGCCGAAAACTGAAACGATCGTTCAAAATAAGCGCAAGCGGATCGGCATCCTTGGCGGAACGTTTAATCCAATTCATAATGGTCACCTGATTGTTGCTCAACAAGTCCTGGACCAACTTGGATTGGATAAGATTTTATTCATGCCTGATGCAAATCCACCTCACATTGACCGTAAGTTAGCGATTGATGCACAGGATCGCGTGGCAATGATCAATTTGGCTATCTGGAATAATCCTAATTTTTCGATAGAAATGGCCGAAGTGAATCGCGGTGGGATCAGTTATACGTATGATACAATGGCAGAATTGACCAGAAAGCATCCCGAAAATGATTATTATTTCATTATTGGCGGTGACATGGTTAATTATTTGCCTAAATGGCACCGAATCGATGATTTGGTCAAGCTGGTATCGTTCGTTGGCGTCAAGCGGGATGGGTACACCCCATCCTCGAAGTATCCAATTATCTGGGTTGACGTGCCTTATATTGACATTTCTTCTTCTTATATCCGGTCAAAGATTCGCCAACACCAGTCGATTCGCTATCTTGTACCAACGTGTGTTGCGAAATATATAAGGGAGCATCAATTATATGGAGAATAGTCAGTTAACGTATCGGGGTACCCCATTCAGCAGGACAGAACTCGTTGAAAAATTGCGGAATGCCTTAACGGACAGTCGCTTTCACCATGTGTTGCGAGTTGAACAAACCGCAATGGACTTGGCGGATATTAATGGGGTAGACTTACAGCGCGCAAGTATTGCTGGTTTGGTCCATGATTACGCGAAACAGCGGCCCGATGAAGACTTCATTCAAGCGATTAAAACGTACCATTTAGATCCTGAATTATTAAACTACGGGAACGCAATTTGGCATGGGGTTGTCGGTTGGATCTTTGTTAAAAATGAACTTCAGATCAATGATATTGAAATCTTAAATGCAGTCCGTTACCATACGGTTGGGCATGAATATATGACGCCACTTGAACAAATTGTTTATATGGCCGACTATATTGAACCTGCCAGAGATTTTCCGGGCGTCGATGAGGCCAGAAAAGTAACTTTCAATGACTTAAAACAGGGCGTGGCATACCAAACCAAACAGACGTTAAGTTATTTGGTCGAGAATAACAAACCGGTATTTCCACAGACTATCATAACCTATAATAGTTGGGTCCCAGATTCTGGATTGAAATAAGGAGTAAATATGGATAGTAAAGAAATTTCTCAAATAGTTGTTCGAGCCGCCGATAGCAAACGGGCTCACGACATTGTTGTTTTAGACATGCAGAAAGTCAGTTTAATGGCTGATTATTTTGTGATCGCCGATGCCAATTCTGATCGTCAAGTTAAGGCGATTGCCGATGAAGTGATTGATCAGGTTGAAGCAGAGGACGTTAATGTTTATAGTGTTTCTGGCAAGAATAGTGGTCGCTGGATTTTAATCGATTTAGGTGATGTGGTTGTTCACATTTTCCAAAAAGAAGTCCGTGATTTTTATAATCTTGAAAAATTATGGTCTGAGGCACCATTGGTCAATATCGATTCATGGGTTGAGGTATGATCTATACAGAATTTGCGCAATTCTACGATGATTTGTTCGATGAATCATTATATGATCGATGGTTAACTTACACGACCGATCGAATTACTAATCCAAAAAGGCCTAATAATGACATTAAGATTCTGGATTTAGCATGTGGAACAGGGCGGTTGGCAGTTAAGCTTGCCAAAAGTGGCTATCAAGTGGATGGAGCTGATTTATCTCCTGACATGTTGACACTGGCCGATCAACGAACTCAACAAACTAATAGTAATGTGATGTTTATCCAGGCTGACATGCGGGACCTATCAGATTTAGATAATTATGATGTGATCACGTGTTTTGACGACTCCCTAAACTATCTCATTAGCCAAGAAGATTTCCAGAAAACGCTTAATTCTGTGAGTCAACATTTGAATCCAGGTGGAAAATTCTTATTTGATGTGATCACCCCTTATCAAGTGACCGATGTCTATCCAGGCTATATGTATAACTATCGCACTGAAGATTCAGCTTTCATGTGGACGAGTTATGAGGGAGATTTTGCCCCTGCGGCTGTAGAACATGATTTGAGTTTTTTCAGTTATAACGCTGAAAAAGATGCTTATGATGCATATAGTGAACTTCATCGGGAGCGGGCATACGATTATGATGAATTGATGAATATGCTGATGGGTGGTGGTTTCAGGGACCTCAAATTTACAACGGATTTCGGTGATAAGCCCTTTGCTAAGCAAGTGAAGCGGTGGTTTGTTGAGTCTACAAAGGGGTAATGGTTGATGCTTCATGCAGTTGGGATCGTTTCTGAATATAATCCGTTCCACAACGGGCATTTATATCACCTGCAGCAGGCCAAAGTCCAAACAGGTGCCAATGTGTCAATTGCGATCATGAGTGGCAACTGGCTGCAAAGGGGCGAACCAGCTATTTTTGATAAATGGCAACGCACCAAATTGGCTCTCGATAATGGGATTGATATTGTTGTTGAGTTGCCTTTTTTTTCGGCTGTCCAACCATCCCATATATTCGCATCTGGGGCGGTTGCTTTGGCAGCAGACCTGCAGTGCGATTGGTTGTCGTTTGGCGCGGAAAACCCCAGTATTGATTATCAGGAGCTGATCGACAATCAACCTCGGCATGATAAGAGTTTTAAACAATTTGATCGTCCGTATCCTTCCATTTTTCAAGATTATTTGTTCAAAAAAACTGGGATTCGGTTAAATCAGCCCAATGATATGCTTGCATTTGGCTATGCGAATGCTAATTTTAATTTGGGAGCCCCATTGAAGCTGGTCCCGGTTAAACGCATTGGGAGCTGCCACAATGATCGTCAAATTGATTCCTCAAGCTCAACTTCGAGCGGATCGGCAATTCGGACGGCTTTACTGGCTGGAAATTCAACAGCTGTTGCCCGGTTTGTTCCAACTAAAACGCAGGAACTGATTCAGGTTCAACAGCTGATGACTTGGGATCAATTCTGGCCCATGTTGCGATTTGAATTGGTCGAAACACCAATTAATGAGCTACACAACATTTATCAGATGACCGAGGGAATCGAGTATCGCCTTAAGCGTTGTGCGATCAAAGCAACTTCTTTTCGTGACTTTTTACGATTAGTCAAAACAAAGCGGTATACGTATACGCGAATCCAACGATTGTGTACCTATGTCTTGGTTCACGCTTACCCTCAAGATATGCTGGTTAAACCAAGTTATATCCGTCTGTTGGGGTTTAGCCGCAACGGTCGGATTTATCTTAATCAAGTCAAAAAGCAGTTGTCATTACCGCTTATCACCAAAATTAATGAGGATGTTGTTCAAGATTACATTGAAATGGATTTCAAGTCAGGGATGTTATTTCAAATGATCAATCAGGTCTCCCAAGATTTTTATAAGCATCCAATTATTCGCTAAAAGAGGGCTGAACCTATCAAGCAAAACACCTTGACAAGCCTATTTGTTGCCGGTATAATGAGTTTTGTTGCATTGGAGGAATTATATTGAAATGGTACTTTAAGGATCTCCAAAAGTACTCTGATACTGATCCTTTCACGTTTAATGAGCGTATTGATATCAAGGATGATTTGTTGCAACGATATTCCGAACAAGTTATCGATGCAACCCCGTTCGATATTGATGGTCAGGCATTTGCTGATCGGGGAGATGTAATTATTGACACTCATATCGTGGGTAAGCTTGTTGTACCGTCCTCAAGGTCACTTGAGCCGGTAGACTTACCTTTAGACTTTACCATCGAGGAGTTTTATGTGCCTTCTAAGGCTGCTGAAGCCCGATATGGTAAAGATGATGTGGTGTTTGTCCTCGATGAAGATGCCGAAGTTGATATGGAATCTGCAGTAAGCGATAATGTTATTCTGCATATTCCAATGCACATTTTGTCTCCTGACGAGATTGCTGGCAAACAGATGCCCAGTGGCAAAGATTGGGACGTCATGTCAGTAGATGATTATAAGAATCAGAAGGCAGAGTTGAACACAGTTGATCCACGTCTGGCAAAATTGAAAGATCTTTTTAAAGATCAAGATTCAAAATAACCGGGCCTAAAAATTTCACTAGTGGATATTTTATTTTTGCAAGGAGGGAAAGAATATGGCAACACCAGCACGTAGAACTTCAAAAGCAAGAAAACGCATGCGTCGCGGTCACATTAAGTTGACGACTCCTAATTTGAGCCTCGACCCTAAGACCGGTGAATACACCATGCCACACCATGTTTCACCATCAGGCTTTTACAAAGGCCGTAAAGTAATTAAAGATAACAAGTAGTTTGACAAAACGGGGGTCAAAGTCAAATCGTATTGATGGCGACTTATGAGCATCACCGAAAGGTGATGCTTTTTTGTTATTAGGCATGAATTA
>NZ_JAHPPD010000140.1:0-3090 GCF_019061365.1 Lentilactobacillus dabitei
CTAAGACATTTTGAACCTGGCGTAAATGCATGGCATGTAAAGCGATCATTGCACTGGCCCCGTCTCGATCAGAGACGTTCGTTCGCGTCATGTGAATGGCCTGCGGAAAGCCATTGATATCAACTGCCAGATGGCGCTTAATCCCCGAGATTTTCTTACCAGCGTCGTAACCTTTGTTTTCAGCAGTAGCGGTGTTTTTGACGCTCTGAGCGTCAACGATAATAAAGGAAGTTAAAGCTGAACATCCTTGGTAAGTTCGCCGAGCAATGACAATTTTTTTAAAACTTGGTCCAGTAATGACGGCTCCGTTGGAGCCGACTACTGGGACCACAAGCGAAAGTAAGTATAAACCGTTTGCCGTTTTTCAAAATGTATAAGATCGCACAAAAGACGTCATATAAATCAACTTGACGAGGCTTCGTTCGTTGATGAAAGTTTTCTAATTCGGAACGAATCACTTCAAACTGCTGGCAGTTGATATTACTGGGATAATTAGGCATGATAATTTCCCTTTGCAAAAGTATGTCAAAGTTTAAACCAGATTTCAAACAGTTTCTTATGCTTATCAATTTGGTTTAAAGATAACTGCATGAAAGCCTTAGTTGCGTCAGCCGATTAAAAATAATAGTAAGAAGCTGTTTTTAATTGCCTCTCAAACTTGCACAATTTAATTTCAAGCAACCACTAATCCACTATTTATTAACTTTACAGATACCAAGTATAAAAAAAATAAAAAACAATATTAAAAAAATAACTGGAATTGTAATTAATGGGGTCTCAAAGTAATTAACTTGATTAGTTATTTTAGTTCCATCTTGCAAAATATCCGATGTAGATAGCACCTCAGAAAAAGCATTCATGATTTGCAGTAAAAATATCGTTAATAAGGCAAAGCTACCAAATAAACTAGATAGTTTAAAAAAGTCCAATTTTATCACCTACTTATCTCTAACCACACGACTAACAATACCATCGTACTTATACGCAAAATCCCTAAGGTGTTTTTTTTGCGTTGATGATCCGATTATTTTTATGTATTCCGTTCGCGTAATCTTATATTTTTGATACCTCTTACGGTACTGAACCCTTTGTCGATATTTTCCATTAAAAGAAAATGGAACATTTATTGTAACGGTATCTGACCTAGTTACATTAAACCCTAATAAAGCAGTCAACTTCCCTTTAGACAGTGAAACGCTCCCTGTCAAAGAATTAGTCCACGTTACTGATTTAGAAAAAGTAGATTTTATTTTCTTTTTTGCAGAATAAACAGTATTCCAATTACTATACTTATGCCCAATATATTTTTTATGAGGCTTAGTATAAGTAATAATAATATGATAGTGGATGTAAGCTAGTTCCTGAGACAACTTTTAAGAGAGGGTATAATAAGTCAATCGTCTCTTAAAAGAAAGGAATTTTTACATACCAACTCATTACGACAAAGAATTCAAACAAAACATTATCAACCTCTATAAACAAGGTGAATCTGCTGTCCAACTTGCCAGAGAATATGGCATTTGCTATTCCACCGTTCATAAGTGGATTCAGTCCCAAACTCAAAACAAGTCAGGTAAGACTCCTGATGAGATTAAAGCAATGGAGAAACGCTTAGCTGCTTTATCCGAGGAGAACGAAATCTTAAAAAAAGCCCTCGGCTTCCTTGCGCAGAGATAACCGATATCTTTGATTATATCCAACAAGAAAGCCAAAATTACCAGGTAACTAAGATGTGTCGAGTCATCGGGGTTTCAAGAGCGCATTACTATCGCTATAAAGCCCACAAGCCCTCAAAAAGGAGTCTGGAAGATAAAGATCTGAAACAGCGGATTTTCCGCATCTTCGTTGAATTCAAACAAAGATATGGCGTCATGAAGATTCAATATGAATTAAGTAAAGAACTTCAACCCCTGCAGCGCCGCTGCAGTCCTCGCCGAGTCTCTCGGCTCATGAAGGAGATGGATATTCACTCGATTACCATCAAGAAGTGAAAGGCCACCTCTTCCTCCAAACAAGCGATTCAACAGCGTCCCAATCTGCTTAAGCAGGATTTCTCCACCACTGGCTTAAATCAGAAATGGACAACTGATATTACTTATATTCAGACTAAGCGTGATGGTTGGTGTTACTTATCAACCATCATGGATCTGCACTCCCGTCGGATTATCGGGTATTCCTTTTCTAAAAAAATGGATACCAAGCTGATCATGAAGACGCTTGAGAGCGCCGTCCAGAATCGGACAGTTACTGAGGGCCTCATCATTCACAGTGACTTAGGTACGCAGTACACCAGCGATAAATATAACAAACGCTTAAATGAACTACATATCCGCCACTCGTATAGCCGTAAGGGCTGTCCTTATGACAACGCCCCAATGGAATCTTTCCATGCTTCACTCAAAAAGGAATGTGTTTATCCAATTCCAGTTTTTGAAAATTACGAAGCGGCAGCTTCAGTCCTCTTTGAATATGTTCATTCCTTTTACAATAGGAAGAGAATTCATAGTTCACTCAGCTACCAAACCCCCTTACAAGTTGAAATTGCAACGATTGCGAACCAGATGGCCGCCTAATTTAATGCTTTCCATGGTTCAAATAAGTTATTAATCGAAATTAATGATTTATTTGAGCTGTGGAAGCTAAACGCGGTTCTTGATCTCTCTTAAAATCTGTCTCACGTATTGACTACAATCCATAGTGATCAAGAGGTACAGCAGAGACCGTTAAACCATTAATATTAAAACCGACAATAAAAGTAATAACAGTAACAAGCATTATAGTCATCTTTTTATACATACAAGTTCCCTCATTCGTAAAAAAAGTTACATTCACTCAAGATGTATTTATCTTAACACTTAAATATAATAGCTAAAGAGCTAAGTACTAAATTAGGAATATTGTTTTTTAGTGAAAAGTATTAAAACCGGTCGGAAAATAATTGGCTACGAAATTACGGTTCATAGACAAGATACAAAAAGGCTATAAATTACCCGTTGTGCTAGTTAATTCGTTGCCGAGTAATATTGCTGGGATAATTTTTCATAGCTTAAACTCGCTTTTTACATAGAAGTATATCAAAAATCATAGATC
>NZ_JAHPPD010000140.1:3131-3995 GCF_019061365.1 Lentilactobacillus dabitei
ATGATATCAAATAATAAAAAATTATGTTACAATTCCACTTAGAAGGGAAGTGTTTATTATGTTAGAAAAAAGCGCAGATTTAGGAGACTACGGTCCAGCACCCTTTGCACCTGATTTAAAATCGGCTGCTTTGGAAAATGAAAATTATCGAACTACTTTGTGGACCGGGGATCATTTTCAAATCACATTAATGGCTATCCCAGCCGGAGGTGGTGATATTGGTATGGAAATTCATCATGGTAATGATCAACTTATTTACTTAGTAGCCGGTATTGGCCACGTTAAAATGGGGAAAGATAAAGATCATTTAACAGTTGATCAGGAAATTCATCCGGGAGAGGCTGTAGTTGTTCCTGATAACACTTGGCATAACGTGATCAACGCTGGAAAACAGACCATGAAGGTCTTCTCTATTTATTCACCGGTCAAGCACCAAAAAGGAACTAATGAAGCCACTAAAGCCGATGCAATTAAGCAGGAGGGCCCTCTGGAGGGTACTGGTGAATAAGACAAATTATTTATCAAAAGATATGATTTATGTCAAGAACTAATGGTATTCTTTGATAAATAATTTGAATTAGAATTTTTTCTGAACTATGCAATTAATAATTTTTTAGTTGCATTTAGCAATCGGGACTTATACAACCGAAAGAGTGGAACATAGTTCCACCCTTTTAATTTCAAAATATGTAAAGAGCTGTTATAAAAATTTTTAGTGGAATTTTTATAACAGCTCTTTATTTTTTACACAAAATAAAGTCTGTAAATCTTTCTAAGACCTATTTTGGATTGAAGTCAATATTTGAGACAGGTTTTAAGAGACATTCAGAACCGCGTTTACCTGCCACAGCTCAAATAAATCAT
>NZ_JAHPPD010000141.1 GCF_019061365.1 Lentilactobacillus dabitei
AAAGGCATTCGATTGTGTTATCTGAAGAATAACATGCTCGAATGCCTTTTTGAATACGTCCAATTATTTAGTGCTTACTTTATAGTGCTTTGCTTGCAACTGGGGGAATGCTGGAAGAGTCAGTTCATTTGTGAGTGAACAGGAATTAATCGGGGTAAGGGGCGTGTTGTGATACATCAAAAAGTACTATAGGAGGGTATTGTTTATGGTTAGGAAGTATTGCAGCCCAACCCCAAATGGGAGGCTAATTAAGTATGTATTTATGGTGTTGGCATTGGTGCTTGCATTTGGTTTATTGATGCAACCAAATGAAACGAGTGCAAGTGATGGTCAAACTACAGCCAGTGGCCTTCCAAGTATTGACCAATAACATAAGTGATTCAACCTATGCTAAAGGCTATTTGATACAGTATAATTTTAAATTTGATAGCGCGAAAATTAACAAGGGCGATAAATTTACTTTTACTGTAAAAAATACAGATACTAGTAAAACCCTTCCTGGAATTGAGACTAGCAATGTTGCTGTCTATGTTGCTAGTTCTGGCGACGCATTTGCTATTTCTAGCACCGATGATAACAACGGAACGACAACCATTACTTTGACTGCAAATCAGCCACAAGATTATTATGACGGTTTGCTGAATCCTGAAGTTAAAGTGATGATGCAAACAACAGGAAATACAGATAATACGGGATATATAAAGCAGCAGAAGGAAAAAACACAAACATACGATGTTAAGGTTTCCTATAACGGGTCACAACTTAGCACTACTGACCCTAGTTCATTCAAAATATTTAACTTAATTAATCCCAATGGACCATACAATGCATTTAATCAAGAAATTTTTATGAATAAGGGTGGGCTTCCATATCCCGATTATTCTACGAACGGAACACCTTACAATGATAACGGATTCGCGAGCCTTGTTAAAACGGCAAACGATACCGATTACTACCCAAGCCCATCGTCATATTCTAATAATTACATGTATTTATACAGTCAGAATGCCATGCCTGCATGGGCACAGATTCTATTTGGCGGTGTAACAAACATGACGGATTCTGATTATAATGCCAATTTGAAAAACTATTATAGTAAGCTAACTTGGACAATCAAACTGTCTGGTGATGAGGCTGGTACCTTTGACCTTTCGAAAGCTCCAGACGTATATGAAGCAAGTGATGGCACGTTTAGTCACGCAAAGGGGTGGACGTATGATAAAACAGCTAGTGAAGGGGATAGTAGTCATAAGACGCTAATTTTTACGTTTGATCCGAGCCAGTTGTCCTCATCAGATCACATAAATGGCATCAACTTTGATGTCTCGCTGCCAATTAAAACGACAAAAGCTTCTGACCAGGTTAATGTTATTAGCAGTCTTACTGGAGACAAATCTTCTAAAAGTAGTACTGTTACTGATAAGAATTTTTTAGATGCAATGAAGATTCCTATCGACTCTGAGAATAGTAATCAACCAACTTATCGAGCTCACTTAGTATATAGTAATCCGTTGGCGACAATTTTTGCTCCCGCACTTTTCGAGAATACTAACGCGGTTTCTGTTAATACTGGGGATTCGGATTCCAGTACAGATTTGAAGAACTTGTTTAATAGTGGGTACTTTAAACTAGAGTCAACAGATAAAGAGTCAAAAACAAATGAAACAGACTTTTTTAAAAACTTACTACAAACAGATCTTCCGGTTCCTTCGGATATGACGAAAGCTAATGCCCTCATGCGGAACCCTGATCTGCCCGCAGATACTCCAAATAATGAGACATTAGTTCGTGACTGCCGAGATTATAATAATGGTGGTCAAGGTGCAAGCGTTCTGAATTATAGTAATCTTTACATGCACTACGCTAATGGTGGTGTTTTCAAAAAGGTAGTGGAATCTGATAGTGCCAAGGATGCTAACGGCAACCCAGAGCCAAAATTAGATGAAGCTGGCAATCCACAAGTTATTACTGGTGATGGCAATTCATTTGATGTTACCAAGAGTTTTGATGATCAGACGGTAAATCCTGGCCTTTACGTTGGGTATATTTATGCTACTAACGATGTCGATGATTCCGGAAAGCTTGTTTCTTCTAAGTCACAAGTTAAGATGGTGAAATTTTATGTAAAGAACAAGAATACACCTGTTACTAAATACTATGGATCTTTGACTGGTAAAGTTATTAATACAAACACAAAGCAGCAGCTTGGAACTGACTATAAATTGGGCACTGGTTCCAGCGATCAGCCAAGCCTGAAAATGAGTGCGACTGATTCTTGGATAACTGATAGAGCTGCAACTGATAAATATGATGTAAAGGGTTGGACAGAAGGTCAAGAACCATCATTTGATAAGTTCAGCTCATTACCAACTACTATTGATTATCCAACTGGAACAACGGAACCAGTTGCTGGGCAGACGGTATACATCTACGTAACCCCTAACTCAACGCCAACAACTGACAAGCCGATAGACGTTAACATTCGAGATTACACGAATAAGGGTGCTCTTTTGAAGAATTTTAGTTATTCCAAAAAAGATAGTGATACTGTAACCGTTAATTTGAATGATGATATTTTGAAGGATTATGTTTCACAAGATGATACAATCAATGGTTGGCATCTTGACAAGGCAGCGGATGATATCAAAGATTTACAAAAACTTCCAGCTACTGCAACATATTCTGCCGATATGGCCCATACAATTGACATTTATGTAACGCCTAAGTCAACGACTGATCAGCCAATAACTGTTAATATTCGAAATATTAATGATCCAAGTACGCCTTTGGATACTCATAAGTATACAAAGGAATCTGGTGACAGTTTAATCGTTAATAAAAGTTATAAGTATTTGCAGACATTCTTAGATGAGGGTTATACCCTTAATGGTTGGCATATTGATAAGGATGCGACGGATACTAAAAACTTGAGCACAGATCCAATTACGGAGAAATTACCATCGGATACGGTGCACACGATTGATATTTATGTAACACCTAAATCAACGCCAACCCCTACTCCGGGACCGAATCCAGAGCCAACTCCTACTCCAAATCCAACTCCTGTAACCCCTACTCCAACTCCTGTAACGCCGACTCCCGAACCATCAACGCCTTCTGAGCCAATCGCTAAAAAAGGTGAAGCCGTATACGCCTTGAAGAAGATTTACTTATACAAGAATAATACCTTCTCCAAGAGCGAGCGTTAGGCTGGGTACTCCCGGAAGCCGCGGGTATACCGACCAATGTTTGTGGTAACTGGTTACAGTCATTCTAAGAATGGTCGCCTGCGTTACCAAGTTCGCGATGTAAACCACTTAACCAAGAACAAGGGTAAGAAGGGTTACATCACCGCTCAATGGGCTTACGTTCGTCCGGTTTACTACCAGAGCAGTCACAAGACACTGACCGTCATTAATCCTCGTGGGGTTAATGCTTACACCAACGTCAACTTGACTGGCAAGGTTCGCAACTACAAACAAGGTACAGTGCTTCATGTGACCAAGTTTGTTAAGCACAACTTAACTACCCGCTACCTTCTCAGCAATGGTCAATACATTACCGGGAACCGCAAACTCGTCGAAATGGGCAAGCACAAGCAAGTTCGTTACGTCAAAGTCAAGAAGACGATCAATCGTTATAAGACCGTTAACTTGACCCAACGTAACAAGCGCCATATCAAGAAGGGTACCAGGATTAAAGTTCAGCGCTATGACTTCTCACACGCTAACAGCGTCAATAACGTTGGTGCCTTGAGATATAAAGTTGCTGGTGGTTACATCACTGGTAATTCTAAGTTCGTTAAAGCATATTACTAATTAATAAATTGCAAACTAAAACGTCTACCTCAACTGAAGTGCCCTACAATTGTTAGACAAGTAAGTCTAATGATTGTGGGGCTTTTCTTGTGACAAAATATAGTAGTCAATTCA
>NZ_JAHPPD010000142.1 GCF_019061365.1 Lentilactobacillus dabitei
AATTGACTACTATATTTTGTCACAAGAAAAGCCCCACAATCATTAGACTTACTTGTCTAACAATTGTAGGGCACTTCAGGTGGGCTTGTTCTTATATCTATTTTGACGCTAAGTCTTTAATTGCTGCTTGAACTTCTTTTTGTCCAAATTTATTTTGAGAGAATAATTTTGTAAAATCCCCAAATGACCTATTGCCATTTTTGAACTTTTAATCTATCCTTGATTTGCAGCAAATTAACAAGACGGTACCGGATCAGGCAATGACCGGTATAATCAAAGGAAGGGACTGTCAAGTTATGAACTTGTTGACGATTTTAGTTTTCTACGTGTTAGGTATTTTGATTGGATTAGCCATCGAGGGCTACAATTATTGGGAGCTGAGTCACAGCGCCAGATCAAGGCCAAGTCGAATTGGTAACCATATTCATCCATAATAAATAATAAAATGAAATGATGAATGATTGAAAGAAACGTCACGATTAACCGGATAAACGTTAATCGTGACGTTTCTTTATAAATATGAGTAATGTCGATCCGAAACATGGTCTGGTTTCTTAGCCGGGATAATTATCCGTTGTACACAATTTGGAAAGCAGTAGTTCAACTTTAGAATTCCTTAATGATTTGGCAAAAAGAAAAAGCCCACCCCGAATTAACGAGGTGGGCTTCTGACGTGCTTTATTTAATTGCTTTAATCAAGTCTACATAATCCTTGTTGGCCGTTAAATAACCAACCTGCGTTTTGAGTGAGTAGATGTCACCGTCTTTAACTGCGACTCCATAAAAACGGCTGCCCTTGGTCAAACGCACATACCGTTTGTTTTTATCGCCTTTTAGCGGGAGCTTATTATAAGCATGAATCAAATCCGTTTTAACTTCATACAGACCCTTGGCAGTGTAATATTCTGGTTTAATCGGGGTGGCTGATTTGCCGTTTGACTTCAATAAATTTTTGAAATCATAGCTGGCATCAAGCGACATTCCTTTAAACCGATCAGTGTACTGCCAGATATCCACATGATTAATTCCTGGCTGCGAAGTGCCGTAAGACGCTACCCATAACTTAGCATACTTGTGTAGCTTTGCTTGATTAATCCGGCCTTCCTGAAACCATGAAGTGGATCCATAAACCATTAAGTTGTGGTAGCCATTGGCATAGAGATACCCTAGGAACTTATTGATGCCGGCAGTACATTTTTGCGGTAAATCTGGGGCTTCCACATCAATCGCCAGCCAAGTTGTTTTGTCTAACCCCATTTTCTTAACTTTATCGAGGAAGTATTGAGCTTCATTAGTGCCATAATGCCAAAAATGATACACACCAACAACGCCATATGCCTTATAAGCATTGGCAATTTGATTGGCAGCCTTGGGTGAAGTATATTTAACACCTTCACTTATCTTGACCATTGCGCCAGAAACGCCGTAAGGTTTTAAACCGTTAAAAAACGCAAGAGAATCAGATTGAAAAGATGACGTGTCAACAATAATTGGATATGCCATTATTTCTCAACCTCGCCTTCCAATTTTGCAATATCACTCGCGCCGTCACTTTCTACAGTATCGGTGCTATCTGATTTTGAAGCATCTGCTGTGGCATTCGTGTTATCGGTTGTTGGTTGAGCATCGGATTCAGGCTTATCTTCAACAACGTCAGAGCTAGGAGTAGTAATGACGGGGGCAATATCTTTGCCTGCACTCTTGTACTCTTGATAAATGCTTTCAATAATTCCCTTTACCAAATCAGATTTAGCCCAAGTGTAGCCGTGATCGCTTGCGAAGTCTAATGCGTCATTAAGAACAGCGGCAAAGCGATCTGATTTACTCAGTGCTTTAACTTGAGCATAACGGGCAACAAATCCTTGAACGGCTGTTAGGAACAATTTCTGTTGAGCGGTCTTTACGTGTGCTTGTGCAATTGGTAAAACGGCTTTCCAAACCGCTAACAAAAAAGCAATTCCTGCAGCCAAAACGCCAGTTGATTGTAAATAGTTAAAAGTCTTAGTTAAAATTGCGAACATTATTTGGCCACCTCCTGGGTATCATTTTTTTCCAAATCGTTAGCAACGCCTTTGATGACTTTACCATCAGCTCTTAACAAATCTGTTTCGGTGTCTGCTTCCAAAGATTTGATAAGTTCCTTAACTTCATTTTTGAGTTGAGTGGGAACTTTCTCGATATCCTTACCACCGTCTAAAACATTAGAAGCAAACAATAAAGCCAAAGTTGAATAGTTTTTCTTTAACATATCAGAGATCTCCTTTATTTAACATTCCAAATTTACTGCGATACTCATCATTTTCCTGTTTAAGTGCCCGATTGGTTTCTTTCAATCGCCGATTGGATTCACGTAAACTGCGATTTTCTTCCTCTTTCAATGCGATTTGTTGGCCTAGTTGTTTTTGCATTTGGTCTTTTTCCTTTGATAATTGGTCGAAATCAGCCTTCAAATCTTGATACTTATTTTGCATATTTTTCATAGCATCGTCCGAGGTCTCCTTCACTTTTTGAATCAGCCAGTCAGCTAACTTACGACGGTCTTCATCATCTTGACGCTCATCTTTTTTATGTTCATGAATGATTGCCCAGATGGTTCCAATTAACGTGGCTAGACCGCCTAGGCCGCCTAAACTGATCATATCTTCAACGACCTGTTTAACATCCATTGTGTTTTCCACCTCGCATAGCAGTGCCAATCAGCAATGCAACGGCAAGGCTGGCAAACACCCAAGTTAAATTAAAGCGAATATCAAAAACGCCCCGGATCATAAATCCGAAGGCGAGATAACCAAACAATGGGGCAATAATAATCATGCCGGCATTCCTTAATGTAATTGAATCAAGAAATACTCCACTTAGCAGGGCAATCCCGCCAATCACTAGTAATCCGGCAAACCACCAATCATCGGCAACACCGAAAACCACATGTTCCGCAAAGCCAGGAGGTGGTGGTGGTGTAACTTCTGGGCTATCCAAATAATTCAGATGAAAAAAGATATACGTGCCAGCCATTAAGGAAGCTAAGCCGAAACATAAATGCGAATAATATTTTCCAATCCTTTTTAGCATTTTTATCACTTCCTAAGCTTGGGTAAAATAAAAACACCTACCTGAAAGTAGATGCTTAACATAATAATTTATACATTGATGATTAGTCCACCGAAGGAGCGATACTTAATCATCTATATTAGTAACGTGTCGTATCCAAACCAGCAGTCATTTTGATATCCAGAAGTTACCAAAGCCGCATTACTGTCAATATTAATTGAAATATTTCCTCCTTTAATATTAAATTCATACGTATAGTATCCCTGATTATTATAAATAGCATCAGATATCATATGACCAGGTCCTTTACTTGTGAAGCTTGAAACTATATTCGAAAAATCTAATTTTATAGAATACCGAGATTCATTGGGAATGATTATTGTCAAACTAATATATATCCTTTTATTAACAGAATCTATCCTATATAGGCAAAGCTTATCTGAATTACTAAAACTATTGCCAGAATCACCAATATTAGAAAATATGATGTGTGAACTGTCTAATTGACGCCAAGCGCTTGCTTCAACGCTTTTCAAATCGGCCATAGTAGCGGCCTGATTATCCCCCTTATCTTTCGAGGCGTCCTTAATTGTGGGCGCAATACTGAATGTCTGTGCAGCTGTAAATGTTTGAGCCTGTCCCGTTCGTGCTAGGTCAGATGGCAAACTGCTTGCTAGTAATAACGGATTATTATTAACCGTTGGAACGGTATCAAAATTGTTAGCACCAGATAGGTGGGCTACTTGGGAATCGTCAGCAGGTGTAATAGAGCTGCCATTAACTTCAATTGTGCCATTCTTATTATCAGTAACCTTATCTTCTGGTGC
>NZ_JAHPPD010000143.1 GCF_019061365.1 Lentilactobacillus dabitei
AAAACAACAAAAAAGATCTCCCACACGAGGAGATCTCCAAAGGATAGAAACTATCCTTCAACACCATTTGACAAACTTCCACTATTTTGTGAGCAGTGCTTATTTGATACCTCAAGTCTAACACGAACAATTATCGCAATGAGTCGGCGTTGTCATGACCGACAACTCCAATCTATTTGAATGTTACTTTCATTACTGATTGACCATGCTGTACTTCTGTTGACCAATCTTCAGTGTGTGCTGTAACGCGACCAGGTTGCGTAAAGAAAGTAACAACCACATCGTCATAACCACTCTGTTTGATCAGATCACGATCAAAGGTCATCAGTAAATCACCAGCGTGTACGACTTGCCCATCTTGACAATAAGTCGTAAAGCCAGCACCACGGAGGTTAACCGTCCCGATTCCCACGTGAATAATTGTTTCAAGACCGTCAGCTGACACGATTCCTAACACATGTTTAGTTGAGAACGTAAACCGAATCGTCCCATCGAATGGCGCATAGAGGCGACCATCACTTGGCCTGATAGCGAAACCAACTCCCGGTAAGCCTTGTGGCTGTGCGGCACTTTTGACATCCGCTAATGCGAGCGGTTGACCGCTTACTGGTGCTAAGATTTCAGTGGTCAGAATGTCAGATGCAGGCGTTACCGCAACATCCGCTGCTTCCCCTGTTGCCAATTTGGCCTGTAACTCTTCAACAATTTCGGCATGTTTCTTTTCGGTAATGGTTACTTTGAATGTAAAGACTAACAATGACAAGATTGCACATGCTAACGGCAAGTAAAACGCTGCGAGTTCAAACGTATGAATATTACTTGCAGTCATATCGGCGGCCGTTGCACTACCAGTCATACCAGCAACTAAAGCAATGGCACCGACGACACCGTTGGAAAAGGCACCAGTCATTTTGTCGATCATCGGCCGAACGGCAAGCACCACCGCTTCATTACGATTGCCATTCTTCAATTGACCGTATTCAATGGCATCGGTCAGTGATAGGACCGTGACTAATTGGGCAAAGTTAATATTGAAAAGGACTAATCCGATGATCAATAAGGTCAAATTCGTCTGCGCAACAATAAAGATAATATAGGCTAAAATCATTGAGCATTGACCGAGTGCAAAGAGCACTTTCCGTGGAATAAACCGGTTCAAGATTGGATATAGTGGTGACGTCACAAAACCGATCACAGTTGCGACCGCCCCAGCAATCCAAAATTCACCAGGTTTACCAATCACGAATTTAAAAAGATAGAATAGAACCCCGTTGGTTATCACGTTTGCTAATGAATAGAGTAAGTAACCCAGACTGACCCACATAATTTGGTCATTCTTGATAATGCCCATAAAGACACCTTTGATCGTCGTCTTTTGTTTGGCTGCTTCCCGAATCGCATTGTGCTTCTCACTGGTTCCAAAGGCGACAAATAGTGCGGAAATGACTGCCACAATACCGACAATAACGGCAAACGCTAGCCAGCCTTGTGGACCTTGGGTATGCTTACCAGTTGCGATAAAGGTAAAGTACGTGGTAATTGGTACAACGACTATTGCCAGGCCGTTCCAACCGGTCGTCCCAGCAAAACTGCCAAGAGCCGTGAGAATTCCCCGGGCATGACTATCTTCACTAATCGCTGGAACCATGCCCCAATACGAGACATCTGTTAACGAATAGAAGACATCCAAGATAATAAATAAAATCACAAAAACAATTGTAAATAAAATCCAGTTTACCTTTGCTAATCCAAAGATTCCTGAGAAAATAACGACTAATAAGACCGAACTGATAATACTCCCAATGACTTGCCAAGGCTTAAACTTACCCCAACGTGTTTCCGTATTATCAACAATATTGCCTAAGATTGGATCGACAACGACTTCCGCTAAACGAATCACCACCACCAGTCCTGTGATTAAACCAATCAACCGATTGGCGATAGCTGGTGCAACGCCGCTAAACATCTCACTAGTGACAAAGACAATAAAATAGGTACTCAACGCACCATAGAATGCCGAGTGTCCTAAGTTACCTAATCCAAAGGCAACGCCTTCATTAATTTGATGCCATGATAACTTTTTCTTGGTTACTGGTTGTTGTTCAACATTTTGTGCCATTAATTTCACTCCACTTAATTATTTATTCATCATATAGACTTGAACACCATAGCTGGCCAAGTCTTGCTTGCCACTTACCACTTGATTCTCAAAAATTTGCCGTAACGGCACTTCAAGTGTCACCGTCGTTGGTCGATGACTAAAATTGATCACGAAGTAATAGCGCGTCGTCGCATTCTCTCTAACTTGAATACTTACCTTGGCATTCGCTTTGATCACTGGCAATGCCGGTTTAAGTGCCAAGCTTGTGGCAAGCCGTTTATAGAAAGCATCCAAGAAGTCAGTATCGGTCCGCGCAGCCAAATAATACGCCGCTCCCTGGCCCAATTGATTGACCGTTACAGCCGGTGTTCCAGCATAAAAATCTTTTTGATACGTGCCGAGGACTTGTGCCGTTGTCGTCTCAACTACATCACAATAATCATTCACTTGATACGCTTGGTGATAAGCAGTCAGTGCATTATGTTGTTGCGGATATAATGTGTCAGTTTCCTGAACTTTAATCCCATAAGTTGCTTCTAAGTCAGCTAAACCATCACCTTGATAGGCTAAGAAGTCATGATCAACGACGCCCGTAATATAGGTGCCAATCAGATGGCCGCCCTGTTGCACATATGCTTTAAGCTTAGTCGCAAACCGGGCGCTCATCATGAAGTGCATCGGATCAATCACCAAATCATAAGCCGTCAAATCATCAGTAGTCGCAATAATTTCAACTGGAATATCATGTTCCCAGAAATACTGGTAATGTTCTTGAATCGTGCGCCAATACTTTTTAGTTTCGTTAGCGTAGTTGCGGGCATCATCCAAGCCCCACATGTTGTCATAATCAAAGACAATAGCGACTTTAGCTGCAGTTCTGGTCATTCCATGCGCGGCCTGTAAGCTTTGTAAGTCCTGACCAACTTTTTGAACGTCCTTAAATGCCCGCGTATTTGAGCCACGATGGTTGGCAATGACGGCGCCATGAAACATTTCAGAAGCTCCTAATGATTGATGTAGTTGGAAATACAAAACTGAGTCGGCGCCATGGGCAACCTGTTGCAAGCTCCCCATTTCGTGCATGCCTGGTCGTTTGGCACGATTATATGGGTGCCAATTAACCTGTGACGGTGTACTTTCCATAATCAAGTAGTTATCATGCTTGAGGATCCGCATCACGTCATTCATCAAAGCAGTTTTCATGGCCAGTGGGCCGTACTTTCGTAACCATTACTCCAATTAGGATATGAATCCCAACTCACAATATCGACATGCTTCGCAAACTTCTGATAATCTAAATCATAAAAGCCGTGTGATTCTGATGGGTTGCCACCCATAAAATTGGCTGTCACAGGGATATTAGGTGTCAGCGCTCGTAACGGTTTGATCTCATTATCAAAAAAGTCAATCGTCCGGTCTGTTACAAAACGATGCCAATCCAGGTTAAGTCCCATTACATTCGTATCACCCAGCGGCGACGGTGCCTGAACCTGATCCCAACTTGTATAATCGTGGCTCCAAAAAGCACCACAGTAAGCATGGTTCAAATTGGCTAACGTTTGATACTTTTTTTGAACTCAATGACGAAAGGCTTGCTGGCACAAATCACAGTAACAAGCACCGCCATATTCATTAGAAGCTGTCTAAAATCTCTTAAGTAATAGTGCTAAAAACGCTAAAACGACCATTTGCAGACTGGTGGTTAATTGACG
>NZ_JAHPPD010000144.1 GCF_019061365.1 Lentilactobacillus dabitei
CAAATGTTTGGTTCCGAAATGAATCGGAACGCCCTGCACATTTGTTTGTCGAAAATTTTGTTCAGTTTTCAAAGGTCTACATGAGAAACACAAACATTTTTGATGACTCCAAGTAAATCGTTCGTCATTCGAAATCCTTATGTCTCATTGCCTCAGCAGCAATAACAATTATATCTCATCAAATCCTGTAAGTCAACAAAAACTTTTTAAGAAGTAATTGGTATATATGCAATTGCTAACTAAGCAACGAGTAATATACTATCAGGATTTTTGACCCAGGTCAACTACTATTTCAAAATTAATCGTTTTTTCTATTAACTAATGATTTAGCAATTCATTAAGGTTGAGTCAAAAGTTCACTATTGAGGTGAATAACCCGTTATACTAGCACATGAAATCTTTACAAAGGAGCCAATGAATTTGGACAATATCGTAATCATTGAAGGCAAACGGACTCCAATAGGTAAACTTAACGGTGCATTAAAAAATGTCACAGCGGAACAACTCGGAACAATGACCGTTAAAAATTTGCTTGCGAAAACAAATATCCCCGCCTCGTTGATTGACCAAGTAATTTTTGGCAACGCAATTCAAGCAGGGAACGGTCAAAACATTGCCCGTCAAATCGAATTACAAAGTCATATTCCTCAAAGCAAGACAGCATTTACAGTTAATCAAGTCTGCGGATCCGGCATGCAAGCCGTCCATCAAGCAAGTTCAGCACTGCTGCTCGGTGAATCGGAAATAATCATCGCTGGCGGTACGGAAAGCATGTCAAATGCGCCTTACCTCAACATGAATCAACGTCAGGCAACTAAATTTGGGGCAGTCACCATGCACGATGCATTGGAACATGACGGCCTTCGAGATTCTATTTCAGGTGAGTTAATGGGTATCACCGCCGAAAATGTTGCCAACCGTTTTAACATTACCCGCCGGGAGCAGGATTCGTTTGCGTTACGGTCACATCAACTTGCCGCTGCTGCAATTCGTAACCATCAATTTGATGATGAACTGATTCCTATTGAGACTAAAGAACTAGCAAACCCAATCAATCAGGATGAACCCGTTAGATTCGACACGAGCTTGGAAAAGTTATCCCAACTAAAGCCTGCATTCAAACCAAATGGGACTGTTACCGCCGGAAACTCCGCCGGACTAAACGATGGCGCCTCGGCCCTGATCCTGACAACGGCCTCCCATGCCAAAAAACTAGGTCTCCAGCCAATCGCAGAAATTCTTGGCTATTCCGAGGCTGGGATCGATCCTGAGATCATGGGATATGCGCCTTACCTTGCCATCAACAGTCTCCTCGCCAAATTAAAAATGACGATTGCAGACATTGACTTGGTTGAACTCAACGAAGCCTTTGCCGCTCAATGTATTGCGGTTACCCGCGACCTTCACCTCTCACTGGAAAAAGTCAACATCAGTGGGGGCGCGATTGCTTTAGGCCATCCCCTCGGAGACTCCGGTGCCCGAATCATCACGACACTGATCCACAATCTACGAAGAACCAATCAAGAAATCGGGATTGCTTCCCTATGCATGGGTGGCGGCATGGGGTCGGCAATCGGAATTCGGGCGATTTAACAAAAGGACGTTATAAATAAGGATCGACAGTCAGGCAGATAACTGCTTGACCGTCGATCCTTTTATCGTGTCATGATTATTCAAAGTTGAACTCTATCTGCCGCAGCAATTTCACTTGCAAACGAGCTTTGATATAGCCAGTAATACAACTTCTTTGTTTGTTTGGACATCTCAGCGTATTTCGGGTTAACCGCTCGCATCTGGGGTGCCACCCGCATCAAGTGGTTGAATGCACTGGGGCTGCCAGACTGGTTCAAGCCATCATAGTCGTCTTTACCACGTTCAACAATGGGAATCAGCTGATCCACTTGGAAACGGGCCAGTTGTTCGACGTAATCCCCTAACGATGAAGCGATATTAAAATCAGCTGGGGCCACGTTCCTGGATTCCGTATAATCACCAGCTTGGATTTGTGCTAACAGCTGGTTTCTCGTCACCGTATATCGAACAAGAATTGGTAAACAATAAGTGGCCTGAATCAATCCATGAAGGGCTTCAAGAAAGCCATAATTAACCGGAGCTGTTTCACCACGATCATTGATAAGCGGCCGATGGCTATTATCCATCACCACGCTTAAATTCTGCTGAAAATTCTGTTGACTGGCATTTCTGGCGGTTCCGGCATTACTGAGGTCAATAATCGGTAAATTAGCTGCTAATTCAGCAAGGGTTGCTGGCAAGCCGAATCGTTCAAAGATATCAGTTAGCTGTGAGCCAGTGATTTTGATAACTTGCTGCATATCAGTAGCTGTCGTCACCGGCATGCCAACCAGATCAGCCCGCCCTGCATTCACGAATTGATACACAAATGTATAGAGTTCCAACGAGCATAACAGGTCAAGAACTTCGCTAAACTGACCATTCACGAACAAATTAATCGTTTCGGATAAACTGATGTCGGTCAAAGATTGGGTCATCATAGCTGGTAAATCAGTTTGGTCACTGAAATCATCACCGGAATAGATATAGTTACCAAGCAATGGCACCTGATCATCGCCGAACGAATGAGTTGTCAAATACCCATTGTTAACTTCGTCAAAAAGGCCCTGAACGATTCGCTCATCCACCGGATCATCAATTCCATCCGTAATCTTGCGGAAAGGACTGGCCCCGCGCATGTAACCATTCACGCTGCCAAACCAATCATTTGCCAGCTTCTCTGCATCAGCAAAGGATAGCTTCTGAAAGGCACTGGTTACTTTTGCCACCACGCCATTTTCACCAGCAATCGCGCGGATAAATTGAATGACTGCCGTCTTGTACCCATTGACAAATTTTTTCTGATCTGTACTTTGAGCTAAATAGATTGAAAAAGCATTTCCGGCCGCTCGATTAACGATCGTATCATCGCTTTGACCAGTTGCCCACAAAGACATGTAATGAACCTGGTCCAGCGTCACTGATCTTAAATCGTCAACTGCGACCAAATAGCCCATCTGAACTTCCTTGGATAATTTGAACTCCGCAAGTGACATGCTTTGCTCAATCGGTTTATCAAGAAAAAGCTGGCCCCCTCTGGCCATCCTCTCGGAAAAGATTGAACTTTTTGCATATGTATTTTCACCAAGCAATTTGGAAGTCATCAACGCAATCATAGTCAAAATTTGTTGATGCTTTTTAACTTCATTACTTTCGGATTGTGCTTTTGTAACGCTATTATTGGTAGCCATTCGTTGCACCCCCTAGTCTTAAGACAATAATAGCACATTCTTTGCGTCTAGGAGATAACTCATACAATTCTCATCGTTATAAATTGTCAGGCGTTAACTTTGCAGATCTGTTGATATTCATATATGCTTATAGCATAGATAAGAAAGGATGTGTAACAATGGGAGACTTAAAGAATAAAAAAGATGAAGTAGTTGGTAAGGTCAAAGAAAGTATCGGTGACATGACCGGAAACGACAAGCTTAAATTAAAGGGTAAGGCCCAAAAGACATCCGGCAAGGCAAAAGATAAGGTTGCCGATGCAAAAGAAAAAGCGGCCGAAAAAACCAACGAAGTATTAGATGATTAAAGCGGGCGATAAACCCTGAGGTCATCCAAGACTGGGACGAAAGACGATTTGGTCCCAGAATTTAACAAAAAGAACCAATTATTTCTGATTCTGAAGTGAACCCCAATAGTTGGAGATAATATTTAATAATTTTTAGGCACATAACTGGTCGTTGTGAATCCGGTATTCAACC
>NZ_JAHPPD010000145.1:0-1300 GCF_019061365.1 Lentilactobacillus dabitei
GCACCAGAAGATAAGGTTACTGATAATAAGAATGGCACAATTGAAGTTAATGGCAGCTCTATTACACCTGCTGACGATTCCAAAGTAGCCCACCTATCTGGTGCTAACAACTTTAATACCGTTCCAACGGTCAACAATAATCCGTTGCTTCTCGCAAGCAGTTTACCGTCTGACCTAGCACGAACGGGGCAGGCTAACACATATACAGCTGCACAGACATTCAGTATTGCGCCAACTATTAAAGACGCCTCGAAAGATAAGGGGGATAATCAGGCCGCTACTATGGCCGATTTGAAAAGCGTTAAAGCAAGTGCTTGGCGTCATTTAACTGGAAGCAACGCTCTGCTTAAATCTTATGATGCTTTTTTAAAAATTGATGAAAGTAGTAACACAGGGTATATAGAACTTTTTGGATCAACTAACGATGCCAGCATAATGGACACCAAATACGAGATGATCAATTTAGGGGATATCGTGACTGGCCTTTATGACATTTCAGGACAATTGGTTTACAATATTGATTTTAATAACACGAGTGGAGATATTGGACAGTTAGACTTAATGACAACGGGAAACTCAATTTATTTGCAGACGAGTAACTTTCAGGCTTTATCGGGACTGAATTGTTCAACCCTTTTATCAGGTAGAAATATAGTAACTTTTAAATACAAAAAGTATGTGGGAGGATAATAATCAAAATATGATTCCCTCCGGTAATTAGAAAGAAGGATATTTTTATGACTTATTATGTAACACTTGACACCGATGGCTGGGTAACTGGTACGCCAGCTACCGAACAGGCAGCTGATAACTAAATTGTTTTATGGCTGGAATATTTTAACGCCAGCAATTGAATGGTATGTACAAAACGGTTTCATTAATTCCGATCAATACAAACAGATCACTGGCAAAGATTACCAAGCGCCCGCTACTAAATAGTGAGGTGTTTTTATTTTGCCCAAAATTTAGGAAGTGATAAAAATGCTAAAAAGGATTGGAAAATATTACTCGCATTTATGTTTCGGCTTAGCTTCCTTAATGGCTGGCACGTATATCTTTTTTCATTTAAATTATTTGGACAGCCCAGAAGTTACACCGCCACCACCTCCTGGCTTTGCAGAACATGTGGTTTTCGATGCTGCCGATGATTGGTGGTTTGCCGGATTACTGGTGGTTGGCGGGATTGTCCTGCTAAGTGGAGTCTTGCTTGATTCAATTACATTAAGAAATGCCGGCATGATTATTATTGCCCCATTGTTTGGTTATCTCGCCTTCGGGTTTATGATCCGGGGCGTTTTTG
>NZ_JAHPPD010000145.1:1332-3772 GCF_019061365.1 Lentilactobacillus dabitei
GATGTTAAACAGGTTGTTTCAGATATGATCAGCTTAGGCGGCCTAGGCGGTCTAGCCACGTTAATTGGAACCATCTGGGCAATCATTCATGAACATAAAAAAGATGCGCGTCAAGACGATGAAGACCGTCGTAAGTTAGACGACTGGCTGATTCAAAAAGTGAAGGAGACCTCGGACGATGCTATGAAAAATATGCAAAATAAGTATCAAGACTTGAAAGCTGATTTCGACCAATTATCAAAAGAAAAGGACCAAATGCAAAAACAATTAGGTCAACAAATCGCCTTAAAGGAGGAAGAGAATCGTAGTTTGCGTGAATCTAATCGGCGTTTGCGTGAATCCAATCTGCGATTGAAGGAAACCAATCGGGCACTTAAACAGGAAAATGATGAGTATCGCAGTAAATTTGGAATGTTAAATAAAGGAGATCTCTGATATGTTAAAGAAAAACTATTCAACTTTGGCTTTATTGTTTGCTTCTAATGTTTTAGACGGTGGTAAGGATATCGAGAAAGTTCCCACTCAACTCAAAAATGAAGTTAAGGAACTTATCAAATCTTTGGAAGCAGACACCGAAACAGATTTGTTAAAAGCTGATGGTAAAGTCATCAAAGACGTTGCTAACGATTTGGGAAAAAAATGATAATCAGGAGGTAGCTAAATAATGATTGCAATTTTAACTAAGATTTTTAATTATGGTCAGTCAACTGGTATTTTTGCTGCAGGGATTGCTTTTATTCTAGCCGTTTGGAAAGCGGTTTTGCCACTTGCTCAAGCACACGCTAAGACCGCCCAAGAGAAATCGCTTTTAACCGCAATTGAAGGACTGGTTGCCCGATATGCCCAGGTAGCAGCGTTAAGTAAGCAAGACCGGTTCGATGCCGTGCTTAACGAAGCATTAACTTTTGCTAGCGATCGTGGTTACACGTGGGCTAAATCAGGATTGGTTAAAGGACTCATTGAAAACATTTATCAAGACTATAAGAACGCAGGTAAAGATGTTACCCCTGTCATTACAACTCCTAGCTCTGACGTTGTTGAAGATAAGTCCGAAGTCGATGCTCAACCAACAACCGATAACACGAATGCCACAGCAGATGCTTCAAAATCAGATAGCACCGATACTGTAGAAAGTGACGGTGCAAGTGATATTGCAAAATTGGAAGGCGAGGTTGAGAAATAATGGCACATTCAATTGTTGTTGACACTTCCGCATACCAATCCGATTCTCTTTCTTTTTTTAACGGATTAAAATCTCACGGCGTTTCTGGTGCAATTGTTAAGTTAACAGAAGGATCCCATTACACTTCACCTAAAGCCGCTAACCAAATTGCTAATGCTTATAAAGCGTTTGGTGTGGTAGCTGCCTATCATTTTTGGCATTATGGCACTAATGAAGCTCAATATTTCCTAGATAAAGTTAAGAAAATGGGTTTAGACAAAGCAACTTGGCTGGCACTTGATGTGGAAGCCCCAGATTTACCGCAAAAATGTACTGCCGGCATCAATAAGTTCCTAGGCTATCTCTATGCCAATGGCTACCACAACTTAATGGTTTACGGTTCCACTTCATGGTTTAAAGAAGGCCGGATTAATCAAGCAAAGCTACACAAGTATGCTAAGTTATGGGTAGCAGCTTACGGCACTTCACAGCCAGGAATTAATCATGTAGATATCTGGCAATACACTGATCGGTTTAAAGGAATGTCGCTTGATGCCAGCTATGATTTCAAAAACTTATTGAAGTCAAACGGCAAATCAGCCACCCCGATTAAACCAGAATATTACACTGCCAAAGGTCTGTATGAAGTTAAAACTGATTTGATTCATGCTTATAATAAGCTCCCGCTAAAAGGCGATAAAAACAGACGGTATGTGCGTTTGGCCAAGGGAAGCCGTTTCTATGGAGTCGCAGTTAAAGACGGTGACATCTACTCACTCAAAACGCAGGTTGGTTATTTAACGGCCAACAAGGATTATGTAGACTTAATCAAAGAAATTAAATAAAGTATGTCAGAAGACCACCTCGTTAATTCGGGGTGGGCTTTTTGTATTTAAGAGATAAACATTGACACTCTAATTCTAGAAGAGTATAAGTAAGTCATAGATATCAATCCCCTCGCTCCACATTTAATGTGGCTGGTACGCCAGTATGCGAGGCTTTTTTTGTGAGGTGAAATTTAGTGAGAGCCAGCCGGGCAGGTCTGTTAACATTTCAATTTCGAATGGTTCTTCGACAATCACAATTGAATCATCAATTTAATAACGTAAGTACAATTTGTTATTAATTAATTCGTTTTGATCCATTATCATTACCTCGAATAATATATACGCAAGCGGATATTTTTGCCTTCGAGAACCTTGTTGACCATTTTTTGACCCAATTTCTGAAAAAGAGATAAAGTAAGAGAAAATAACGACAACTTTCAGCTAAAATAAA
>NZ_JAHPPD010000146.1 GCF_019061365.1 Lentilactobacillus dabitei
AAAAAAAGATCATTAATTAAGAAATTTGTATTTAGATGGCTGTTTAACAAAGAAACAATTCTACCGGCTAAAACCGGGCTAGGGTAAGAGCCACCATTTACAATAGCAGACGCATAAGCAGGCGTAATATCAACATTCTCTGCCATACCCTTAGAAGATAAACCTGCCATTGCAATTAAATGTTTGAGGCGTCGAGTGCTTCGAACTTTGAGCTTTGGTGTTGATTTCAAATTGTTCACCTCACTTTCAACATCTTTATAATACATCATCGTTTCTAAACATGCAACACTTTTATAAATTAAATATATTCTTTTCTAAACACCTGTTATATGATAATGATATGAACGTGAAAGGATGATCGTACAATGCCCGATGTTAATGCTTCTACGCTTGGCGACCACATCAAAGAGATAATTGATCGCAATGGTTGGTCAATTAGACAAAGTGCCTTAAAAATTGGCGTTTCTCCGGCTTACTTGTCTAAACTTATTAATAAAAAAGCTGACTCTAATCCCAAACCACAAACTCTTTCAAAACTTGCTAAGGGTTTGAATGTACCAGAAAGTGAGCTTATGAGTATTGCCGGATATATGCCTGTTCCGCAGAACGTTCGAGCACACCCCACATCAGATGGTGCTTCAATAACTGCCAATGTGGGTTGGAAAACATCTGATGAGCCGTTAGATGTTTATGGTGAAATTACAGCCGGTCTCCCGACTTTTGCTGATGAGCACATTATCGGCCAAACAATTATTCCGGACGATTTGATAGATAAGTATGGCCGTGACAATTTGTTTGCGCTGCAGGTTGATGGAGATTCCATGAGTAAGGTTATCGCTCCCGGATTTATTGCCGTTTTTGCAAAAGACTGTGAGGTTGAAAATGGCGATATATGTGCTGTTCTAGTAGATGGAGAGAACGCTACATTAAAAAGGTTCAAGGAAACCTCCAAAGCAGTTATCCTTGAACCAGAGTCATTTAATCCTATTTACAAACCACTTATTTTTCCTAAGAACATTGACCAAGATTTTAAGATATTAGGTAAATATGTATTCGCAACAAGTTTATTGCAGTAATTAATTATTGAGGATTTTATGAAAAAAACGTTGTTAAACATTTATTCATTTGTAATTTTAACCTTAGCTTTAATATCAATTTTGCTAGTCGTTTTTGATTTTGTAGAAGTAATAAATATTGACAAATCACCATGGCTTTATTTCGATAATGGTATTCTACTAATCTTTACCGTTGATTATTTTANAAAATAAATGGACTTTTTTTAAGCAAAATATTTTTGACTTGCTTGCCATTTTGCCTTTTTATTCAGCATTCAGTTTTTTTCGATTTGCACGAATTATGAGAATCATGCGATTTGCAAGAGCATTCCGATTCGTTCGTCTTATCGGATTTATAGGGAAAGCTCAACACTATTTACATGGGTTTCTTAAAACAAATGGATTCATATATTTAATTTGGACAAGTTTATCAATTTTAATTTTATCAGCCACACTTTACTCTTTGGCAGAGGGGGTTAGTTGGGGAAATTCTCTGTGGTGGGCATTAACTACTGCAACTACTGTGGGGTATGGAGACATTTCGCCTCACACTGTTGTTGGAAAAATTGCAGCCATTCTTTTGATGATCGTTGGTATTGGGTTCATTGGTTCATTGACAAGTACTCTGACAACATTTTTTACTCAAAAGAATAACGGATCTAGCTTAGATAAGATATATAATAAACTAGAGCAAATGGAAAACGAAAATATTGAATTAAAAAGGAAAATGGATTATTTAGAAAAGAGATTAAAAAAATGATTTTATTGGTAGCGTTAATAATAATTTGGGCAACCTATAAATTTTTTTCTTCATGGATTTGGTGGATATTGGCACTCATGATTGTGGTTAACCTAATTACCTGGTGGAATAGTATCATTGATTTTCTATTTGGGAATCTAGTGACTGGTTTGGGGATCCTCTTTTTATTGATCCTATACCTCATAAATATTTGGCCGACACTTTTTCACAAGTCAACTTATTGGAAACAGTTTAAAGCTCGGCAAGCTAATGGGAGATGAAAAAATGGGGATATTTAAATCAAAAGAAGAAAAAGAACAAAAAAGAGAGCAAAAAGTTAAGCGTTTTTTAGCACAACACGACTTGGATGACTTAAATCCAAAATCTTATCAGCTTGTTAAAAACATTATGAGCCAAAATGGATTAATAGACCTGCTTGCTTATAGTTTAGGTGCTCGTATACATGGATCCGATGCCGAAAACATGATTATTAATAATCTGCAAACTATCGTGGAACAAAATTGGCTGATGATCAAGCAGAATGATACACTGCAAAAACAAAACGCTGAAATCATCAACAATTTAAAAAAATAAATAACCTTGGCCCTTTCGGGGGCTTTTGTTTAACTCACATAACGAACATATGTGCGAAAGGAGATAAGAGGCCATGGCTTCCATTTACAAGCTTAATAAATCATGGGCAGCAAGATTATCCTACCAAGAGAATGGAAAGCGTAAGCGGCTTAATAAAGCAGGATTTTCTACCAAGTCAGCTGCACGTGCATGGGCAACCACTCAGGAAGCGGAGCTACAAAAACATGGTGGTAATCACCTTTCCAAGCAAAGCATCATAGAATACTATCAAGAATGGTTTGACACTTTTAAAAAACCAAGGGTTGCTTCGGCAACACAACGGCGCTACATGGCAACAAAAGAAGTAATTGTGCGTTATTTTGGTAATCGGTCTTTAGACTCGATTGACTATGCTGATTATCAAGAATTTATCAACAAGCTTGCTAGCAGCCATAAATTAGGCACGGTAAAAAAAGTGCATGGACAAGTTCGGGCAGCTATCCGCAAAGCATTTCAAATGGGTAAAATTTCAGCAGATTTTACTGACGGTGCCGAAATATCCGGAAAGCCGGGTAAAAAGCCTGAAGACAAATTTCTTGACCTAGATGATATGCAACGACTTCTAGAATACTGTCTTATGAATATCAAATTCATCACTGATGTTGATCGAGCTATGTATATATGTGCCCTTCTTACAGGTATGCGCTACGAAGAAGTTGCCGGACTAACATGGGATTGTGTCAACTTTGAAAAACACACGCTGAAAGTTAATAAAGCGTGGGATCACGTGGAACATAAATTTGGACCAACTAAAAACGAATCATCCATGCGGACAATCAAGATCGACAGCCAGTTAGTGTTGATGCTCAAGGAATGGCGTCAAATTGTTAACGAATACATGAACCGACGGCATAGGTCGAATCCTAATAATTTTGTCTTTCTTGCTCGCAGTCGTGGAGCCGTTAGCCCGGAAACAGTTAACCACTTGCTACGAAAAGTATATCAGCAAGGCATTATCTCTAAACCAATCACATTTCACGGTCTCAGGCACACACACGCAAGCTATCTGATATCAAGTGGTATCTCTACCCATTACATTTCTGAACGCTTAGGACATAAAAATACGATCGTGACAGAAACCACGTATGCACATCTTTTTAAGAAAAAAAGGATTGAGGAAGAAAACCGAGCAATGAAAATGCTCGAAAATTTAGATAAAAGAAAGCAAAAAATATCGTCTGAAATTCATCAAAAATAGCATTTTTTTCTTCGATGGTCAAAAAATGGTCAATCAAGGATTACAAACATTGATACACTAGCAAGTTTAAAATCTCTCTTGCGACAT
>NZ_JAHPPD010000147.1 GCF_019061365.1 Lentilactobacillus dabitei
CAAAACAAAAAGAGCCCTAATCACAAAGTGATTAGAACTCGAATTTAGTTTCACCAACAACAGTTGACGAAGAGCCAAAAAGTAATGCATTCCAAAATCAGAATGCATTACTTTTTTGGCTTAAATTCTGGGATCAAATCACCTTTCGTCCCAATATCTCCAAAATTACGACTAATCAGCTCGTTTAATCACATCACGATCAATCAAGTTATTAATAATGAAATTATATTGTTCAACACTGTCCGCAGTTGCGTCGTCCTTAAAAATGTTCACTTTCTTAAGGCCGTTGCCAGTGGTGATGGACATTCTGAAGCCAGCCAAGTCTTTAGAAACCATCATTTTAAATTTGTAGCCAGCGTTATATGGAGAATTTGGATCTAATGAACGATCCAGTGAAAAATTGCCGGCTTTGGTTTCAATAAAGCCTAAATCTTTAAGGGTATACCGCTTAATCCCCTCACTAATTTGGTAAGTTTGTTGATCACCGTTTGCTTGCGCAGTCTTTGAAAATGCCATTACAGCTTCACCCCCTTAACTCGATTAGAAATTTTAGTAATTGCATCGACTAATTTATCTAGATCTTCAGTGGTGGTGTAGCGGCCAAAACTAATTCGAATTGACTCGCTAATTCGAGGACTATCCTTGCCATACATCGCAACCAGCACATGGGAAGGCTCGATACTGCCAGCTGTGCACGCCGACCCGCCAGACACAGCAATTCCAGCAAGATCCAAGTTGGTTTGCATCACGTAGGTTGAAATCCCTTTAAGCCAAATATTAAAGACATGGTTCAAATTATGTTCATCAATGTCCCCATTGACTTCAAATTCAACCCCATTTTCAGTTAATTTAGCCGCAATATATTGCTTGAATTTGAAATACTTTGCTTGTCGGTGAGCCTTTTCAGCTTCGGTAATTGTCTCAACCGCTTTACCAAATCCAGCAATGGCGGGAACATTTTCAGTCCCTGCTCGCCGTTTCTCCTCTTGATCGCCACCCTTCACAAAGCTTGGGAAGTTAATCCCATTGCGCTTGTAAAGAAAACCAATCATCTTGGGTCCGTTGATTTTATGAGCCGACGTTGACAGCATATCAATGTGGTCGCGGTTGACGTCAATGTTCAGTAATCCATAAGCCTGAACGGCATCTGTATGGAACCAAGCTTGGTGATCCTTCAAAATTTCCCCAATCTCATGAATGGGCATGACCGAACCGACCTCATTATTGCCCATCATGATGGAAACGAGGATCGTCTGATCATCCAATGCAGCTTTAAAGTCATCTAAAGAGATGTTTCCGTGCTCATCGACGGGTAAATAGGTAATCTTGAAGCCCATCTTTTCGAGAGCCTCACAGGTCTTTAAAACGGCCTCATGTTCAATTGCAGTTGTGATGATATGCTTGCCAAGTGACTGACGGGCAAGCGCCGTTTGCATAATCGCAGTGTTGTCACTTTCTGAACCGCCACTGGTAAAGATAATGTCATCAGTATCCGCATTGATGCTCTTAGCGATGATCTCTCGGGCATGTTCCATGACCGCCCGTGCTTGGCGTCCCAAGCCATACAACGTTGAGGCGTTCCCATAAACATTTTTATACTTATCCATCAGCTCCGCATACACTTCTTCGGAAACCGGTGTGGTTGCGGCATTGTCCAAATAAATCTCGTCCAAAGCTTTCACTCCTTTAATAACTCATTCTTGAAGAAATCAATTAACATTTGCCCAGACTTTTTGCCGGCACTCACAATGAATTGGTCAAAATTAACATTGGCGTTCTCATCACCAACATCAGACATCGCCCGAATGACGACGTAAGGCACCTTGTTTTCGTAGGCTATCTGGCCGACTGCGGCGCCTTCCATCTCAGAACAGAGTGCATCCGGAAAGTTTTGCTTGATTGTGGCAATGACTTTTGGATCGGCTACAAATTGATCGCCCGAAACAACGAGACCGCGATGGGCAACCACACCACTTTCTTTAGCGGCCTTCAAGATCTTATCTTCAAGCTGTTGATCAGCCGGGAACCGGGCTGGGAAATTAGGCAGTTGCCCCATTTTGTAGCCAGCAGCCGTCACGTCAACGTCGTGATAAGCGGTTTCGGATGAAACCACGACATCCCCAATTGAAAGGCCATCACCAATTCCACCTGCTGAACCTGAGTTGATCAAGCTGTCAACATTGAAATGATTAATCAGGATAGCAGCCGTAATTCCCGCTTGGACTTTACCAATTCCAGATTTAACAATGACCATTTTTTGATGATGAATTTGGCCGATGAAAAAGTCAGCATGACCATAATGTTCAGTTGTTCCGTTGTCGAGGGCATCCTTTAAGATTGCCAACTCCTCGTCCATTGCACATATAATTCCGTAAGCCATAAAAATTCTCCTTAATTAATGAAAAATAAGACTAAATAGACGATCAGGATTAAGAACAGCAACACTGAAATTGTCCAATTTAATCGTCGATTGATCTTTCTCCATTTGAATGTTTTAAAGTCTTCGGCAGCTTCTGTTGACGTCGCAGCCTCTGGGGCACGATCATCTGGCGCCTCTTGATTATGTTTGCGGGCGTACTGGCGCTCGACCTGCACTCGGCGCTTGTCACGTTGCTTGAAGTCGTCATCTTGTTGCTGCCGTAATTTTCTGTATTGTTCTCGAGTGAGTGGTTCGGACTCTTTTTTATGATCGTCAATTGCCAATTAAGTGGTCACCTACTTTTGCATGAGCTGCCAGTACTGGATTGCCATGATTGTTTTTGCGTCTTCAATTTCACCATTGGCAACCATTTCAACAGCTTCTGGAAGGGGCTTCTTGATAATCTCCAGGAATTCACCCTTATCACGGGGCAGTTCGTCTTCAACCGGTTGGAGATCTTCAGCCAAATACAGTTGCATATATTCGTCACAAAAGCCAACCGATGAATAGAAGCCGGCCAGTCGTTTAACTGTTCGAGGCACGTAACGAATCTCTTCATTGAGTTCACGAATCACGGCATGATGAAAATTAGTGTCCCGGCTATCCACTTTGCCGGCCGGAATTTCAATGGTGGTCTTGCCGATTGGGGCCCGCCACTGCTTTTCGAGAATCATTTGATTGTCGTGGGTCAATGCTAAAACACCGACTGCTCCCGAATGGTGAACGACTTCGCGAAAGGCTTGCTCACCATTTGGCAGACGAACAGTTTGCTTTTCAACATTAATAATTGCCCCATCATAGATTTTTTCTGAGCCAATAACGTGTTCTACAAAATTCAAAAAATCACCTTATTTTGTTTAATGATCTTATTCTACAAAGATTTGCCAGCTAATGCAATTGTGGCACTCAGTCTTCAACCACGTGGGCTTTAGCAGCTTGGGGCCCCTTTTGGCCTTCAACCACAACATAGGTCACTCTGGCGCCCACCTGAATGGTCCCGTACTGATCTTCTGGGAAAGCATTTTTAAAGAAGAACAGGTCGTCGCCATCATCTTGGGTAATGAAGCCAAACGCATTCCTTGGACTGTAAGTTTTAATTTTTCCTTTTAACAAAATGGTTCCTCCTTGTGAAACGTTAATCGTACTTGAAAAGTACGGGTCTAAACTTTCTGGTATTGATGGAAATCATCAATGCCAGTTTTTTTATCCAGAATAAATGGGACATCACTGTCCCC
>NZ_JAHPPD010000148.1 GCF_019061365.1 Lentilactobacillus dabitei
ATGTAGCCAGTAATTTAAACGCAACCGTGCAGGTTGCGAAGCGCAATGAGTTGCATCGATTCGAAGTCATGCCCCAACGTTTGGTAGTTGAACGATCCTTTAGTTGGTTAGAGAATTGTCGGCGACTTTGGAAAAATTGTGAGCGTCAATTAACCACCAGTCTGCAAATGGTCGTTTTGGCGTTTTTAGCACTATTACTCAAGAGATTTTAGACAGCCTCTTAGAGCTTTTGTACTTTCTTGTTCAGAACTGATTGCGTTCAATTACTTCATCCCTACTTGATTTAAAATTAGTAAGTCTATAAAAAACAACGTGTGTAGGTGTGTAACGTGTGTAAACGTTGATGTAAAGGCATTTTAGTGTGTGTGGTACGTGTGTTGACGTGTGTGGTTTTCATTCAATAGTAAGCTAAATGTCCTTTTAAGGTGGGAACAATGGGAGCATGATCGCCGTTACTCGGCGGAGAATTCCGTTTAGTTTAACCGAAAAAACGGAAAAACTCCACAAACGTTGAAGTATCAGTGATTACCAAAAAAGTGAATGACGGTTAGTGTTGAATTCCACCATTTTCCACCATTTCTTTACTGGTACTTTTCTACATAAAGTCAAACGTAACAAGCATTAGCGGGAATATCTTAGGCAAACATTTCTGGCAAAAGTTTCTTTAATTCCTTGGCTTGGTTGAATTGCTTAGCTGGTTGGTTTCGTTGCTTACATAATTGCTTAACTACCGCTTGGCGCTCTCGTTCATATTGCGACACTGATAAGCCATGTCGGCTAGCTAGTTTATCATCGGTAATCATATCTTGTGGGCGATCAATATAATACTTTTCAGCCAGTAGTTCCCGTTGCTGATCCGTTAAGTAGGATAAGCGATAATACAATGCTTTAACCTGCTTGATTTCCGTGGCACTCAAATCGTTTAAATGCGTATCGTAGTATTGCCACCTTCGTAAAAAGAAAGCGGCTTGGTATGGCGTCCAATCAGTTTCATAAGCTGGTGTAAAATCCTTCATCCCATCATCTCCAACGCTTGCCGTAGATTCCGGTTCACATCGTTAGTAATGTCAATAGCATGGGTAACTGGCAAGCCAAAACGGTAAGCGGTGGCTTCTTCAATCTGGTTACACTCATTCAACGCTTGTTGATCTAATTTGAGTTGATTAGGGATACCTTTGCCATAATAATAAACTGCTCGCAAGTAAGCATGATCACCAGTGGGCAATGAATGCAAAAACCGTTGAAAATAATGACGTTTAAAGGTTAATATTTGCTGGTTCAAATTCGTTTGGGCTTCCAAGTCAATTAGAGCATCCATCTGCTTATCATAGCGAGTCGTATAGATCGGATTCCCGTTACTATCAAAAGCTTCGGGGCAATTCATAAATGATTGCTGCCAGAAAATCCATTCGGCAAACTGATAGCGGCGCTGTTGGCGTTGAAGCTTGTCGTTTAAGTGCATGTAGTTGGTAATTAGTAACTGATCCAATTTGTCCATGAGATGCCTCCAGAATGCCCTTTAAACGGTGATAGCGTCCAACTGGGCGAGTTGTGCCAGTCCTTGCTGGTAAACGTCCGTAATTCGTCTAACACTTAATGCTAACGTTGCTTGCAGTGATTCAGATGAACGACCTTGTAGACCATGCAGGATAACCGTTTGTTGGGTTCGTTCCGGCGTGATGAGGTCAACCATTTGGTCAATTCGTTCATTATAAGCTTGGGCTTGCTGAACAAGCTGCTGGCCTTGAGGATTTAACGGCAACTTACTCGCTTGAACCAAAAGCTGGTTGTGCTGGTATTCCTTGATGATTTGTTTTCCTTGCTGAATCAATTGCTTCTTAGTTGTTTCCACGACCAATCGCCATCCCTTAATCAAAGTGTCTTTTAAGCTAATTATAAGATAAGTTTATCCCAAATGGCCTTAATATAAATAATGTTAATACGTCCTGCAACTTTCTGTTACTAAACCGAATTGGGGGCTGAAAACTTAGCCATGAATTTATTGGGGGTATTGATCTTTCTGTCATGGGGGTATGTCTATTTTTGGATAAACCCCAGTTAGGGTTAAATTCCAATATTTTCCAATAAAAACCTCATTGCCAAATCATCCCTTAATTCACGGTTGACCACTCTGTTGACCACTATTTAACAGGCAAGAATTACCAGATCGCCTAAGTTGTGTCGCCACTATGTTTCTGTTGTGACTCTTTGCTGCTTACTATCTGCTATATAGGGATGCCAGTGTAGTCCCATGTGCAGTCCCTTACTTGCGATTTGTCTACATATAGTGTGGGCAACAGTGTAGGCAATAGTGTGGGCAAACGGAGTAACCTGATCATTTTTACCACAACCAAAATAGTGTCGTCACTATATGACCACAGTCGTGACTGCACTCGTGACCACAGTAGTGACCACACTAATAGTCTTCCTGCTTCATATTATGCCTTTGTCTGCATATAATGCGCATAACGGTTCAGACAAAGCCAAAAGGCATCCGCATATAAACGAATACCTTTGGTTGCCATGCTATTAAATGGAACGTTGAAGCGGTTGAACCTGCCTTATGATGAATCGCTAGGCATCACTACCGTACAGCCACTAGAAATCAGGATTCTTAATGGCTTGCTTCAAATAATGGTTGAGGTTAGCCGCTTCAAGTAGTTGTAGGTTATGTTGTTCGGTGGCAATCTGCTGCTTATATTGCGCAATTCCCATCACTTTTTCTTCTTTGGTTTGGGCAATGTAATAACCTGAATCACTGGCTTTACGACTAGCCATGATCGGAATTCCTAACGATCGCAATACTTCAATGGTGTCGTAGAGATTGCGGGCGCTCATCCCCGTTTCGGCCATCAATTGCCGCTTGGTCACTTTGTTATCCGCACCCTTTTTCAGCAGGCGGAAAACTTGAACATCATTCTTGGTTAATCTGCGCATTTCAATCACCCTTTCAATTGATACTTGAACGACTTAGCTCAACGGCTAATTAGGACACGTTTGTCATTGAACCCGAGGTCATTCAGAACGACCACAAATTTTTCATTGCTAAGCAAACCAATTAAATCTACGTCAACCACGCTTCGTTGACGTTCTTTTACTGGTAAACGCCACCGGCAACCAATGCGGGGTCTTATAGAAACGCTGTCGGTTAGCTACGGGAACTTTTAACGTGATGCCATCAATATAGTAGACATTCGGACTAACTTGACGCATCTCAATCATGTGGCTGTGCAATAGTTCCACCACCAGCCGGACAGCCGGTTTATTCCAACCAGTCCAGAACCACAAGTTGTTACATTCTGATGAAGCAATTCGTTGGTTTCCACACCAGTCGAAGCTACAATCGTCGAAGATGTTTTCAAGTTCGACAAAACTGGTTTCGTCATGCTGGTCAATGTAAGCCATGATTTTCTTTTGGATTGTGTTCAATGGTTTCACCTCTCAAATTAGCTTTATATAAAAACAAGTTGTATTTATTTCGTTAACTCATTAACTTTTGGCTATAATCATTGATATGACGGCATTCCTAAGAAGCTGTCCAAGATCTATGATTTTTGATATACTTCTATGTAAAAAGCGAGTTTAAGCTATGAAAAATTATCCCA
>NZ_JAHPPD010000149.1 GCF_019061365.1 Lentilactobacillus dabitei
ATCACCTCATACTTAATTAATAATTCTATGGTACTCAAAAAGACGTCTACGAAGTAGACGTCCAGTTATTTAGTGCTTACTCTTAATTCTTTCGTGGTGTGGGTAAATGGCTCAGAACCCGTTTCAGTTACATGGACACAGTCTTCAATTCTGACCCCAGCAACGTTTGGAATGTAAATACCCGGCTCGATTGAGAAACACATCCCTGGCTGAAGTTCCATATCATTACCTTCCATGATAGATGGAAATTCATGTTCGCTCATTCCCATTCCGTGACCTAATCTGTGAATAAAGTATTCCCCATAACCGGCCTTAGCGATCACGTCACGGGCAATCTTGTCCAGTTGGGCGGCGGTAATTCCGGGTTTCACTGCAGCCTGGGCCGTGAGCTGCGCCTCCAAACAAACTTTATGGATATCCATTGATTTTTCATCAGGTTTGCCAACTGCAATTGTTCGGGAAGCATCACTGATGTATCCCTGCCAAACTGTTCCTAAGTCAAATAGGACTAATTTGTTGTTTTCAATCTTTTTTTCGCTGGTCGCGCCATGAGGTTCAGCCGCATGAGCAGCGGATTGAACAAGTGATGGGAAACTCAATTCCATGATACCGTTTTGCATCAAGGCGTATTGAAGATCGGCGGCAACCTGGTCCTCAGTTTTGCCGGCTTGGACAGCTTCAAACCCCTTTTGGAGGGCAAAATCATCCCATTTTCCGGCAATCTTTAGTTTTTCAATTTCGTCAGCGGACTTAATCAACCGCATTTGCTCGATGAACGGGGTGAGGTTTGCTGAAAAGTCACCATTTGGAAATAACTGTTGAAGATTTTCGAGCCGTTCTACGGAAAGTTGGGCCTTTTCAATCGCAAACTTTTCGTTGTTCGCATGTCGAGCTGAAATTTGGTCGGCAATCATTTTCCAGGGGTCTTCATGATCCAGGTAGCCGTAAACCGGACTCGTCCAACCAGTGTCTTTGATTGCTTCGGTTTCCAATGCAGGTCCAAACAAGAATGGATCATCGTTCTTAAAGACCACCAACATTAACACCCGTTCAGCTGGATCACTGTAAAAAGTAGTGAGATACTGGATTGTTTTGGGATCGCTGATCAAGGCAACATCTTCATTATTGTCGGCAAGCCAACGTTGGACTTTTTCTATTTTATTCATCGGTTCCACTCCTTCATATTTTACCAGTAGTATATCATAACTATTCTGCAGAAAATTCCGCTTACACTTGAATTTTCACAAATGTTAGTTTATGATTTAATTGAAAACGTTTTCAGATTGCCGTCGAGCTTTTTATTTGTTATATTAGATGGTGTTTTGAAAATCGATGAAAACAGATTGTGACATGGAAGAAAGGGCTATCTTTATGGATAAACAAACGATTACAATTTATGATGTTGCCCGAGAAGCTAGCGTATCAATGGCAACTGTCTCGAGAGTAGTGAATGGAAACGCCAATGTGAAGCCTGCCACCCGTAAAAAGGTGTTGGACGTGATCGAAAAGCTGGACTACCGACCAAATGCGGTTGCACGAGGCTTAGCAAGCAAAAAGACCACGACGGTTGGGGTGATTGTTCCGGATGTGACAAATATGTACTTTGCTTCACTTGCACGTGGAATTGACGATGTTGCGACGATGTATAAATACAATATTATTTTGACCAATTCAGATTCCAACAGCGAAAAAGAAATCAAGGTGCTCAATACCTTACTGTCAAAGCAAGTTGATGGCATTGTCTTTATGGGTAACGAAATTACTGAAAAGCTCCGTGAAGAGTTCAAACGAACTAAGACACCAATCGTCTTGGCAGGATCTGTTGATGATGCGGGAGACAACCCAAGTGTTAACATTGACTACGTTGCCGCTGTTCAAGAAGAAGTCAAGAATTTAATCGACCGTGGGAACAAGCGGGTTGCCTTTGTTTGTGGGCCACTTGATCAAGCAATTAATGGAAAGTATCGTTTGAAGGGATACAAGCAGGCCTTAAAGAGTGCCGGGATTGCTTATGATGATAAGCTGGTGTTTGAGACTGACGATACATACAAAACAGGCACCTTGCTTCAACCAGCATTAATGGCCGTGAATGCCACTGCAGCAATGGTTACTGATGATGAATTGGCTGCCGGTATCATGAATGGCATGTCAGACGCGGATGTTAAAGTTCCTGAACAATTCGAAATCATCACCAGTAACGATACAAAATTAACTGAGATGGTTCGACCAAAGATGTCGTCAATTACTCAGCCACTTTACGATATTGGTGCGGTTTCAATGCGTTTATTAACCAAGTTGATGAACAACGAGCCAGTTGACGAGAAGAATGTCTTGCTTCCTTATGGTTTGATGAAGCGTGAATCAACAAAGTAATCTCGCTTCCGGTACGCTCAGTTTGATTGAAGATGGTTTCATTTTACAGAAAACGCCCGCTTGTGGATCGATTGAAAAATCTTGAAACGCCGGGACGTATCTGGTAAGATGTTGTCGTATGTGTGAAACTAGTAAACTATTTAGAAAAGAGGAGTTATTATGTCAGGACATTCAAAATGGCATAACATTCAGGGTCGTAAAAACGCCCAGGATGCTAAACGTGGAAAGATTTTCCAAAAAATATCACGTGACTTGTATCAAGCCGCTAAAGCAGGTGATCCTGATCCCGAAAATAATCCTCAACTGCGTTTGGTAATGGAAAAAGCTCGTGCTGCTAACATGCCTAAAGACAACGTTCAACGAGCAATTGATAAGGCTTCCGGTGTTGGTGGAGCCAAATTTGAAGAAATTACTTACGAGGGTTATGGCCCAGGTGGAACTGCAATCATGGTTTCCGCTTTAACTGATAATAAAAACCGAACGGCAGCTGCTGTCCGTTCTGCATTTACTCATCACGGTGGCTCACTTGGTGCTAACGGATCAGTTTCATACATGTTTGATCGAAAGGGCTACATTGTAATCCTTAGAGACGGTCTTGATGCTGACGAAGATACAATGTTGATGGATGCATTGGATGCCGGTGCTGATGATATGAATTCCACTGATGAAGAATATCAAATCTTCACTGATCCTAAATCAATGCCCGAAGTACGAGATGCGCTTCAAAAGAAGGGCTATGATTTGGATACGGCCGAAGTTCGGATGTTCCCAGAGAACACAACCGAAGTTCCGGAAGATAAGATTTCTCAATACACTGGTTTAATCGATGAGCTTGAAGATAATGATGATGTGCAAGATGTCTATGAAGCCGCTACATTACCTGAGGGCAACTAATTCAATAGTTTAACCAATCAAGGATGACCATTTTTGGCCATCTTTTTTTATTTTCCTTGAATTTACACTTTAAGTGCAACACTAATTAAATAAAGAGGGTCTAAACTTTCTGGTATTGATGGAAATCATCAATGCCAGTTTTTTTATCCAGAATAAATGGGACATCACTGTCCCCTA
>NZ_JAHPPD010000015.1 GCF_019061365.1 Lentilactobacillus dabitei
ACGGACAGGAAATGTCCGTTTTTTTATTCTAACGAGAAACAAAAAATCTGTCATCAGTAATAGATAAAATCTATTACCAACGACAGATATTGTAGAACCTAATTAAGGACTAGAGGATTCTAGTTCTTTTTTTGTTGGTTGAAGGATCGGCTAGCTTGCTACAATTGAAACAAGCTTATTTTGAAATGCTAAAATCTATGGTAAAGTTGTATTAGAAAAATTTGTTCTGCAACCGGATAGGTAGATTGGTCACATAAAACCGTTTATCCCATGCATAGTACAGTTTTTAAGGAAATCAAATCAAGGGAGCTTTCACTGGACGTACCATTAATAGACTCCTGAAATTACAATTTGACTGAGGAGACGGCTTACATGTCATTTCCTAAGGACTTTAATCTGCTCACTTTTTAAATTAATTCGCCAATGCCCTTGTTTTATGGGGCATTTTTTAGTACAATATTTGAGTACTTGTTTTTAGGGATTAGTTTGCCTAAAAATCATTACGTATTAGCTTTGATGTGAAAGGTTGCGACACACCCGGATGCTTTGCCATGGGTTTGGCGGTAATTTTCACGGAGTTAGTCATATTTTCAAAATAGACGAAGGAGGGAATACAATGGCAAAACAAAAAATTCGTATCCGCTTGAAGGCATACGAGCATCGCATCTTAGACCAATCCGCAGACAAGATTGTTGCTACTGCGCAAAGAACTGGAGCTACTATTTCAGGTCCAATTCCATTGCCAACTGATCGTACAATCTACACTGTTTTGGCTTCACCACATAAATTTAAGGATTCACGTGAGCAATTTGAAATCTTGACTCACAAACGTCTAATTGACATTTTAAATCCAACACCTAAGACAGTCGACTCATTAATGAAGCTCGACTTGCCAAGTGGTGTGGATATCGAAATCAAACTATAATAATTACAATATATTGGAGGTGTACTCATGACCAGAAAAGGAATCTTAGGAAAGAAAGTTGGAATGACTCAAGTTTTCACTGATAACGGCGAATTAGTTCCAGTAACTGTTGTTGAAGTGACACCTAATGTCATTATGCAAATCAAGACCGTTGAAAATGACGGTTACGAGGCTGTTCAATTAGGTTATTCTGATAAGCGCGCTGTGCTTACCAACAAGCCTGAACAGGGTCATGCAAACAAAGCTAAAACTACTCCTAAGCGCTTCATTAAAGAAATCAAAGATGTTGAGCTGGGAGATTACAAAGTATCTGACGAAGTTAAGGCTGATATTTTTGAACCAGGAGACATCGTTGATGTAACTGGTACGACAAAAGGTCATGGATACCAAGGAAACATTCATAAAGATGGTCAATCACGTGGACCAGAAACTCACGGTTCTCGTTATCACCGTCGTCCAGGTTCTTTAGGTGTTATTATTAACCGAGTTGTTCCTGGTATGAAATTACCCGGAAGAATGGGTAACAAAACAGTAACTATTCAAAACCTTGAAGTTGTCAGCACAGATCTAGACAACAACGTTATCTTAATTAAGGGTAATGTACCTGGTGCCAATAAATCATTCGTTACAATTAGATCAGCTGTTAACGGCGGATCAAAAAAGTAGAAAGGAGGCAACCATAGATGACTGATGTAGCATTATACAAACAAGATGGAAGCAAGAATGGTACTGTTGCACTTAATGATGGTATCTTCGGCATTGAGCCAAACAATAACGTCGTATTTGACGCAATTGTCATGCAACGTGCTTCTCTTCGTCAAGGAACGCATTCCGTTAAGAACCGTTCTGCAGTTCGCGGTGGAGGTAAGAAGCCATGGCGTCAAAAGGGTACTGGTAGAGCTCGTCAAGGTTCTATCCGTTCACCACAGTGGCGTGGTGGTGGAATTGTCTTCGGACCAACTCCACGATCATACTCATACCGTTTGCCTAAGAAAGTATCACGATTGGCATTGAAGTCAGTATTATCTGAAAAAGTTTCAGATGACAAATTGGTTGTAATCGATTCATTATCATTCGATGCACCTAAGACCAAGGACTTTGCTGAGATGTTAGACAAATTAAACGTTTCAACTAAGACATTAGTAGTTTTGGAAGATGACAACGAAAAGGCATTGTTATCAGCACGTAATTTAGAAAATGTAAAGGTTGTTTCTGCTAATGGAATCAACACTTTAGATGTTGCTGATCATGATAAAGTTATCATTACAAAAGCTGCTCTTTCTCAAGTAGAGGAGGTGCTCGCATAATGGAATCACGCGATATTATTTTACGTCCAGTAATTACTGAAGAGACAACCAGCAAGATGGACAATAAGACATACACATTCGATGTTGATTTACGAGCAACCAAGACACAGGTCAAAAAAGCTACTGAAGACATTTTCGATGTTAAAGTTGTTAAAGTAAACATCATGAACGTAAGAGGAAAATTAAAGCGTCAAGGTAGATATGCCGGTTATACTCGGAAACGCCGTAAGGCTATTGTTACCTTGTCCGCAGATTCAAAAGAAATCGAATTATTCAGTGAAGAATAATTTATAATCTGAAATTAGGAGGGAAACGTTGTGGCCATTAAAACATATAAGCCAACCAGTAACGGTCGACGCAATATGACAAGCTTGGACTACAGTGGCATTACTAAAACTAAGCCAGAGAAGTCCTTACTTGAATCAAAAAGCAAAACAGCCGGTCGTAATAACTATGGTCGAATGACTGTTCGTCACCGTGGCGGTGGAAACAAGAACCAATATCGTATCATCGATTTTAAACGTATCAAAGATAATGTTGAAGCGACTGTCAAAGCGATTGAATATGATCCTAACCGGACCGCCAATATTGCTTTATTAGTCTATGAAGATGGTGTTAAATCATACATCATTGCGCCTAAGGGATTGAAAGTTGGAGATAAGGTTGAATCTGGTCCTGATGCAGATATCAAGGCTGGTAATGCATTACCACTTTCGAACATTCCTGTAGGTTCAATTATCCATAATATCGAAATCAAGCCTGGTAAGGGTGGTCAGCTTGCTCGTTCAGCTGGTGCATCTGCCCAATTGCTTGGCCGTGATGGTAAATACTCATTGGTTCGCCTCTCATCAGGTGAAGTTCGTTTGGTTCTTAGCACAAACCGTGCTTCTATCGGTTCTGTTGGAAACGAAGAACATGAATTGATCAACGTTGGTAAAGCTGGTCGAACACGTTATAAGGGTCAACGCCCACATGTTCGTGGATCAGTTATGAACCCTAACGATCACCCTCATGGTGGTGGTGAAGGTAAAGCACCAGTTGGTCTTCCATCACCATTATCACCATGGGGTAAGAAGACAGTTGGTAAGAAGACCCGTTCTAAGAAGGCACGTTCAAACAAATTTATTGTACGTCGTCGTAAGGGTTCAAAGATGTAATTTAATCCACTAAAAAGAACTAATACTGAAACAGAGGAGGTTGCAAAATGAGTCGTAGTTTGAAAAAAGGACCATTTGCCGATGAGTACTTACTTAAAAAAGTAGATGCTCAGAAGGATCAAGACAAAAAGTCTGTTATTAAGACATGGTCACGTCGTTCAACGATTTTCCCAAGCTTTATTGGATATACATTTGCTGTTTATGATGGACGGAAACACGTCCCAGTTTATATTCAAGAAGACATGGTAGGCCATAAGCTTGGAGAATTTGTTCCAACGCGGACATTCCATGGTCATAATACTGACGATAAGAAGACTGTTTAAAGCAAGGAGGATAACAAATGGCTGAACAAGTTACATCAGCAAAAGCAACTGCTAAAACTGTTCGCATTGCCGCACGAAAGGTCCGTCTTGTAGTTGATCTTATCAGAGGCAAGAGCGTTGCCGAAGCCGCCGCAATCTTAGATTTCACCCCACGCGGTGCTTCTCCAGTGGTTTCAAAAGTACTTAAATCTGCTGTTGCAAATGCAGAAAACAATTTTGATTTAGATAGCGAAAACTTATTTGTTAGTGAAGCCTTCGTTAATGAAGGGGCAACTCTTAAGCGGTTCCGTCCGCGTGCTAAGGGTTCTGCATCACCAATCAATAAGCGAACTAGTCACATTACAATCATTGTATCTGAAAAAGAGGAGGGGTAACGCGTGGGTAATAAGGTAAATCCTAATGGTTTACGAGTTGGAATCATTCGCGATTGGGAAGCTAAATGGTACGCAGGCAAGAACTATGCTGCATATCTTCGTGAAGATTTACAAATCCGTAAATATATAGAGAAACGTCTTGCTAGCGCGTCAGTTTCTACTGTTGAAATTGAACGTGCCGCAAATCGCGTTAATGTTTCGATTCACACTGCTAAACCAGGAATGGTTATTGGTAAGGGTGGACAAGAAGTAGAGAATCTTCGTAAAGAACTCAATGACTTAACTGGCAAACGGGTTCACATCAACATCATCGAAATCAAGAAGCCTGATTTGGATGCTAAGTTGGTTGGTGAAAACATTGCTCGCCAATTGGAAGGCCGTGTTGCATTCCGTCGTGCAATGCGTCAATCAATGCAACGAACAATGCGTGCCGGTGCTCAAGGTATTAAGACTCAGGTTTCTGGACGTCTTAATGGTGCCGATATGGCTCGAGTTGAGAGTTATTCTGATGGAACTGTTCCATTGCATACTTTAAGAGCAGATATTGACTACTCATGGGTTGAAGCTTTTACTACTTATGGTTCCATTGGTGTAAAGACTTGGATCTATCGTGGTGAGATTCTCCCTGAAAAGCCAAAGAACAGTAAAGCTGATAAAGGAGGGAAATAAACATGTTAGTACCTAAACGTGTAAAGCATCGTCGTGAACATCGTGGCAAGCTTCGCGGAGCCGCTAAGGGTGGCAAAACGGTTACTTTCGGTGACTACGGTTTACAAGCACTTGATTCACATTGGATCACAAACCGTCAAATCGAAGCATGTCGTGTGGCGATGACTCGTCATATGAAGCGTGGAGGAAGAGTTTGGATTAAGATTTTCCCTCACAAGTCATATACTGAAAAAGGTGTCGGAGTTCGAATGGGTAATGGTAAAGGTACACCAGCAGGCTGGGTATCACCAGTTAAGCGTGGTAAAGTATTGTTTGAAATTGGCGGCGTTGATAAAGCAACCGCTCATGAAGCATTACGCCTTGCATCAAACAAACTTCCTGTTCGTACTAAGATCATAGAACGTGAGGAAGTAGGTGGCGAATCAAATGAAGGCTAAAGATATTAATGAGTTAACCACTGCTCAAATGATTGATAAAGAAAAAGATTATAAAGATGAACTGTTCAATCTTCGTTTCCAATTAGCCACTGGTCAGTTGGAAAACACCGCGCGATTAAAGCAAGTTCGTAAAAACATTGCGCGGATCAAGACTGCACTTCGTCAACAAGAATTAAACAAGTAGAATACGATAAGGGAGGTATAATTAATGGCTGAAGAACGCAACGAGCGTAAAGTTTATCAGGGACGTGTTGTTTCTGACAAGAGTAACAAAACCATCACGGTTGAAGTTTCAACATACAAAACTCACCCACGTTATGGCAAACGTATTCGTTACTCAAAGAAATTCACTGCTCATGATGAAAACAATGAAGCTAAGACCGGCGACACAGTTGAAATTATGGAAACTCGTCCATTGTCTAAGACAAAACGTTTCCGTCTAATCAAAATTGTTGAAAAAGCGGTTATCATTTAACTTAAATTAATTATCGTATTCTATTTTAACGACGAAGGGAGGATATACCTGTGATTCAACAAGAAAGTCGATTAAAAGTTGCCGACAACTCAGGTGCAAGAGAATTGCTTACTATCAAAGTTTTAGGTGGCTCAACTAGAAGGTATGCCGGAATCGGCGATACCATCGTTGCTACTGTAAAACAAGCAACACCAGGTGGCGTTGTCAAAAAGGGTGATGTTGTTAAAGCCGTTGTTGTACGTACAAAGTCAGTTACTCGTCGTACAGATGGTTCTTACATTCGCTTTGACGAAAATGCTGCCGTTTTGATTCGTGATGACAAGAGTCCCCAAGGCACTCGTATCTTTGGCCCGGTTGCTCGTGAATTACGTGATAACAACTTCATGAAGATTGTTTCATTAGCTCCAGAAGTACTTTAATAACAACCAGGATATAAGGAGGTGCCGCAGATGTTCATTAAAACTGGTGACAAAGTTCGTGTTATTAGTGGTAAGGACAAAGGTAAGGAAGGGACAGTCACTAAGACTATCGCTTCAAAAGACCGTGTGATTGTTGAAGGTATCAACAAAGTTAAAAAGCATACCAAAGCTTCTTCTACCAACCCTCAAGGTGGGATCGTAGATGCTGAAGCACCAATCCACGTTTCAAATGTGATGTTAATTGATCCATCTACCAACGAACCAACTCGCATTGGGATCAAAGTTGAAGATGGCAAAAAAGTACGTTACTCAAAGAAATCGCAAAAAGCGATTGATTAACTTTTAACGAAAGGAGGATACCCTTTAAATGTCAAGTCGTTTACGAGAAAAATTCAATTCTGAAATTACCCCACACATGATGGATAAGTTCAGTTATAAATCAGTTATGCAAGCTCCAAAGCTTGATAAGATTGTTTTAAACATGGGTGTTGGTGATGCTGTTACTAACGCTAAGAATCTTGATGAAGCCGTTGCTGAATTAGCACTTATTTCAGGTCAAAAGCCTTTGATTACAAAAGCCAAGAAATCAATCGCCGGCTTTAGATTGCGTGAAGGTAATGCAATTGGTGCCAAAGTAACACTCCGTGGAGATCGGATGTATGACTTCTTGGATAAATTAATTAACGTTTCACTACCACGTGTTCGTGACTTCCATGGTGTAAGTAGCCGTGCTTTTGATGGTCGCGGAAACTACACACTAGGTGTTCGTGAACAATTAATTTTCCCTGAAATTGATTATGATAATGTTAACCGTGTCAGAGGTATGGATATTGTAATCGTAACTACAGCAAATACCGATGAAGAATCACATGAATTGTTGGCTCAATTCGGTATGCCATTTGCTAGATAATTGAGGAGGTTTCACATTGGCTAAAAAATCATTAATTGTAAAAAGTGAACGCCCTGCAAAGTTCTCAACACAAAATTACACACGTTGTGAGCGCTGTGGACGACCTCGTTCAGTATACAAGAAATTTCATTTATGCCGTCTTTGCATCCGTGAACTTGCCCACAAGGGTCAAATTCCTGGCATGAAGAAAGCTAGTTGGTAATATATTAAAAAGGAGGTTGTGCGCTGATGTCTATGACTGATCCAATTGCAGACTTTTTAACTCGCATCCGTAATGCGAACATGGTTTACCATGAAACAGTTGAAGTTCCTGCATCAAAAATCAAACGAGACATCGCTGAAATTCTCAAACGTGAGGGTTTTGTACGCGATGTTGAATATATCGAAGATGACAAGCAAGGCGTTATCCGGGTTTTCCTGAAATATGGAAAGGATAAACAACGTGTCATTACTGGCTTGAAGCGAATTTCAAAGCCAGGCTTGCGTTCATACGTGAAAGCAGATGCTGTTCCTAAGGTTTTAAATGGTCTTGGAATTGCAATTATTTCAACATCAAACGGTGTTATTACTGATAAGCAGGCACGCGCCCAGAAAATTGGCGGCGAAGTGTTAGCATACGTTTGGTAATAAATTCATTCAAATTGGAGGTGTGATAGATGAGTCGTATTGGTTATAAAACTGTTGTTTTGCCAAAGGGTGTTGAAGTTAAAACTGACGGAGACACAGTAACTGTTAAGGGTTCCAAGGGTACTTTATCTCGTGAGATGTCACCAGAAATCAAGATGAACGTCAAAGATAATGAAGTAAACTTCGAACCAATTGGCGACTACAATGACAAGATCCGTGCCTTGCATGGAACATCCCGTGCCAACTTCAACAACATGGTTGAAGGGGTTACAAACGGATTCAAGAAAACATTGAAGCTTGTCGGTGTTGGATACCGTGCTCAACTTAAAGGTAAAACTTTAACATTGAATGTTGGTTATTCAAACCCAGTTGAAATGAAAGTTCCCGATGACATTACACTTGAAGTTCCTGATAACACTACTATTCATATTAGTGGTATTAGCAAACAACATGTCGGTGACTTTGCTGCATCTGTTCGTGCCGTTCGTTCACCTGAACCATATAAAGGTAAAGGTATTCGTTACGAAAACGAACATATTATTCGTAAGGAAGGTAAGACTGGTAAGTAATTTATCAGCCTAATAAAATTTTGAGGTGACTATTGTGATTTCTAAACCAGATAAAAATAAGAGTCGGAAACGTCGTCATAACCGTGTCCGCAACAAAATTTCTGGTACTGCCGAGTGCCCACGCTTGAATGTTTATCGTTCTAATACAAACATCTACGCTCAAGTAATTGATGACGTAGCGGGTGTAACGCTTGTTAGTGCCTCAACACTAGATTCTGCAATCAGTGATGGAAACAAGACTGAACAAGCAGCCGGTGTTGGTAAATTAGTAGCTCAACGTGCAAGCGAAAAGAATATCAAAAAGGTTGTTTTTGATCGTGGTGGCTATTTGTATCATGGTCGTGTTCAAGCTCTTGCCGATGCAGCCCGTGAAAATGGACTGGAATTCTAATAAAGGAGGAATAACCGCACATGAAGAAATTTATTGATCCAGAAAAGTTAGAGCTTGAAGACAACGTTGTATCAATCAACCGGATCACTAAAGTTGTTAAAGGTGGACGTCGTCTTCGTTTCGCTGCTTTGGTAGTTGTCGGAGACAAGCACGGACATGTTGGTTTTGGAACTGGTAAAGCACAAGAAGTTCCTGAAGCAATTCGTAAAGCAGTTGAAGCAGCTCGTAAAAACTTGATTGAGGTTCCGATTGTTGGTACAACAATTCCTCACGAAGTTTTAGGAACTTTCGGTGGTGGCCGTATTATGTTGAAGCCCGCTGAAGAAGGTTCTGGAGTTGCAGCTGGTGGCGCTGTTCGTTCCGTGATGGAATTAGCTGGCGTCGATGATGTTACTAGTAAACGATTGGGTTCAAATACTCCTATCAACGTTATCCGAGCAACATTCCAGGGCTTGGCTGAATTGAAAAGTGCTGAAGAAGTTTCAGCTCTACGTGGTGTTTCAACTCAACATTTAGCTGAATAAGGAGGGTGTTTTAAATGGCTCAATTAAAAATTACTTTAAAACGTAGCGTAACTCACCGCCTCCCAAAGCAACGTAAAATTGTGAAGGCACTTGGCCTCGGCCGAGTTAATAGTACCGTTGTCAAACCAGATAACGAATCTATTCGTGGGGCTTTGTTCCAAATCGCTCACTTAATTGAAGTTGAACAAGTTAAAGACTAAATAAATTCGTAAGGAGGTGCCAATTTCATGAAATTGCATGAATTGAAGGCTGCAGAAGGTTCTCGTTCATTACGTACTCGTAAGGGTCGCGGTCGTTCAGCAGGTAAAGGTAAGACTGCTGGTCGTGGACAAAAAGGACAAAAAGCTCGTGGAAAGACTCGTGTAGGATTCGAAGGTGGCCAAATGCCATTATATCGTCGAACTCCAAAGCGTGGTTTTAACAACATCAACCGTAAAGAATATGCAGTTGTTAATGTTGCTAAACTTGAAACTTTCGATGATGGTACTGAAGTAACACCTGAATTACTTCAAACTTCTGGAATCGTTAAGAATGCCAAATCTGGTATTAAGGTTCTTGGTGATGGTGAACTTACTAAAAAATTAACCGTTAAGGCTAATAAATTTTCGAAAGCTGCACAATCCGTTATTGAAAATGCGGGCGGTAAAATCGAGGTGGTTTAATGCTCTCGACTTTGGCAAGTGCGTTCAAAGTTAAAGAAATTAGAAACAAAATCCTTTTTACGCTTTTTGTTTTGGTAATATTCCGACTAGGAGCATACATAACTGTTCCCGGTATTAACGCGAAAGCACTTCAATCGGTTGCTTCTTCAGGACTAGTTAGTATTTTGAATACATTTAGTGGTGGGGGGCTCACGAACTATTCTATCTTTGCGATGGGAGTTTCACCGTACATCACTGCTCAAATTATTATTCAATTACTTCAAATGGATATTGTTCCTAGATACGTTGAGTGGGGAAAACAAGGAGAGGTTGGTCGACGAAAGTTGAATCAACATACTCGTTACTTAACGGTTATCCTTGCTTTCTTCCAATCAGTTGGAATTACAGCTGGATTTAATCAATTAAGTAGTTTGAACTTAGTGAATAACCCAAGTATCAAAACATTTGTTATTATCGGTTTGATTTTAACAGGTGGAACAATGTTAACCACATGGATGGGTGACATGATTACCGAACGAGGGATTGGAAATGGAATTTCCATGATCATCTTTGCTGGTATTGTTGCTCGAATTCCAGTTGGATTACAGTCATTGTGGCAACAATATTTTGTTGGAGTCACCGGTTCTGATTTATGGCAACCAATCTTGTTTGCCATTGCCCTTCTAATTATTGTTTTGGTAATTGTTACATTCGTCACTTGGGTCCAACAGGCTGAGCGACGAGTACCAATTCAATATACTCGAAGAGTTTCAGGATCACCTGACAGCAGTTATCTTCCTTTGAAAGTTAACGTTGCTGGTGTTATTCCAGTTATTTTTGCAAGTTCATTTATTGCAACTCCACAAACAATTCTGATGGCATTTACAAATAACTATTCGACCGCTGCTTGGTTTCAAATATTAAATAATGTGTTTAATATGCAGACACCGACCGGGGCCGCATTCTATACCATTTTGATTATTATGTTCACTTTCTTCTATGCGTTTGTTCAGGTTAACCCAGAGAAACTGTCTGAGAACTTGCAGAAACAGGGAAGTTACATTCCTGGGGTTTGGCCCGGACATGAAACCCAATCATATGTTTCAGATCTGTTGATGAAATTAAGTACTGTTGGTGCTTTGTTCCTAGGAGTTGTTTCATTGATTCCGTTAATTGCGCAAAATCTTTGGAATTTGGATGAATCAATCGGACTTGGTGGAACTAGTTTACTAATCGTTGTTGGTGTTGCAATCGAAACAATTCGTCAAATTCGTGGATTAATGATGAAACGTGAGTATGTTGGTTTCATTCATGGACCACGGCCAACTGATGAATAATTGATCGCAAGATTTTAATCAACGAGGAGGAGTTACAGAATGTCATTGAATTTAATTTTAATGGGATTGCCTGGTGCAGGTAAAGGTACTCAAGCACAATATATTGTTGATAAATATAAGATTCCGCATATTTCTACTGGTGATATGTTTCGAGAAGCAATTTCTAACAGAACACCTCTTGGACTCAAAGCAAAAGAATATACGGATAAGGGAAACCTTGTACCAGACGAAGTGACAAATGGAATTGTTAAGGAACGATTGGCCGAAGATGATACCAAGCCTGGCTTTCTGTTAGATGGTTATCCACGAACTTTAGAGCAAGCGGATGCATTAGCTAAGATGACAGAAGATTTAGGCAAGCCATTGTCTGCGGTTGTTAACATTGATGTTGATCCTAAACTGTTAACTGATCGGTTAACTGGCAGATTCATTTGTAAGAATTGTGGTGCAACTTATCATGAGTTGTATCATATGCCAAAGGTTACAGGAACTTGCGACGTTTGTGGTGGTCATGAATTCTATCAACGTGAAGACGATAAGCCTGAGGCCGTTAAGACTCGACTTCAAGTTAACATCAAGATGAATACACCATTGATTTCATATTACAAAGACCGCAATTTACTGCACAACGTTGATGGCAGTAAATCTATCGACGATGTTTGGCAAAATGTTGACAAAATTCTTAGCTCTCTTTAATTGCTATTCATAAGGTGTTGAGACGATTAGATTGATGAAATATGTTGAATGTGGTAGACTATCAAAGGTTTGTCAAGTTAATTTATTTAATTCAATCTAAATTTAACATTGGAGGTGTTATTGAGTGGCTAAAGATAATGTTATTGAAGTTGAAGGAAAAGTGGTTGAAACATTGCCAAACGCAATGTTTCGTGTCGAACTTGAAAACGGACACGAAATTCTAGCTCATGTTTCTGGGAAAATTCGGATGCATTACATTCGGATCCTTCCTGGAGACAAGGTTACTGTTGAAATGTCTCCTTACGATCTGAGTAAGGGTAGAATCACTTATCGATTTAAGTAATTCTTGTCTTCATCATTTTTCGAGGAGGATTAAAAATGAAAGTACGACCATCAGTAAAACCAATGTGTGAACATTGTAAGGTTATCAAACGAAAAGGCCGAGTAATGATTATTTGCTCAGCAAATCCAAAGCATAAACAACGCCAAGGTAAATAAACATAAACAGGAGGTGTATGCTCAATGGCTCGTATTGCCGGAATTGATTTACCCCGTGATAAGCGAATTGTCATCGGACTAACATATATATTTGGTATCGGCACGACGACTTCCCAAAAGATTCTTGCTCAAGCAGGTGTCTCAGAAGACGTCCGTGTTCGTGATTTAACACCAGACCAAGAAGACAAAATCCGTGAGATTGTTAGTAATCTAAAAATTGAAGGTGACTTACGTCGTGAAGTAAGTATGAACATCAAGCGTCTTCAAGAAATTGGTTCATATCGTGGAATGCGTCACCGTCGTGGTTTGCCTGTTCGTGGTCAACATACCAAGAACAATGCCCGCACTAGAAAAGGCAGCAAAGTTGCCGCAGGCAGAAGAAAATAATAAATAAAGGAGGTCATCTGTTTTTATGGTAAACAAAAAGACAAGTCGCAAGCGCCGGGCTAAAAAGAATATTGCGTCAGGTATTGCACATATTCACTCAACCTTCAACAATACTTTAGTTATGATTACTGACGCCCAAGGAAACGCTGTTTCTTGGTCATCAGCTGGTGCATTGGGCTTCCGTGGAAGTCGTAAGTCAACTCCATTTGCCGCTCAAATGGCTGCTGAAGCAGCTGCGAAGGCTTCAATGGAACATGGAATGAAATCCGTTGAAGTAGCTGTTAAAGGACCAGGTTCTGGTCGTGAAGCTGCTATTCGTGCACTTCAAGCTACTGGTTTGGAAGTCACTGCTATTCGTGATGTTACTCCGGTACCTCACAATGGATCTCGTCCTCCAAAGCGTCGTCGAGTTTAATTAGAGACATTCAATATAGTGAAGTTTATTTTGTTTGAGTATATTGATATTTTGCATGTAGACTCACGCGTTTTGAAAGGGGTTAATGATAAGAATGATTGAATTTGAAAAGCCTAACATTCATAAGATAGAAGAGACTAAGAACTACGGTGAAGTTGTCGTAGAGCCACTGGAACGTGGTTATGGAACTACCCTTGGTAATTCTTTACGACGAACTTTATTGTCATCACTCCCCGGGGCTGCTGTTACCAGTATCCAGATTGATGATGTTCTGCATGAATTTTCAACTATTAAGGGAGTAGTTGAAGATGTTACTCAAATTATCTTGAATGTTAAGAAAATTTCTTTGAAATTAGATGGGCCAGAAGATGAAGAAGAGAATCTAGAGATCGACGTCATTGGTCCTGCTGATGTTACTGCCGGTGATATTCAAGGTGATAGTGATGTAACGGTCTTAAATCCTGACTTGCACATTGCTACAGTCGCTGATGGGGCTACATTCCATATGCGATTAACTGCCAACAAGGGTCGCGGCTATGTTTCTGCTGTTGAAAACAAGAAGCGTAGTTCAGAGATGCCTATTGGAGTGCTTCCGGTCGATTCAATTTATACCCCAATCGAACGTGTCAACTATCAAGTTGAAAGCACTCGGGTTGGACAACGTGATGATTTTGATAAGCTGACTTTGGATGTTTGGACTGATGGTTCAATCACACCAAGTGAAGCCGTTAGTTTAGCAGCCAAAATTTTAACTGAACATCTTGAAATGTTCGTTGATTTGACTGATGAAGCTAAAAATACCGAAATCATGGTTGAAAAAGAAGAGACCCATAAGGAAAAGATGCTGGAAATGACAATTGAGGAATTGGACTTATCTGTTCGTTCATACAATTGTTTGAAACGTGCCGGCATTAACACTGTTCAAGAACTTACTGAAAAGACCGAAGCTGACATGATGAAAGTTCGTAACTTAGGTCGTAAGTCACTTGAAGAGGTCAAAGAAAAATTAGCTGCATTAGGCCTTTCACTTCGTAAAGAAGACTAACAAATAAAAAAGGAGGACATCTAAATTATGAGTTATCGGAAATTACAACGTAGTAGCGAACATCGTCGTTCATTGCTTCGGAATTTGACAACTGACTTGATCATTCATGGTCAGATTGTGACCACTGAAGCTAAAGCCAAGGAAGTTCGTTCAACTACCGATAAGATGATTTCACTTGGTAAGCGCGGTGATTTACACGCTCGTCGACAAGCTGCCGCATTCATTCGGGATGTTGTTGCAGATGTTAAAGAAGATGGTGATGATATTACCGTTACTACTGCTTTGCAAAAAGTATTCGGCGACTTAGCTACTAAGTATGCTGATCGTAATGGTGGTTACACTAGAATCTTAAAGACTATGCCTCGTCGCGGTGACGGTGCTCCAATGGTTATCCTTGAATTGGTTGACTAATCGTCTTTAATTCAATCACATATTTTCACGAGAATCACTCAGGTTATTGGTATAGAACGTTATGATGGTGGATCTTATTCCTAGTCTAGTTTGAATGTGAGACGCGTCTCATGCACTGATTTCCTGTAAGTGATTTTTTTGTACATAAATTCAATCTATTGCGCGTTCAAATGAGGAATTTATCCATGAAAGATATCATTCAAGTAAAAAACATTTCATTTAATTATGCTGACCAACCTTTACTATTTGATAATTTGTCACTGAACGTCCACGAAGGTGAATGGCTAGCGCTGATCGGTCAAAATGGGAGTGGCAAGAGTACGCTGGCAAGACTGATTGATGGCTTGAATGTTTTAAAACAAGGGCAGATCATAGTGGACGGCTTATTCGTGAACGACGAAAATATTCTTGATGTTCGCAATAAAATTGGCATGGTCTTTCAGAATCCAGAGGATCAGTTTGTCGGGGCCACTGTCGAAGATGACGTTGCCTTTGGACTCGAAAATCGTCAGGTTGATCGGAAACAAATGCATCATATTGTTGAGAGCAGTCTCAAAAATGTGAATATGTGGGATTTTAGAGATCGAATCCCCGCTAACTTATCAGGTGGGCAAAAGCAGCGAGTCGCAATTGCCGGAATTGTTGCTTTGAGTCCCCAAATAATTATTCTTGATGAAGCAACCAGTATGTTAGATCCGCGAGGGCGACAAGATATTTTGAATCTGGTGCGTGAGATCAAAGCAAAAAATCATTTAACGGTTATCTCAATTACCCACGATATTGACGAAGCTGCTGGTGCGGACCGGGTTGTGGTGATTAATCACGGCAAAAAAATTGATGAAGATGTTCCAGATAAGATATTTTCGAATACTGAACAATTGGCACAAATTGGGTTAGATGCCCCATACACATCTCAACTCATTGCAGCCTTAAAAAGAAAAGGTGTCAACCTGAATCAGCAATATCTTGATAGCGAGAGGTTAATAGCATGGATAAAGCAATTAGTTTCGAACAAGTAACCCACACATACCAAGCAAATACCCCGTATGCACAAAATGCGTTGGCTGATGTTTCATTGGTCATTCCGAACAATTCATTTACGGCTATCATCGGTCATACTGGAAGTGGCAAATCGACCCTCGTTCAGCATATCAATGCCTTGCTAAAGCCTACCAAAGGAAGCGTTCAAGTACTTGGTAGGGTAATTACACCAGCTACGACAAACAAGAATCTTAAAGCATTTCGTCAACATGTTGGCATGGTTTTTCAATTCCCTGAAAAACAACTTTTTGAGGAAACGGTTATTAAAGATATCATGTTTGGCCCTAAAAACTACGGTGTTAGTGATGCTGATGCCCAGCAGGCAGCCAAATCGGCGATGAAGCTTGTTGGTTTGGATCAATCTTTGGCTGAAAAATCGCCTTTTGATCTGTCTGGAGGTCAAATGAGGCGGGTGGCAATCGCTGGAGTCCTTGCTATGAAGCCGGAAATTCTCATTCTTGACGAACCGACTGCCGGGTTAGATCCTCGGGGTCATAAAGAGATTATGGATTTGGCCCAACAATTGCATGACGAAGATCAAATGACGATCATTTTGGTGACCCATCAAATGGATGATGTGGTGAACTACGCTTCTCAGGTCGTTGTGATGGACGAAGGAAAAATTGTCAAAACCGGTACAGCTGCCGAAATCTTTACTGATCCGGGATGGGTTTATAAAATGCAACTTAATTTACCTAGCAGTGCGGAATTTGCCCAAAAATTGGTTGATGCAGGTGTTCCAGTCGGCAAATTACCACTGACAATTGATCAGCTCGCCACTAAAATTTCGCAATTGGTGGCTGAAGGAGCGGATACGGATGAGTAATTTCTTATTTGGCAGATATTTACCAGGAAATTCCTGGGTTCATCAAATGAGCCCGCAGTCAAAACTGATGTTGAGCTTTTATTTTGTGATTGTGATATTTTTTGCTAATAACTTGGCTTCTTACGCTGCCTTAGCAGTATTAATCGCAATTGTGATTTTGTTGTCTGGCGTTTCAATCCTCTTTTTTCTTAAAGGAATCCGGCCGTTGGTTTGGTTGATTATTTTTACTGTCGCCCTCCAAATCCTGTTTAGTGCTGGTGGAACAGTTCTCTGGAAATGGGGACCATTTTCGGTCACAAATTTAAGCTTGATTAACGGTGGCTTTATTTTTATCCGCTTTTTGCTGATCATTATGATTTCCACCGTTTTAACGTTAACGACAACTCCATTGGCAATTGCGGATGGGGTGCAGACAGTGTTAAAGCCACTCAAGAAAGTAAAGTTTCCTGTTGATACGCTGGCGCTCATGCTGTCGATTGCCTTACGGTTTGTGCCAACATTGATGGATGAAATGGAAACAATTCTGAACGCTCAGCGGTCGCGTGGCGTTGATTTTGGTTCAGGAAGCTTAAAGCATCGAGTCCAAGCAGCCGTTCCGCTATTAGTCCCGTTATTTACTGGGGCGATCAATCACGCGGAGAATCTGTCAACGGCAATGGAAGCTAGAGGATTTTCGGATAGCGAACACAGGAGTAAGTATCGAATTTATCGGTGGCAGTTAAAGGACACGGTTAGTTGGCTCGTTTTTCTGCTGGTTGGCGGGTTAGTATTATATCTACGAAAATAGTTGGGGTGATGATCATCCGTTATAAAGTAACGGTCAAGTACGATGGCACGCTTTTTAGTGGTTTTCAAAGGCAGCCTGGCAAACGAACAATTGAAGGGGTATTGACAAAACAAGTGAATTTAATGGCTAAAAATCCTGATCCGCCAATTGTGGTCTATGGATCTGGACGAACTGACTCAGGCGTTCATGCATTTGGTCAGGTTATTCACTTTGATTTTCCATATAATCTGCCGACTGAGGCTATTTACCGTGGGTTAAACAGCATGTTGCCACTGGATATGGAAATTATGAAAGTCGAAAAGGTAGCGTCGGATTTTCACGCCCGCTATGATGTATCCGGTAAACGATATTTTTATCGAGTGGATTTAGGCGAATTTTTGGATCCGTTTAAACGTAACTATACGGGTCACTGGAAGTTTCCAATTGATTTTAACCGGGTCACCGAAGCATTACCTGATTTCCTTGGCGAACATGATTTTTCTAGTTTTGTTGCCTCTGGCTCGACTGCCAAATCCAATGTTCGATCGATTTATGAAGCAACCGGCAAACTGGATGAGGCTGCCAATGAACTTCAGTTAGAGTTTTACGGCAATGGCTTCCTCTATAACATGGTTCGGATCATGGTTGGGGTAATTGTCGAGATCGGATCGAATAGACGCCCTGAACATGATATACGGCGCTTATACGAGGTCAAAGATCGAAACCAGGCACGGCTAACGATGCCCGCCTCTGGTTTATATCTTAAAAAGGTTTACTACGAGGGTGAAGATCCAGCTCACCCAACAAAATTATCCACTCGGCCCCGATAATTACAAAACTGATTGACTTTTAGTGGAATAATTTGTATTATGTTAGTTGGTATTGTTTGCCCCACGATAAGCCCCGGAATCTTATTTGGTGTCGAACAAACACAGGAACATGGAGGAATATAACGTGCGTACAACATATATGGCAAAACCTGGTGAAGTAGAACGTAAATGGTACGCTGTTGATGCAGATGGCGTTTCTTTAGGACGTCTTTCATCAGTAGTCGCATCAATTCTACGAGGCAAGAATAAGCCTACTTTTACCCCTAATGTCGATACAGGGGACAATGTAATCGTAATTAACGCAAGTAAAGTGAAATTGACTGGTCATAAGGATACTCGAAAGATCTATTATCATCACTCACGCTTTATTGGCGGCTTGAAGCAAAAATCAGCTGGAGAATTTCGTGAGAAGAACCCAGAAAAATTGATCGAAACTTCAGTTAAAGGAATGCTTCCTCATGGAACATTAGGTCATAAAATTGGTTTGAAGTTACATGTCTATGCAGGTCCTGAACATGATCACCAAGCTCAAAAGCCGGAAGCATTTGACATCACTAACCTAATTTAAGGAGGAACTCGCATTGGCTCAAGTACAATATAGCGGCACAGGCCGTCGTAAAGATTCAGTTGCTCGGGTACGTTTGGTACCAGGAACTGGAAAAATTATCATGAATGACAAAGCAATCGAAGATTATATTCCTTTTGCTAACTTACGTGAAGTTGTTGTGCAACCATTTAATGTTACTGAAACTTTAGGTAACTATGATACCTTAGTTAACGTTAATGGTGGTGGATTCTCTGGTCAAGCTGGCGCAACACGTCATGGTATTGCACGTGCATTACTCGCAGTTGACCCAGATTTCCGTGGACCTTTGAAGCGTGCAGGATTATTAACCCGTGACGCTCGTATGAAGGAACGTAAGAAGCCAGGTCTTAAGAAAGCTCGTAAGGCCTCACAATTCTCAAAGCGTTAAAATTCAAATTGTTACTTTCAAAACACTTCTCATTGGAAGTGTTTTTTTGTAATCTGAAGTTTATGTTAAACTTTGTTCTCAAACGACTTTAAGCGTCGCCAATCTACTAGAATGAAACTTGTTATTGTATAATAAATGCAATAAATTTAAAGGAGCGGAACCATGCCAAAAACAAAGAACACTTTGAGGCTTAATTTATTGGCGATGTTTATTGCAATTATCATTCTTCAGACGTCGATCCCGTTGATTGGATATATTCCAATTGGCCCCTTAAGCATTACGATTATCCCGACGACGGTTGTCATTGCGACTATCCTCTTAGGAACGACAGATGGGGCAATTATTGGCGGTGTCTGGGGCTTGATTACGTTTGTTCGGGCCTACATCTGGCCAACCAGTCCGTTAGCGACAATTGTATTTGTTAACCCGATTGTTTCGGTTTTCCCAAGAATTATGATTGGTTTGGTGGCGGGCTGGGCGTATACGGCGTTAAGAAAACGGTTCAAAAATCAATCGTTAAGCGTTTCGATTGCGGCTATTTTAGGATCAATCACAAATACGGTTTTGGTTTTAGGGCTGATTTATGTCTTTTATAAAGCAAAGGCGCCTCAGCTGTATCAGATTAATATGGAAAAGTTACTCCCGTATTTGATTGGCGTTGTTGGAACGAATGGTGTCCCGGAAGCGATTTTTAGTGGAATTGTGACCCCGTTAATTGCTGTTCCGTTGAGCCGGGCCATTAAACGCCGACAGTGAGTAATCAGGTTCATTCCTAAAAAGGTGTGAAGACAAAAAGGAGGCTGCAACAAAACAAAATGTTTTGCCACAGCCTCTTCAATCATCATTTCTTGTTGGGTTTCTTGGTTGCCTTCTCAGAATCTTCTTCGTCGTCTTCAGGATCTTCTTCAACCCGTGGGGCAGCCTTGATCATTTTTAGATGACGATTATTGATAACCACTTTCTTGTGGTACTTATCAATAATTTCAGGATCATCAGATTCAAATGTGATTAGGAATGAGTTGGTATAACTCTTATCAACATAGCCTTTAAAAGTTTTCTTTTCGATCTTGAATGAAACCTCATCACCAACGTGGAACTTAGATTGTGCTTCTGATACTTCGGTGTTTTTAGCCATTGGTTTCCATCTCCATAATTAAGTGTCAAGTGATAACATAACTGATATTAGTAGATTTGTCAATTATGTCACCTTTTGTATATTAAAAATTGTTAAATATTAATTGTCTTTATTGTCATTTATCGTTAGAATTAATGCTAAAGTCAGAAAGTTTGAGGTTGTGTTGGCTAAATATGGGAAACGGCGCCGGCGTCGAGTGAGAAAATCCAATACGATTGTCATGCTCGTTTTGATCTTCTTTGGGTTAATGGTCATTCTAGGATTTCGAGCGTTGTCAAATGGTTATTCCAATTCAAATCAGGTTGATAATGCTACAAATCAAATCGCCATCGAACATCGAAAGTTCATTACGAAGCTTGCTCCCCAGGCTCAGCGACTGCAGGGTGAGTACAATGTGTTGCCTAGCATCACGCTTGCTCAGGCGATTTTAGAGTCGGATTGGGGTTCCAGCAAGCTGGCAAGCAAGTATCATAATTTATTCGGTGTTAAGGCACAAAGTTCAAGTACTAATTCGGTTTATTTAGATACCCAGGAGTTTGTGAATGGCCGGTACGTGACCGTCAAAGCGCATTTTGAAGTGTATCAGAGTTGGAATGATTCATTGACTGGTCATGCCCGGTTGCTGGCATATGGGACCAAATGGAATAATAGTCAGTATCAGGATGTCATTAACGCCAGAAATTATCTGCAGGCCGCGGATGGATTACAACGGGACGGTTATGCAACCGATCCAACTTATACTAAAAAATTGGTTTCAATTATTAAAAAATATAAGCTATATCAGTATGATGATTAGAAAGGAATTTTGTAATGGATTTACTTAAGCAGCGAATTGTTGAGGATGGCACAGTTTTACCAGGCAACGTATTGAAAGTGGATAACTTTTTAAATCATCAAGTTGATACAAAATTGATGGATCAGATCGGCGAGGAGTTTGCAAAGCTCTTCGAGGATGAAAAGATCACAAAAGTCATTACCGTTGAATCATCAGGGATTGCCCCCGCGTTAATGACCGCATTTCATATTGGGGTTCCCCTCATCTTTGCTCGGAAGCACAAAAGCTTAACTTTGACTGATAATCTTTATACAGCCAATGTTTATTCATACACGAAACAGGTCAGCAACGATATCAGTGTAGACAAACGATTTTTGAGTCCAGAGGATCGGGTTTTGATAATCGATGACTTTCTGGCAAATGGCCAAGCTGTTCAAGGTTTATTGGAAATTGCCAAAGTTGCCAAAGTTGACGTTGCCGGTGTGGGAATCGTCATCGAAAAGAGCTTCCAAAAGGGGCGCTCAATGATTGAAAAGACAGGGGTTCGATTAGAATCACTCGCCCGAATTGCTTCATTAGATAACCAAAAGGTTACTTTTGTGGAATAATAGGTTATGAAAGAATCAACAAGTTGTTGATAATAATTGGATGAAAGTAGTGAAATAATTGGCAAAAGCAAATGTTCTCTATCCAGGTCAAACAATTGGTATTTTAGGCGAAGGTCCAAGCACACCCGTTTTATTGATGACCGCAAAAAGAATGGGCTTTAATATCGGAATGTATAGTTCAAATGAAGATAGTAAAGCAATGCAACTTGCCGATTATAAATATATCGGGCCAATCGATGATAAACAGACGTTGAAGATGTTTGCGGAGCGTTGTGACGTTGTGATGTATGATAACGACTTCATTGATTCGGACATTATCCGCTACATTTCGGAATTTACGTCAGTTCCTCAAAGCGACGGCTTGCTGGATATCATTCAAGACCGATTGATTGAGCGGAGCTTTTTTGAAACGTTGAATATCAACATGGTGCCTTATTCAACGATCGTCACTCTAGAGGACATTTACCAAGCAATTAATTCTATCGGTTATCCAGCAATTTTAAAGCCAATTCAGCGGGGCCTGTTGAACGGCAAAGAATTGTTAATTAAGAATCAAGCTGATATTGTCCTGGCTTCTGGCTTTCTGGATGCTGGTACCTATATTCTTGAGTCGTACGTTGAGCACGATATCGATTATTCTGTCATTGTGACCCGGACCGAAGCAGGGGACCAAGAAATTTTCCCGGTTGTGGAAGTTGTATATAAGAATAATCAGTTGATGACAGCATTTACTGCTTCCAAGCTAGACCCTAGCGTTGAGAAGGAAATGAAACGCATTACAAAAGAGATCACGAATAATCTGGATTACGTTGGCACTGTCGAAGTGAGTTTATTCTTAGCAAAAAGTGGGTCAATTTATGTGAGTCGGGTGGCGCCATTATTGAGCCCAGCCGGATTCGTGTTTGATTATGCAGCTAATGTGAACGAGTTTGAACAACATATTCGTGCAATTGTTGGCTTACCACTGGCAAAAATAATTACTGCTACGCCGACGGTTTACCAAACCATCAGAAAAAAGGATTATCAGCGGATCAAAACGCAATGGGTCATAAAAGGAAACTGGCACTTTACAATTTACGATAATCAGGTAAGCGATGATGATCAAGCAGTCGGAAATGTCTTAATCCCTACTCAATCGTTGCCAGACACACTGATGCAGTTGGAAGCAACCGGAATTTGGCCCGATATTGATTATAAAGATAAGTATTTAAAAAAATAACTGGGTGTTCTAATTAATTTATCAAAACAATCAAAAGAATCAATTGTTCCGAACCTTTGGAATGGTTGATTCTTTCACTTCTAAACACTCATTTATTGATGTTTATGAATGATTTAAGCTAGGAGCAAAAGCTGGTATTTTTTGGTATAATTGACAGGATAAATGTGAGAGGATGAAATTTTTAGTGGCTGAAGAAAGTTTATTAGACGGTTTAAATAAGGATCAAAAGGATGCAGTTGTCCATACCGAAGGACCAGTGTTAATTATGGCGGGGGCTGGTAGTGGCAAGACTCGAGTTTTGACCCACCGGATTGCGTACATAATTGAACATAATCATGTGATGCCATGGCATATTTTGGCAATCACTTTTACAAACAAAGCTGCTAAAGAAATGCGTGAGCGGGTTGCTAAGCTGTTGGATGACAGTGGCAATGATGTATGGGTTTCAACATTTCACGCCCTCTGTGTGCGGATTTTACGGCGTAACATTGATCTGTTAGGGTACAATCGGGCGTTCACGATTGCTGATACCAGTGAGCAACGAACCCTTGTGAAACGAGTATTAAGGGACTTGAACATCGATCCCAAAAAATTTGACCCGCGTTCCATTCTGTCATCGATCTCAAATGCTAAAAATGATTTATTGACACCAAAACAGTATAAAGCTCAGGCAGTGAGTGCATTTGATCAGATTGTGGCTGATGTATATGAACGCTACCAGGCTGAGTTACGTCAAAATGAATCATTGGACTTTGATGACTTAATTATGATTACCATTCAGTTATTTGAGCAACATCAGGATGTTTTGGAATATTATCAGGATAAATTTCACTATATTCATGTCGATGAATATCAGGATACCAATGAGGCACAGTATAAGCTGGTGAACACGTTAGCCCAGAAGAATCAGAATATTTGTGTTGTTGGGGATGCTGACCAAAGTATTTATGGTTGGCGGGGTGCCAATATGCAAAATATTTTGGACTTCAAGAAGGACTATCCTAATGCTCACGTGACGTTGTTGGAGCAGAATTATCGCTCAACCAAAACGGTGCTGGATGCTGCTAACTCAGTCATTGCTCACAATGATAATCGAGCCGACAAAAATCTTTGGACTGAAAATGAAAAGGGCGACCAAATTTCATATTATCGTGGTCAAACCGAAAATGATGAGGCCCGCTACGTTGTGGCTAAGATTCAAGAGGAAATGAAAAAGCCAAAGCACAACTATGGCAGCTTTGCGATTTTGTATCGAACCAATGCTCAGTCTCGAGTGATTGAAGAAACGCTCCTTAAATCCAACATCCCTTACACGATGGTTGGGGGCCATAAATTCTATGACCGAAAAGAAATTCGAGATATTTTGTCATATTTGACGTTGTTGGGTAACCCTAACGACTCCATGAGTTTCGAACGGGTGATTAACGAACCTAAGCGAGGAATCGGCGTTACCAGCATTGAAAAGTTACGGCTCTTCGCCAATGACCACGGGTGGAGCCTATTAGATGCAGCCAAGAGTGTGGATCTGGCAAATGAAATTTCATCTCGGGCGAAAAACTCAATTGCCGCATTCGAACAAATGATCAGTCAGATTTATGCCAAAATGGATCAGCTGTCCATTACCGAATTAACAGAAGAACTGTTGGATAAGAGTGGTTACCTGAGTACCTTAAAGGCCTCGAAATCACTTGAAGCTCAAACTCGGCTTGAAAACTTGGAAGAATTTATTTCAGTTACTCAAAAATATGATGAAGCCAACTCAGAAGAAACCGGTCAAGATAACTTGGTCAACTTTCTCAGTGATTTAGCGTTAGTTTCTGATCAGGATGATCTGGAAGATGATAATTCTCAAGTGACTTTAATGACATTGCATGCGGCCAAAGGGTTGGAATTCCCAGTTGTCTTTTTGATGGGGATGGAGGAAGGGCTTTTCCCACTTGCCAGAGCGGCTGCAGATGAATCTGAGCTCCAAGAAGAACGGCGGCTGGCATACGTTGGCATTACCCGGGCTAAGGAAAAGCTCTATATCACTAATGCCTACTCCAGAATGCTTTATGGTCGCCGACAGAATAATCCGGAATCCAGATTTGTGAATGAAATTAAGCCCGAATTAATTCATTACGACAATCAACAGCAGTCCGAAACGCCATTGACCACGCCATTTGACCGGCGAACTCGGCGGGCAACCGCAACCACTTACCACCGTCCAGATCAGATAGTTGAAAAGCCTAAGGGAACTGGTGCTGATAGGAAAGCTTGGGAAGTTGGTGACAAAGTTTCCCACAAAGCCTGGGGAACCGGCACGGTTGTTAAGGTTTCTGGAACTGGCGAGGACATGGAATTAGATATTGCCTTTCAGGAACAGGGAATTAAGCGATTATTAGCTGCTTTTGCCCCAATCAAAAAACAGGAATAGCTATTAGAAATTAAATAACAGAAGGTGTTATCGTGGCTCTTGAAAAAATCAGTGAGCAACAGGCCGCAGAAGAAGCAGCCAATCTTCGAGCAAAACTAAATAAATGGTCCGATGAATATTACACCTACGATTCTCCCAGCGTTGAGGATTCTGTCTATGATCAAACTTATGAACGGTTGGTTGAACTGGAAACGCAATTTCCCAACATTGTAACGCCGGATTCGCCGACCCAAAAAGTTGGTGATCACACACTACCCGGATTTACAAAAGTGCCCCATGAGATTCCAATGCTTTCACTTGGGGACGTTTTCTCAAAAGGTGAGCTCGGGGATTTTGTTGACCGCCTGACGGACTCTGATTCCGTGCCGTTTAATTACAATTGCGAATTGAAAATTGATGGTTTGGCAATTTCATTGCGATATGAAAATGGAATTTTGGTTCAGGGTTCAACTCGTGGGAATGGGCAGATCGGAGAAGATATTACGCGAAATTTAAAGACGATCAAATCGATTCCACGTAAGCTTACGCGGCCAATCAATATCGAGGTTCGTGGTGAATGTTACATGCCCAAGTCTTCATTTGCTTCATTGAATGAGGAACGGCAGAATAATGGTCTTGAACCATTTGCCAACCCAAGGAACGCGGCTGCTGGTAGTTTGCGACAACTGGATCCTAGGGTAACTGCTCGCCGGAAATTGAGCACATTTATGTATAACGTTGCGGATTATGATGACCTGGAAACGGATACTCAAAGTGGTCTGCTGGAAGAATTAAAGGCATTGGGTTTTACGATCAATCCCACGTACCGGGTTGCTCATTCAATGAATGCGATTGATGCCTATGTTGATCAATATCAGCAACTTCGCGACGGACTTCCATACGGAATTGATGGGATTGTCATTAAAGTCAATTCACTGCCACTTCAACGGTCTTTGGGTGCAACAGTAAAGGTCCCTCGTTGGGCAATTGCGTTCAAGTTCCCACCTGAAGAAGTCCAAACGGTTGTCCGAGAAATTGTCTGGACAGTTGGACGTACGGGGGTAGTGACCCCAACTGCAGTGATGGATCCCGTGACCTTAGCAGGATCGACAGTTGGTCGGGCTTCCTTACATAATCCCGATTATCTACAGGAGAAGGATATCCGCGTCGGCGATACTGTTAAGCTCCATAAGGCTGGCGATATTATTCCTGAGATTTCGCAATATATTGCTGAAAAGCGGCCCAAAGAAAGCCAGCCTTACTCAATCCCGACTAAGTGTCCATCGTGTGGCTCCGAGTTGGTTCATTTAGATGAAGAAGTTGCATTGCGGTGCATTAATCCCAAGTGTCCCGCTCAACTTCAGGAAGGGTTAACCCATTTTGCTTCGCGGGACGCCATGAATATCGACGGCCTTGGTCCAAAGATCATTGCTCAGTTATTTGATAAGCATATGTTAAATGATGTTGCTGGGTTATATGAACTGACTTTTGACCAATTGTTGACTTTGGATAAATTTGGTGAAAAATCTGCGGGTAATCTTCTTGCAGCCATTGAGAACAGCCGGGGCAAGTCTTGTGAACGACTGCTCTATGGTTTAGGAATTCGCCATGTTGGGATTAAGGCAGCTCGTTTAATTTCACAGCGTTTTAAAAATATTGATAAATTGATGGCTGCTTCCGCGCAAGAGATTGCGGAAATTGATACAATGGGAATGATCATTGCTGACAGTGTCGTGACCTATTTTTCAATGCCGGAGTCAAAAGAGCTGATTCAACAGCTGAAACAGGTTGGGGTAAATATGGACTATCTCGGTGTGAGTGATGAACAGCTGGTCCAGAGCGGTTCCTTCTTTACTGGAAAGAAGTTTGTATTAACTGGTAAACTTCAAGAAATCACCCGTCCTGATGCCACTCAATGGCTTGAAGACCATGGTGCCACCGTTAGCGGCTCTGTATCAAAGAAAACTGATATCGTGGTTGTTGGTGAAGATCCTGGCAGTAAATATGATAAAGCCAAAAATCTAGGAATTGAAACGTGGGATGAAGCCTACTTCCGTGAGGCGATGGCAAATGAGAAGTAACAGTGGAGGAGAATCAATGTTAAAAAAAGCAATTGTTGGCATCTCGATTATCCTATCCGGGTTCATGTTAGCGGCGTGTGGCAGTGTTGATAATCTGTCAAGTGACACCAACAGCTCGAATGGTTCAAAGACCAAGACGCAATTAACCGGTCAAACCAACGATAATTATTATCAAGGGGTCATCAAAAATGGTCGTTACCGGACCAGTAAATCAAGGGGCGTTAGCGTGTCCCAAGAATCCAACCAATTTAATATCAAGGGATTTGAGAATGGCTTGCTGAATATTTCCAAGAAGGAATTTTCAACTAAAAAGTATGTTTTCCAAGAAGGCCAGTACCTTTCAACTGACCAGGTGGAAAATTGGCTGGATCGCAAATCCAAATCGAACCCAACCGGCCTTAATCCCGAAAAAGTCAAATCCACCACGCCGACTGGGCGGACACCCATTTACCTTTCCCAAATTGATGAACAGGACTTTATGGTTCAAAATGGGAAGTCACTCAAGTTATCCGCGATGACCGTTGGCTTGGCGATTAACTCGGTGGATTATTACAAGAAGACTCAATATGGGCCGACATATCAGACCAACATCTCCAATGCCGAGGTTAAAAAGCATGGCAAGGCAATTGCTAACCAAGTCCTTCAAAGATTGCGGAAGAAGAAGGCCTTGAAGAACATTCCGATCATTATTGCGCTTTATAAGTCGGCATCTGATGATAGTCTCGTTGGCGGGAACTTCTTTGCCTATTCCCTGAATGACGATTCGGAGACGAAGATTAGCAAGTGGACAAAAGTAAACCAAAAGAATTATGTCTTTCCACTCCAATCAAACAAAAAGGGTCCCAGCACCAACGATGAAGATTCTTTTGATAATTTCAAATCAACCATTCAAGGATTCTTCCCGAACCTGAGTGGGGTGACTGCTCAGGCTCAGTACACCGACGGCTCGTTGAGTGGCATGAATGTCAATATTACCACCCAATTTTACAGCCAGACTGAAATTATTAGTTTCACTCAGTACATTCAAGGAGCCGCCCAGAAATACTTGCCGGCCAACGCACCAATTGACATTACGGTTCAGTCGACGGAGGGTATCCAAAGTTTCTTGAGCCGAAAAGCCAACGAGAAGAAGTTTTCAGCTCATATTTTCAATAGTTATTAATTTTACAAAAATGATGGTCGTTATATGGTAAAATTATTGTTGTGATTAAATTAAGTAATTCAGAAGAGAGAAGGATTTCGATGACTGAAAAGATCTCTGAAGATCAAGTGAAACACGTTGCTGGCCTAGCAAAGCTCAAGATTGACGATGACCAGTTACCATATTTTACAACCCAATTAGATAAGATTATCGGTTTATTTGAAACACTCAGTGAAGTTGATACCGAGGGTGTCGAACCGACAAGTAGTGTCACTGACCAAGTTAATGTTATGAGAGAAGACGTTGCCGAAGATTGGCACCAACAACAAGCATTATTGGATAATGCCCCTGATACTCAGGATGGCTACATTCGAACTCCTACGATTATCGATGAAAGTGGGGAAAATGAGTAATGAATTATTTCAACGAATCCTTAACCAGTATCCACGAGAAATTAGTCACCAAAGAAATCTCCGCTAAAGATCTGACCCAAGAAACCTTGAACAATATCCAAGCAGTTGATGGTGAGATTAAGGCGTTCTTAACGGTTGATGAAGCTAGTGCCGTAAAAGACGCTGAACAAATCGATCAGAATGGGATTGATGCTGATAACGGCTTGTCTGGTATTCCTGTTGCCATCAAGGATAATATGTTGACTAAAGGGATGAAGACGACAGCTGCTTCCAAAATTTTGGAAAACTTCACGCCAATGTTTGATGCAACTGCTGTTGAAAAGCTCAAGAGCTTTGGCACGGTGACATTAGGAAAGACTAACATGGATGAATTTGCAATGGGGGGTTCAACTGAGAACTCTGCCTTCAAAGTCACACACAATCCATGGGACACGACCAAAGTGCCTGGTGGTTCATCAGGTGGCTCAGCTGCCACGGTTGCCGCTGGTGAAGTTCTGGTGGCGCTTGGATCTGATACGGGTGGTTCAATTCGCCAACCAGCCTCGTTTAACGGAGTGGTTGGAATGAAGCCAACCTATGGCCGGGTTTCTCGTTGGGGCTTAATTGCCTTTGGTTCAAGTTTGGATCAAATCGGCCCAATTACTCGAAATGTTCAGGACAACGCGACCGTTTTGAACGCAATTGCGGGTCATGATCAACATGATTTAACTTCATCAACTAAGGAAGTTCCTGATTTTACCAGCACCTTGAATAACGGTGTTAAGGGGATGAGAATTGGAATTCCAACTGAATTCATGTCCCAAGGACTTGATGATGATGTGAAGCAAACAGTATTGGACGCTGCCGATGAATTTAGAAAACTCGGGGCCACTGTTGAAGAAGTTTCGTTACCTCATACTAAGTATGGGGTTGCGGCTTATTACATTATTTCCTCATCTGAAGCATCTTCAAACCTTCAGCGATTTGATGGCATTCGTTACGGTCGTCGGGCTAAAGATGTTAAGAACCTCGAGGATCTCTATGTAAAGTCGCGGTCTGAAGGATTTGGCGATGAAGTTAAACGCCGAATTATGTTAGGAACTTTCTCGTTGTCTGCCGGCTTCTATGACGCCTACTTTAAGAAAGCTGCTCAGGTTCGGACATTGATGAACAATGATTTTGCCAAAGTATTCAAAGACTTTGATTTGATCTTGGCACCAACTGCCCCAACCCCGGCATATGGCATCGGTGAAGATGTTTCTGATCCAATGACAATGTATATGAACGATGTGTTGACATTGCCAGTGAACTTGGCTGGTCTGCCAGGAATGTCGATCCCAGCTGGTTTTTCAAATGGCTTGCCAGTAGGTGTTCAACTAATCGGTCGACCATATGATGAACTAAGCGTTTATCAAGCTGGGAATGCTTTCGAACAAGATACTGACTTTAATCAGCAAACACCAAAGATGGGAGGAACTAACTAATGAATTTTCAAACAACAATTGGGCTTGAAGTGCACGTTGAGTTAAAAACGAACTCCAAAATTTTTAGTCCTTCTCCCGTAGAATTTGGTGATACGCCAAATGCCAACACTAACGTGATTGACTGGGGTTATCCTGGTGTCTTGCCAACCACTAACAAAGGGGTTGTTCATGACGGCATTATGGCCGGATTAGCGCTACATGCTCAAATCGAACCCAAGCCTCATTTCGACCGAAAGAACTACTTTTATCCTGATAACCCAAAGGCTTACCAGATTACCCAATCCGAAACGCCCATTGCCCATGACGGCTGGGTTGAAATCGAAGTAGATGGTAAAAAGAAGAAAATCGGGATTGCTGAGATGCATATCGAAGAGGATGCGGGGAAGAATACCCATGCTGTTGAACATTCTTATGTCGACTTAAACCGTCAGGGAACCCCACTAATTGAAATTGTTTCCAAGCCTGATATTGAATCTCCAGATGAAGCATATGCTTATCTGGAACAATTACGGCAAATTGTTCAGTTTACCGGCATTTCTGATGTCAAAATGGAAGAAGGTTCCATGCGGGTTGATACCAACATTTCGATCAGACCACTTGGCCAGAAGGAATATGGTACCAAAGTTGAAATGAAGAACATTAACTCATTTAACTACGTCCGTAAGAGTCTGGAATACGAGGAGCAACGTCAACAACGGGTGTTGATGTCTGGTGGCGTGATCCAACAAGAAACTCGTCGATTTGATGAAACGACGGGTAAAACCGAGTTGATGCGGGTTAAGGAAGGTTCCGATGATTATCGTTACTTCCCAGAACCAGACCTACCAGTTTTGGAAATTTCCCAAGATTGGATTGACCAAATCAATGAGGAACTTCCAGAGCCACCTGCCAAGCGTCGTGAGCATTACGTCAATGAATTAGGCATTACAGACTACGATGCAATGGTTATTACCCAGACCAAAGAAATGTCTGATTTCTACGATGCCATGATTAAGGCTGGGGCCGATGCAAAGCTGGCTGCCAACTATCTACAAGGTGACGTTAATGCCTACCTAAATGATAATCAGGTTGACCTTCAAAACACCAAGATTACCCCTGACCATCTTGCAACGATGGTTAAACTGATCACCGATGGTACAATTTCGTCGAAGATGGCCAAAAAAGTCTTCAAAGCCATTACCAAGGGAGACGATCCCAAGGCATTCGTTGAAGAAAAGGGCATGGTTCAATTATCAGATCCCGCTAAGCTCCAACCAATCGTAGACGATGTTGTGGCAGCCAACCCACAATCTGTTGAAGATTTTCATAATGGTAAAGATCGTGCAATCGGTTTCTTAGTTGGTCAGATCATGAAACAAACTCATGGCAAAGCTAACCCTCAAGTTGTAAACAAAATGTTGAAAGAATCAATGAGTAAATAGGAAAGTCAGGATTATTATGCGAAAACGGGCAAGAGTCATCTATAACCCAACTTCTGGAAGAGAAATCCTCAAGCAGAAGATGGTGGATATTTTGGATGTGTTTGAACAGGCTGGTTATGAAACCAGTGCATACGCCACCACTGCTGCTAAGGATTCCGCCAAAAATGAAGCTCGCCGAGCCGCTGAAGAAGGGTTCGAGTTAATTGTTGCGGCTGGTGGAGACGGAACGATCAATGAGGTTGTCAATGGGATTGCCCCATTGAAGAAACGACCAAAGATGGCGATCATCCCTGCCGGTACAACGAATGATTATGCCCGTGCTTTGCATATTCCCCGTGAGGATCCAGTTGAAGCCGCCAAGATGGTATTTAAGAAGCAAACCATTCACATGGATATTGGCAAAGCTGGCGATAATTACTTCATTAACATTGCCGCTGGTGGCTTACTAACTGAACTGACTTACGATGTGCCTTCAGATTTAAAAACGATTTTTGGTTATTTAGCCTATTTGGTCAAAGGTGCCGAATTATTGCCGCGAATTAAACCCATCCAGATGGATTTGAAATATGATGGCGGCGAATTTAAAGGCAAAGCATCTATGTTTTTCCTCGCCTTAACCAATTCGGTCGGTGGGTTTGAACAAATTGTTCCAGATGCATTGCTGGATGATGGTAAGTTCACGTTAATCATTGTTAAAACCAGCAACCTGGTGGAAATTCTTCATTTGGCTTCTAAAGTTTTGAATGGTGGTAAGCACGTGGACGATCCCCGGATCATTTACAAGAAGGTCCGTAAAGTGACGGCTAAGCCAGTTAATGATCGCATGCAGATTAACTTGGATGGCGAATATGGTGGCGATGCGCCAATGACGTTCGTTGATTTGAAACAACACATTGAAATTTTTGCGAATACTGATGAAATTCCTGATCGAGCGTACACCGATGAAATCGATCGAATTCGTGAAGCTGAAAAGAACTTCGTCAAAGGCGTTGACAAACTGCCTGATAAGGAATAGTTTTATATGATGTTTATGAATTGCGTTACGATGTTGTCGTTTCGCAATTTTTGTTTCTACGCAAATAAAGGTGAATAAATGAAAAGAACTGCTCCAGTATTAAAAAATGAAAATTATGATGTTGATATTACCGATTTGACTTATCAAGGCATGGGGGTTGCCAAAATTGACGACTTCCCAATCTTCATTGAAGATGCATTGCCGACTGAAAACGTGACAATGAAGGTTATTAAGGTCAAGAAAAACTTTGCATTTGGGAAAGTTATTAAGATCAATCAAAAGAGTGCTGACCGAGTCGAGTCGGTTGATAAGGCATATACGCAAACCGGCATTACCCCACTACAACATCTCAAATATGATGCGCAACTTGAATTCAAGCGTCATCAAATTGAAGAAGATTTCAAGAAATTGAAGCTTGATGTGCAAGTTGACCCAACAATTGGCATGGATAAGCCTTATGAATATCGTAACAAGGCTCAAATCCCGGTTCGTTTAATCAATGGTCAATTGCAAACAGGATTTTATCGCAAACATTCCCATGATCTCGTCCCAATCGAGGACTTTTATATTCAAGATCCTGAGATTGATAAGGCGATCGTCGTAGTTCGTGATATTTTACGCAAGTATCGGATTAAGCCTTACGATGAACGAGTAAACGGCGGAGTTATCCGAAACGTGATGGTTCGTCGCGGGCATTATTCTCATGAAATGATGATTGTGCTCATTACCAGAACCGAAAAATTGCCAAGTAACAAGGAAATTGTTGCTGATATCACTAAGGCATTGCCAGAAGTTAAGAGCATTGTCCAAAATGTGAATCCGAAAAAGACCAATGCATTGATGGGTAAGGAGAATAAAGTCTTGGCAGGGCAAAGTACGATTGAGGACACCCTGCTTGGACTCAAATTTGAAATTTCTGCTAATTCGTTCTATCAAGTTAACCCAGTCCAAACCGAAAAATTATATGATTTGGCCACCAAAAAAGCGGATTTATCCGCTGACGATACGGTTATCGATGCTTATTGTGGGATTGGGACAATTTCACTTTCAATGGCCCGAGTCGCCAAAAAAGTATACGGGGTTGAAATTGTTCCCGAAGCCGTTGAAGACGCTAAAAAGAACGCCAAAGTTAACGGAATCAATAATGTGAAATTCGTTGCGGGTTACGCCGAAGATCAAATGGCAAAATGGCAAGAAGACGGCCTGAAGCCTGATGTGATTGTGGTTGATCCGCCACGTAAAGGGTTAGATGGCACGTTGATTGACAGTGTTGTTAAGATGCAACCGAAACGAGTTGTGTACGTATCGTGCAACCCAGCAACTCTTGCAAGGGATGTCAAGTTATTTAATGAACAAGGCTATCAAGTAAACCAGCCAATCCAACCTGTTGATCAATTTCCGCAAACGGTGCATATTGAATCAATTACGGTTTTAACAAAATAGATGTGTGACGATCACGTTTGAATGTGTCCCTATAAAAGATTCTCCAAAATTTTGAATTTTGAGGGGATCTTTTTTGATGCGTGATTTCTAATCGTGGGCGCTTGTGTAACGGTCGAAACCGCATTTTAGTAATGGCGTGGAAAATGGGGTAAAGATGACGGCTGATTCTAACAAGCAATCACAACCAAACGTATCAAAATAACGAGCCCGTTCGATTTTGGGAACCGTTTCCAATCACTTTTTGGAGAAATCTTTCAACTTTTTTGAAAAAAGGCGGTAATTCCTATTACCATGCCCATTCAACGCCATTTGTAAGCCGTTTGTTAACTGAATAGTAATAGTTGACCCGAGCCTTATAATATCAGTCGTTACGCCTAACCAATTTAGTCTAGGCTTCAAATTTGCATTTGGTCTATATGTTTGAAACAAGTCCATATCTTTGTTATGCTTTTTAAAGTAAATTTTTTAGCGACAGGCACAAACCTATTAGGAAGTGCCTTTTTTAATTTCTTAGATCGTTAATACGAAACATTGATAAGGAGGGGCACATGACAGCAAAATTAGAAGTGCGACATCTTACCAAGATTTTTGGCCGCCGGATTCCCCGGGCCGAAGAATTATTAAAAGCAGGTAAGTCAAAAGCTGAGATTTTAAAATCAGCAGGTGCCACAGTTGGTGTGAACGACGCCAATTTTGAAGTGAACGATGGTGAAATTTTTGTCATCATGGGACTATCTGGAAGTGGTAAATCAACGATGATTCGGATGATTAACCGATTGATTGAACCCACATCCGGTGAAGTCCTCATCGATGGTGAAAATTTAACCTCACTCAATAAAAAACAATTGTTGGATGTTCGCCGGAACAAAATGAGCATGGTTTTCCAAAACTTTGCGTTGTTTCCAAATCGGACCATCATCGATAACACCGCCTATGGATTGGAAATTAAGGGTGTTGATAAAGATGAGCGTTTGAAAAAGTCTCATGATGCACTGGAATTAGTTGGCCTTCACGGTTACGACAATCAGTATCCTACTCAATTGTCAGGCGGGATGCAGCAACGGGTTGGCCTTGCCAGAGCCCTTGCTAATAACTCGGAGATTCTATTGATGGATGAGGCCTTTTCAGCTTTAGATCCATTGAATAGAAAAGATATGCAGGACGAGTTGTTGGATCTTCAAGAAAACCTGCACAAAACGATTGTATTTATTTCTCATGACTTGAACGAAGCGCTGCGAATTGGCGATCGAATCATGATCATGAAAGACGGCGAAATTGTTCAAACTGGTACGCCGGAAGAAATTCTGACGCAACCAGCGGACGATTACGTTGAGAGATTTATTGAAGATGTCGATCGGACGAAGGTTTTGACCGCTTCTAATGTCATGATCCGACCGACATTCGTTAACATTGACAAAGATGGACCGCGGATTGCAATGCGGCGGATGGTTGAAAATGAGATTTCGTCCGTTTATGTCGTGAACAATCAACGTGAATTTATTGGGGTAGTTGACGCCAGTCACGTGATGAGCTTAATCAAGAAGAAGGAACGTAAGCTTGATTCAGTCATTCAAAAGAACGTGCCAACAACTTCTCCAGATACCCCAATCACGGATATCATGGATACCATTTCTTCAACGCCAATCCCTTATGCAGTGGTTGACGATCAAAATCATCTGTTAGGAATCATCATTAGAGGTGCCGTTCTTGGCGCAATTTCTGGAAATGAGGTGGGCGAAGATGAATAACATTCCTCAATTACCTGTTTCAAGTTGGATTGACAAATTTGTTGACTGGTTGGCGAGCTTTGAAGGGTTCTTCAACGCTGTTACCAACTTCATTGGCGGCATTATCAACGGATTTCAATGGATCTTTGATCTGTTGCCAATTTGGTTGTTCATGCTGCTGGTTGTTGGCTGTACGTACTGGTTGAACCGAAAAACCAAGCACTGGACATTAATTGGCTTCGAAATCGTTGGTTTACTTTACATTTGGAATCAAGGCTTCTGGCGTGATATGACTCAGACGTTGACATTGGTTCTAACTTCAAGCTTGATTGCCCTAGTTATTGGAGTTCCACTTGGAATTTGGATGGGTAAATCAAAGGTCTTTGAAACCATTAACAAGCCAATTCTTGATTTTATGCAGACGATGCCAGCCTTTGTCTATTTGATCCCCGCAGTTGCCTTCTTTGGAATTGGAATGGTTCCCGGAGTCATTGCTTCGGTGATCTTTGCAATGCCGCCAACGATTCGGATGACCAACTTAGGAATCCGCCAAGTGCCGGCTGACTTAATTGAAGCTGCCGATTCATATGGCTCAACTTCCTGGCAAAAGCTCTTCAAGGTTCAGTTACCATTAGCAAAATCAACGTTAATGGCTGGTGTCAACCAAAGTATGATGCTTTCGCTTTCGATGGTTGTGATCGCGTCAATGATTGGGGCTATGGGACTTGGAAACAAAGTCTACTTTGCCGTGGGCCGAAATGACGCTGGTGGTGGTTTCGCCGCCGGGCTAGCAATCGTTATTTTAGCGATCATTTTGGATCGAATTACGCAGGCAATTAATCGTAGCAAGATCCCTAAGTCATAGAAGGGGGTTCATATGAAAAAAAGAAATCGCAAATTAATCCTTTTCCTCTCACTCACGTTTTCTGTCGTGTTGTTGTCGGCTTGTTCAAGCAAGGTTGCGAAATATAACCCCAACGAAAGTCTTGGCAAACAGATTAATTATACGATCACCGGAATTGAAGCCGGGGCTGGTGAAATGACAACTACTCAAAAGGCGATGAAGGCATATGGACTGACGAATTCTAAGTGGCAATTGCAAACCAGTTCAACTGCTGCCATGACAAGTACACTAGCTAAATCGGTTAAGAACCATCAGCCGATCGTTGTGACAAGTTGGACGCCCCACTGGATGATTAATAAATTCCATTTGAAGTTCCTGAAGGATCCTAAAAACATTTATGGAAAGTCGGAAGACATCCATACGATTGTCCATAAAGGGCTGAAAAAAGACAAGCCGGAAGCCTATGAGATGTTGAACAGATTTAACTGGAAACCAGATCAAATGGCAGACATCATGTTAAAAGTGAACAATGGCGAAAATCCTAAGACGGCAACCGTCAAATGGATGAAGCAGAATCAGCAACAAGTCAATTCCTGGACCAAAGGCATTAAACACGTTCACGGTCAATCGATCAAGTTGACCTATGTTGCGTGGGATTCAGAAATTGCCTCCACAAATTTAGTTGCCAATGTATTGAGATCTCTTGGTTATAAAGTTGAAATCCAAGCAATGGAGCTTCAACCCTTATGGGCTTCAATTGCAACCAACGCGGCTGACGGCATGGTCTGTGCCTGGTTGCCTAACACCCAAGGATTGTATTACAAGGATTATAAAGGCAAGTTTGACGACCTTGGAACCAATTTAAAGGGTGCCAAAGTTGGGTTAGCCGTTCCTTCTTATATGAAGAATATTAATTCGATTGAAGATTTGAAAAACTAAAGTGGATTAATTGGAACCGTTTAAAATCAAAGGATCATCTAAAGTCGAAATCCCCAGTGTGAATTTATCCATGAGGAAATCGAATAGCTAAACGCTCTAAGAGGTTGAAACGCAAATGAGGTGTACCCCAAAAGTTAAAGTAAATATTTGCTTGTCTTTCCTAGGCGGCACGGAGTCGATAGCTTATCGGCGCT
>NZ_JAHPPD010000150.1 GCF_019061365.1 Lentilactobacillus dabitei
CGTCAATTAACCACCAGTCTGCAAATGGTCGTTTTAGCGTTTTTAGCACTATTACTTAAGAGATTTTAGACAGCTTCTAAGGTTAACCTTTATTTCTTACTCATTAACTTCGGTTAATGTTTTTGCTAAAACGTTAACTCTGGTCAACGTTTTTTGTGGCATGGTTAACTTATTTTCCTTGTTATATCAACGTTTCAGCAGCAAAGTTAACGAGTTAACGAATTTAAGGAGATTCGTTTTGTTTTCTTACAAATGAAGCGTATGCTTTTCCACTTTCTAGTGGTGACGGATACGCATATATTTCGTTGACTCCCTTAATACTGTTCAGCTTTGCGATATCTGCAGGTAGAATCTTTACTATTTTTCTTTCGTAGTTTGGAACCAACTTTAAAAATCTCCGAGTAAATTTAGGATGGCTCAATGGTTTAAACCCATTAACCTTACAGTAAGCACGATAGTATTCATGTAAGAAGCGAGTTGGTATTCTCTCCACATCAATATGGTTAAAGAACTCTGTTTTGAATCCTACCAATGGGTCATTGTCCAGTTCAAAGTTGTTTAAGGCTTCTTTAGAAGCGCTAGGGATGTCAAACTTCTCAAAATCAAGTTGTAAAGCTTGATATAAAACGTACTCTAAAACATCCTGTCTATTTAAATAATCGTCCTTGATCTTCCAATTATCATGATCCCCGTCAAAGTGGTTATTGAAGGGCACAATAATAATCCGCCGCATGGTACCGCCCTTGTTATGGAAGTTGGGCAATCCATTGCAGGATTGAATAACGGTACATCTCAAATAGATAGAAAAGCTATCTCGGCCTTTAAATTCGATCGTGACCACATCGCCAGTAACCACCGAGTTAAAGTTACTTGAATCCTTGATGTAGATGTCCGGTGGAATATCATCCCCAATACATACCGTTTTGCCCACCAGCAAACTCAATTTAAAACGTTCATCAAACTGGTTAACCTTCAAAGCGCCGACGTTTTGATGACCGACTAAGTTTTCAATGAGCCGTTGAAACGTTCCTTTGCCACTGTTGCCTTGCTCACTATACAAGAAGATGGCTTTCTTCCGGGTGTAGTTGCCGTTTAAGCTGTCGTTAATTACTTCCCACAGCAGTTTAATGATCTCGTTATCACCACAAGCCAATTCTTTTAACCAACCGTCAACCGTCCAGCCATCAATATTAGGTGGCACTGGATTATCAACGTAGCGAGTGGCGATTTTAGTGGTAAACACGTAATCCGGACTAAACAGCATTAATCTATGCTGGTGTAAATTCCAAATGCCATTAGCTACTGGCACCAAATAACGATCAACGGTTGGCTCTTTAACTGGTGCATCATTTAGCATATGGTAAATAATTTCATCCGCTTGGCGCTCATTGAATGGGGCATACATCCGGGCAATCAATCGTTTGATGTAGCGATAGTTTTGGGTGTAGATACCTTCACGGGGTAGATACACCGCTAGCCGCTCGTTCTCATCACCAGAAAAAACGCAAGTCTTAAAGTGGTGTTCCATAATCTTGGCACCGACCAAAGTAGGCAATGATGGTAAAACATTGTTTTTGGCTTGCTGCTTACTTTGATGGCGTTCCTGCCATTCTCTGACGTTATCTTTTAATGCTTGAATAACATGCTTTCTATCCATAACTTGTTGGTCGTGTGCTTTTGATAGCTTTTTAATTTCATCGTCCAATCGTCAATCACCTCACTTTGACATGTCTCGTTTCAGAATTGATTTAAAAATGGTGTTGACCTCATCATCTGGTAGCGGTGGTGTTAGATGTTCGTTGGCAAATATCAGCAAACTATAAGCAGTCTCGCCATCACAACCAGTGTGTAGCAGCTTTCCTAATAAGGATGTCAGATAGATGTTGCGCTGGCCTTGCTCGGTGCCAGTTACCAACTCATCTAACAATTGCCCCGTCCACGATTTATATAAACGGTGCTGACGGCGGTTATTAGCGTTTGATTTACCAGCCAGCTTATTCATCAGCCAAGCGGGCAACGGGCTTAAATGAGTTAAACCATGGCCTTTAATTGGGCGGTAACCCTTGCCATCAATCTGACTAGGTGCAATAATGATTTGCTTGGTTTTTAATTCCACGTTAGGTACAATCACCTTGTCGGCCAAAGTGGTTTGGCTACTAAAAAAGTAATGCAGACCAGCATGGGGCGTTTGTTCGACATAATCAGGAACTAGCTGCATCCCTTGGCGTTGCCACTGCTTTATGACGTCGATACCATTGCCTTGCTGATGATGGTCAATATCAATCACTACAATTTGCTTGGTATCTAGTCGTAAACCCATATTGTGGGCTTGCTGATTGTCAAACCATTCGCCGATTTCGGCCGGATCGTTGCTGGCAGCTTTATAGCCATTAGGGGTAATCGGGCGCTTGCTGTTTGCAGCCAGTGGGAAAACCTGAAACCCTTGGTTAGCTAATGATAAAGCTCGTTTGGTTAGCTCATTCATAGCGGTCATTTCCTTGGCTGTTAAGTCGTTTTAGGAGCGCTCTGGCTTGTTGCTGATTGCCAATCGCCCGACCATCAACGATTCGTTTCGCAACGTCGCGGGTAACTTCTTCATCAGCCGCCCATGCTCGGATATCCGGCAGCCATTTAAAGTGGTGATCATCATAGGGTAAAAATAATGGGTTCTGGGCTTTAAAGACCGCCAGCGAATGCGGGTCATTGGTCGTTGAAACTAATCCCGTTTCAATGGCTTTCTGGGTTGGTTGGCCGTTTTGATCAATCATGTTAGCTTTAATCATCTGGCGATAAACCATATCTTTAGAAACCTTAATCCCTTTAGATAGTAGAAACGCATAGGATTGTTCAACTAAGGCGGGGTAAATAATTTGATTATCGTGCATGTTGCCAGCTCCTTTCTGATCTAGGCGGGTAATTGATTCGTTTTAGTCAACGCTTGCTGTAACTCTTCAACAAATGATTGTAATTGGGATTGTTTGTCTTCGGATTGCAGTAGCAATGTTTGCACCATGTTTAATAGTTGTGACAAATCGAATAGTGTATCGTAAACTGATGAACTGGCTTGCGTGTTAGCTTGTGCCAACGCCTGTTCAACCCGTGGTTGGCAAAGTTTAATGATGCTCATAATGCCGTTGACGTTATCATCAAGAGTGGTTAGTTGGTGATCAGCAATTTCAAAATCAGTAGTATCCATTTTCTTATTCCTCTTTTCTGCTATAATAAAAACGTACAAAATTTACCCAAATGTCTGATAGGCCAGCGACTTGACCTATACCCCCAAAGTTAAAGTAAAAACTTTAGCTTTGGAGGTATTTTTTATGACTAAGATTTCAAAAGAAACAAAA
>NZ_JAHPPD010000151.1 GCF_019061365.1 Lentilactobacillus dabitei
ACATGTATTTTATATTTATGCGCAATTCCGGTCAGAGAACCAGTACCAGAAGCATATTCTACAAGTGCTCTCAATTTTGTTCCTTTTGAAATCTTAGTCATAAAAAATACCTCCAAAGCTAAAGTTTTTACTTTAACTTTGGAGGTATAGGTCACAATCGTAATAATCTCTTTTTGTGTCTTAAATATCTAATTAACCACCTGGCTCATTCCAGTCTGATAATCAATCCTCACCCCAGCCTGCACATTCTTAATGTACACGTTGAAGTGGACGCGATTGCTGCCGATGGATTTACCTTGCATTTGAACACCACGTGCTAATAGATCGTGGGCTTTAAATACCGGTCGGACTTGGTACCTAATGTAATGTTTCTTGTTGCTCTTTAAATAGCAGGCAACCCGGTTTTCATATCGCAGCATGCCCGGCGTATTCAGTGAGCGGGTACCGGTGATCAGGTTTCTCAGGTTGTTATTTTGCCCGGTCAACTGGTAGCCAATCAGGTGACAGCGATTGTACAGCCAACTGCCGTGGGCCTTCTTGTTATGCCAGCCGGTGGGGTCAACATACAATGGTTCCCGTTCAGCTCTTGGCATCAACCGCTTATTCAGCATGGCATTTGCGGTGGTTGCCCGGTTCAAGAAGTCCAACTGACCATACTTTTGCCAGGAACCATGCCGCAGTGATAGGGTGCTTTTGGAGAACTTTGGCCGGTTATGGTTGATGATCACCACTTGTTTGCCGGCGATCTTCAAATACTTACCACTGGAACTGGCGGCTTTTTTGCGGACTGTCTTCGCGCGTTTCCGAGTTGTTCGGCGGATTACTTTGCGCTTGCCGGGCTTGTAATCGGTTTTGGCTAACGTCAAACCTTTCTTTCGAGCTGTTGATAGGCTAACTCGATAGACTTTCTTGGCCCGGTTTAAGCCGCGATTATGCCGATGGTAGAAATAGTGCTTACCGGTCCGGGTAATGTAGACGTAAGTCGATGCGCTGGGCGTTTCGCTCGGTTGTGCATAACTAACGCCACCAACCATGAGGATCGTTAATAAAAAACAATAGATAAATTTCTTAATAGGATCATCCCCTCAGTCTCATTAACTTATTTTTCCCAGCCACAAAGGCGATAGTGGTGCGATTTTGCCCAGTGAAGAGTCACGTGGCGCTTGTGGCCGGCGTTATTCAATCCGCGGCAACTCCGGGCATAGTGATATCGTTTGCCGTGGTTCGGGGCAATCCACACCCAGGTTCGACTAGCTGATGCGGTCTTCGGCGGTACAATTGTAAAGGTTCCCCCAATGGTAAATGTGGCAATTAATACTAATGAAGCTTGTTTAAGCTTACTCATTTGCATTTCCTCCCAATATGTTTGTGATACACTGCACTTAGTATTTTATCACTAATAATTAAATAAGATAGAAGAAAATGACGTACCGCCGTTCCTAATTTTCATTTTATAAAATAGCTTGACAGCAAAAATGGATCGACAATCATCAAATTTGACTGCCGATCCATTTTGCGTATTTATTTATCAATTTTAGTAAATTTAATTCCAAACAATGCATGTTCATGAAATGTTCATATTTTGTTGAAGCCATTTTACGTTCGCTAGTGCCTGCTATGTCAGTAAGACAAACGGTTTAACAAATCTACATACGCATTTTAAACACAAAGTTTTGATGATTTTATGAACATCAAGTTAACTTAAAGCCGAATTTAAACTTTTGTGATATTGTTTTTCCTTTGTAACCTTCCCGAAATAAAGCGGAAAATTTGTTTGTGTTTAGTAATATCACTAATGATTTTACGCGATATACTGGATCTATTCTTTGCTGAAACGCAATTGGAGGAAATTATATTGAATAATCGTGTCAAGAAGTCATTGTTCGTCGGCTTAGCAGCTTTAGGCTTTGTTGCCGCTGCTGGTGCCGCCAATGTGAACCCTGCAAGCGCCAAGACGTATGCAAAGGTTGTTTCAAACAAGACATTAACTGCTAACGATACTGATCGTAACGTTAACTTTACTGGTAACAGTGCATTATACAGTAAAGCCGGTACTTTAAAGGGTGCCCGGGTTAAAGCAAGCAAGACCACTTTAAATGGTTTAGCATCATCAACTAGTTCAAAGAATAACGTTCGAGCTTATCGAGTTGCTACGACTAACCGTGGTTCTGTTTACTATAAGGTTGTTACTTATGATGGCCAATATCGTGGCTGGATCTACGGTGGTAAGACTGCCAACGTATTTGGCGGTGGTGTTGAATCATACAGCACAACCACTGATCCAAAAGCAGCTGCGACAACTTCATCAAGCAACTCATCATCAGCAACCAGCACTTCAACCTCAAACCAAACCACTGGCTTAACTGATGCTCAGAAGTCAGCTACTTACAAGATTGCCACTACTGGTACTTCAAATGATGGTACTCAAGTAACTTACAAGACGCCAGCTTGGACTCAATACAAGCAAGGCCGCGTTATTACTGACTCAAGTAAGTACAAGGACGCTACTTTCAAGATTACCGATCAAACGACTCGGACTCGTGAAGGCGACCTTTGGGTTAAGGTTGAAGCAACTGACTCAGCCAACAGTGCCGCAAATGGTTGGATTAAGTTCAGTGGCTTGACTACTGGCACAACACCTACTGACAACTTTGATGCTAACAAGAGCGTTAAGATTGCTTATCGGGATGTGACAACTGGCAAGACGATTGACAAGACGAATGCTTGGACGACTGCTTCAGCCAACACCAAGCAAGGAGACGCTACTACAAATAATGTAGATAATAGTGGTCGCAGTTTAACCGATTATCTTGCTTCAGTTGCTGCCCCATCAGGATACTCGTATAAGTTAAGCTCTGGCACAACCGTTAATCCAGATCTTTCTAATTTGACGATCACACCAGCTGCAACAACTGCTAAGTTTGGTGATACGCTGACGGTTGATGTGACACCAAATGCTAAAGCAACCAAAGTTCAGTACTACTATGAATCAGCTGCTAATGGTAGCATCAAGCCAATGGGTAGCGTCAAGAATCTTGTGTAAATGAAATGCCTTCGTACATATAATATGTATCTAACTTAAATAAATGATGCTTCCAA
>NZ_JAHPPD010000152.1 GCF_019061365.1 Lentilactobacillus dabitei
TGAATACCGGATTCACAACGACCAGTTATGTGCCTAAAAATTATTAAATATTATCTCCAACTATTGGGGTTCACTTCAAAAATCAGGAATAATTGGTCTTTTTTGTTAAGTTTTGGGATCAAAACGCCTACTGTTTCCATCTCGTTTTAAAGATCAGAAGCTAACCGGCTTGAAGTCCAGACTATAATTTTTTCGATTTTTTCATCAAAGCTGGTGACTTCTTGGGCACCGCTGGTTTTTTAGCGGCTGCCTTTTTAGCGGCCGCTGCTTCCTTTCGCTTTCTGGAACGTTCCCTCAGAATGTCTTTGAGCGCATTGATATCATCTTCGTGCTGACTTTTCCACTGCTTATACGAGGTGTTCGTATCCGTATCAGTTGGCTTAAGTCCTGTGTCCAACCAAAAGAGTGATTCTGTTAAGCTGGGGAAATTATGCATCCAGAGCGTTTGACCGTTCTCCGAATCGAACGCAACATACGAGCGGGCATGCCGCTGCAAAAATGTATGTTTGCGAATTTTGAACGCTTCACGTTTACGAGTCAACCGATAATCAGGTAAAATGTACTTACCTTTATTTTTCAGTTGTGGGAAACGTTCATTTATTTGATCTGAGCGGTCCTTTAAGAGGGCGGTTGCCTCTGTTACCGAGATCAATGTGGCTTTAGTTTGGGTCATGTAATTTTGCCCCCTTCTATAATCTATTTTCGCATAGATTTATCTAATTGGAAAGTAGATAGAAACATTATAATTAATAATTAACAAATTAATCAGCATTTTTATACAGTGTGGCGGCATCAGTCGACTATGTTAACTGCAGCAGACATGTTAAAATTTATGATTGTGGAGACTAAATTCAAGTAGGAGAACCAATTTAAATGAAATATTACGCAGTAAGAAAAGGCCGGCAGACCGGGGTCTTTACAACCTGGGATGCTGCCGAAAAACAGGTCAAAGGCTATCCAGGCGCCAAATATAAGAGCTTCAAAGTAAAATCTGAGGCCGAGCAATTTCTCAACGGTCAATTATCGTCAACTTCTCATCAATCTGGCAAACCGGATGTCAAATTTCCGACCGCTGACGCAGACGATATTATTCTGTATACAGATGGTGGGTCCAGAAATCACGGCAACGTGAAAGGCGGCCACGTCAAAACTAACGATAAGGCAGCTTGGGCATATCTGATTGTAACGCCGACCAATCGGTTTTCAGACTCTGGGGGTGAATTTGGGGCGACAAATAATCGGATGGAAATCATGGCCCTCTATGAAGCTCTTGCCTACCTCAATGCTCATGATCTTCAAGACAGCCACATCCATGCGGTTCTAGATTCCAAATACGTCCTAAATGCCATCAATAAAAATTGGCTCAAGGGCTGGCAGCGACGTGGTTGGACGCGTAGTGGGGGACAAAAACTTGAAAATAAGGAATTGTGGCGCTCATTGGCCCAGGAGCTGCGGAACTTTCCCCATTTGTCATTATATTGGACGAAGGGTCATGCGGACAACGAAGGCAACGTATTCGTTGATCGGTTGCTAAATGAAACCATGGATAAAATGAAAGCAAAAACGCCTCAAACTGCCAGTCAGCGACGACCAGTTTCTCAACCGGCTGCCAAGCCCGCTCCATCCAAGACGCATGAGACCGATCTCAAGCCAAGTCCTGATACTGAAAAATCGGTTCAAGACATTGAACACAATTTGAAGCAACTCGGTTTGTTTGACGACGATGATCAATGATTTTTATTCACGTGATGATATCGGCGGTCAACTTCTTTGCTCCAGAAACCACCTGAAAGTTGAACCGGTTCTTGAACCATGATGAACGCATCCGGTGAAAGTTCTTGAATTTGTTCCATCAAGCGGCGGTCAGCTTTCCGAGGGGCCAAGATGCTTAGAACCAAACGGGCGCCGGCACGACCCTGAGCTCGGCTGACCGTGACGCCATAACCAAGGTCTCGGAGGTGTTCGGCCAATTCTTCGTTGTGCGCATGAATTGGATTAGTGGGATCAATTTGGACAGTTACTTCGAAGTTAACGTAGCCCAAAGCAATCTTATCTTCAATGATGATCCCAATATAAATCCCAACTCCAAATCCAATCGCATAAGCCGCAATGTTTAAGGGACTGTCAATGTGCTGCAGGGCGATTGCCAAGGCCATTACGTAGACGAATTCCTCAACCACCGCTACAATTGGCGCCAAGTATTGGTGGCCCTTTACAACCAACATCGTTCTAAATGTATTAATCGAAATGTATAAAGCGTTTAAAATAAAAATTGTGATCGCAAGTTTCATTGAATTTATTCCTCCCACTGTATTTAGTGAATAGTGTATCACTTTTGGGTAATATGTTACTTAAATAATGCATTCCAAACCTTGGTAGCAACGTTCAAGCCTCTTGTTAACATTGACAACTATCGTAATTAACGGTATTCTAAATTTTGTATAATATCTTAAAGTAAGGGTTGCTGACTTAATGAATAATACCAAATTAATTCCATATCTAACCTTTGAAAATACAAAAAGTGCCCTCGACTATTATCAACGGGTATTTGGTGTCACCGACGTAACCCGTCAGGCACCGACTGAAAAACAAGCTGAAGAGATGTCATTAAATGAAGACGTTAACCTGGATGATTTAACATTGCGGGCAAGCTTTAAGATATTGGGGCAAGAAGTTGATTGCGCCGACAGCTTTATGGGTAAGCCGGTGATATCATCACTTATATCATTAATGTTGCAAGTCGATTTACACGATTCGGACGCTGCCAATGACTTGGAGAATTTATATAAACAAGTTGTGGCATCAGAGGAAGTCAAGGTCATTGTCACCTTTGAAAAGAAATCCTCCGGCGATAAGTACGGACAAGTTGTTGATAAATATGGGGTGACTTGGATATTTGAAGGCAAAAAGTAAGTGCCTGATCAGATCTGAAGGACGCTTAAAAAATAAGGGCTCTTCGTCAACTGTTGTTGGTGAAACTAAATTCGAGTTCTAATCACTTTGTGATTAGGGCTCTTTTTGTTTTGAC
>NZ_JAHPPD010000153.1:0-646 GCF_019061365.1 Lentilactobacillus dabitei
CTAAGAAACGGTCAACTAAGAAGAAACTTTCTCTGGAAGAAAATCGTCTTAAGCAACTAGAAGCTGAAAATTTGGAGTTACGCATCAAAAATGAAGCGTTAAAATTATTGGCCTCGATGAAGCAACGAACAAAGAACTCGCCCAAGTAATCTGCACCCTCGAGGCCCAATTTAAGCTGACTGACCTTCTACGGGTCTTACCAATTTCACCAGATACCTTTTTCTACTGGAAGCGTCAATTTAAGCTACCAGACAAGGATGGCCAATTGAAACACTTGATTTCCCGCATCTGGAATCAGGATCACCATATGGGCGTTCTACGGATTACTCAAGCCCTCCTGAACGATTTTGACCTTAAGGTCAATCATAAGCGCGTTTATCGATTGATGAAGGAGTTAGGGATTCAAGGAGAAGGCTATCACAAGAAAACTCGCAAGTACGACTCCTCTAAGGGCCCGGAAGGAACGCGAGTTAAAAATCGATTACATCGGCGTTTTCAAACTGATCGGCCAAATCAGAAGATGGTTTCCGATGTGACTGAATTCAAAGTTCCCCAAACTCAGGAAAAGGTCTACTTTGAGCCAATCATGGACTTATACAACAACGAGATTCTTACCTATGCCATTACGGCCGGTAGCCCGAACCTT
>NZ_JAHPPD010000153.1:690-1088 GCF_019061365.1 Lentilactobacillus dabitei
GAGTTTGCCTTAAAACCTCTGGAAGCACTCGTCAATTTAATTCCAAATCAGCCATACAAGCAATTCTTACACACAGACCAAGGTTGGCAGTACCGACATCAAGCATGGCAAAAGAAACTAAAGAGCGCTCACATTACACCCAGCATGTCTCGACGAGCAACCTGCCTAGATAATGCCTGCATAGAAAGCTTCTTCAACAAATTGAAAGTTGAATTAGGTAATTTATCCAACTACAATTCCGCTAAGGAATTGATAACGGCTATCAAGAAGTGGATAATCTATTACAATAGCAAACGAATACAAATGAAACTAGGCGGCACAGCGCCGATAAGCTATCGACTCCGTGCCGCCTAGGAAAGACAAGCAAATATTTACTTTAACTTTTGGGGTACACCTCA
>NZ_JAHPPD010000153.1:1156-3025 GCF_019061365.1 Lentilactobacillus dabitei
AGCTATTTTTCCGTTCCACTCTTTTTGATTTTTCTTATTCGATTGGCGTTTCCAGTGAGGGCCCTCAAATTGCTTGTCAGGTTGATAACAGTACCCCGAATTCCTAGGAAGTTTCCTCTTGTGGTTCACGAATTTTAGCCAATGCATCATCGATCTGGCCTAAAACGATAGCAACATTCTTAGAGTCGCTTAAATCGTATTTCTGGAGATCAATTTTGATTTTAGGACTGACATCGTATTCTTGATACCACTTTTTGTAGGCCGCCCACATTTTGAAATAATATTCTTGGAGTTCTGGATTGTCATCAAACTGTTCGTATTCACGACCGCGTTTCTTGATTCGATACTTGATGGTGTCAAAGTCGCTGTCCGCATATACAAGCAAATCTGGGGCTTTCTTGGGCAACTGGTCAAGCTCATTCATCATGTTGTCTAATAACTTTAAATAAACCGCTAATTCGGTATCGGTAATGTTGCCTTCAGCGTTGTTTTCTCTGGTAAAGAGGGCATCTTCATAAATTGACCGATCAAGGACATTGTTGTCGTTACTCAGTGCCTGCTTGATCATTGAAAAGCGTTTGTTTAAGAAATAAATCTGTAGTAAAAAGCCATATTGTTTTTGATTTGAATAGTAAAGCGGTAGTACCGGATTGTCGCCAACTGGTTCAAAAAATGCCTTGGTTCCTAAATGTTCTGCAATTTTTGCCGTTAACGTTGTTTTTCCGACACCGATCATTCCTGCTGTGATTATCACCATGGTAGCCCCTCTTTTAATAAAATTACAAGATATAGTGTATCACAAATTATGGAAACACAATATACATATTTTTGTCAAAAGTCAGGCGAAATTTTCAGGGAGCAGTAGATTAAGTAGTACAATGTAGGTATCGAGTTAATTGGAGGGAATTCAATGTATAAAGCGGTTGTTTTTTTTGATCTGGATGGCACACTATTTGATAATCAAAAGAATGTTTCTGATGACAACATTGCAGCAATTAATCAGTTACGAGAGAACAATATTCTGCCTGTAATTTCAACTGGCCGAAATATTTTTGAAATTCAATATGTGATTGACGCTACCGGTATCAATTCATTAGTCAGTGCGAACGGTAGTTACGTTCAATATCAAGGGAAAAAGCTAAAGGCTGAGCAAATTAGTGATGAGGTGATTGAAGAGATTTTAGCATTTGCCAAAAAGCAGGGCGATGTGATTTCATTTTATAACAATGAAGAATTTGCCCTAACAGCTGAAAATGACTTAACTAAAGTTAACTATCGGCTGTTAAGATTGACGCCGCACGTTGAGCCGGACTTTTACAAGACTCATGAAGTCAATTTCTTGAACGTTTTTAATTATGATAAAGATAAACTGTATCAGGATGAATTCAAGGGTGAATTGTCATTGGTTAGAAATAATCCTCGCTGTTTAGATACGATGAAGTGGGGGGTATCGAAGCAAACCGGCATTCAAGCACTCTTGAAGAAAGCGCAATTAGGGGACATTCCGTCCTATGCTTTCGGAGATCAGCTGAATGATTTGCAAATGTTTGCTGAAGTGGATTACCCAGTCGCAATGGGTAATGGTCACCCAGATGTGAAAGCCAAAGCATCATTCGTCACTACTTCGAATGTGAATGGCGGAATTGTGAATGGGCTGAAGCATTACGGGTTAATCAAATAACTTACGACATGCAATCATTTAAGGGCTTCACCCTGAAATCCTCGTTTTGGATTTTGGGATGAAGCCCTTAAATTATGGGATCAAAGCATCAATTGTCCCAGTTTTCCAAATGTAAGCACTAAATAACTGGACGTCTACTTCGTAGACGTCTTTTTGAGTACCATAGAATTATTAATTAAGTATGAGGT
>NZ_JAHPPD010000154.1 GCF_019061365.1 Lentilactobacillus dabitei
ACCGCGTATTCTGAGGAAATGAAGAACACACTTAAGACACTTGAAGCCCATCACGATGAAATTCATAATACCTTTACCACAAAGTATTCAAATGGTCCTTTAGAAGGTTCTAATAATAAAATCAAAGCTATTAAACGAGCTAGCTTTGGCTATCGCAGTTTCTGGAGATTTAGAACGCGAGTACTATACGTTTTCAAGGTCAAAACAAAAAGAGCCCTAATCACAAAGTGATTAGAACTCGAATTTAGTTTCACCAACAACAGTTGACGAAGAGCCGTAATTAGAGCAATTGAATGGGCTGTGGAATTAGGGGAATTTATGTTGGCTTTTTATTGTTTGAGTTGCCCTGGTTACTTTGGTGGTGTTCTATTTATACGTAGATTAGGATTACTTCACAAAGTAGGAAGCTCAGGGGTAAGCACTGCAAGCATAAGCTCCAAGCCAGGGGAGCTTATGTGTGGTAACTTTATGTTTCTCTAAGTGCTTTAGTGGTATTAGTTGGTGGTTGTTCTCCGTTATATAGATTAGGATCGCTCCGCTCACTCTGTTTTTGGCGGCCGAGTGGAAACGTGCTTCACAAAGCAGAAGCTTGCACCTAAGCCTTCTAACCGCTTTGCTCCGCACTCTGGACGCCTTCGCAGCTCTACCAAAAAGATCTTTACGCAAAATGCGTAAAGATCTTTTTGGTAGAGCCGAAGGCTACTTTTTGAGTAACTTTTCAGCATCAGCTGTAATGTCGTCAGTCGACATATTCATGTATGGCTCCATGTCTTTTTCAGTCTTCATGGTGTCATGATCATTTTTTTCCATGTAATAATCCCATAAAGCATCTCGTACTGGAAGTTTACTATCGCTCCAATCGAAAGCCTCATTCATTTTTTTGTTCAATAATGGGGATTCTGCACCGGGTTCTTCTGCCATAAGTAACTACCTCCTTTGTTGTTCTATAACCATTATAGTTCAAATTTTAATTTTGGCGCAAAAATTGTTTCAAAAATGTAAATGATTTACTTTGCTGGTTCAATTTTCATGATCCAGTTGACCTTTGGATCTGGCGTGTTCAGACGGTCAATGTCCTCGCCAATTGTGGTGTTACGGGCGACTACCCTACCTGATACCGGTGATTTGAGCGTTTCCACCGACTTATCACCTTCGATGTCCAAAAGGTCGTCATCGGTTTCGATAATTTTTAAGTGGGTTGGGAAATCCGCAAAGGTGATCTTGCCGATTTGTTGGTAGACTGATTTGTCGATTCCCAGCAGGTAGTCGCCGTTTTCGGTTTTCGCATACCAGACCCCATCCTTGACCTTTGCATCACTTAACTTTGGTGCCTGGCGATGAGTAAATAAGTTTAAAAATTTCTGCCAAATTGAAATTGATTTCATAATAATCCGCCTCGGTATTGTTTAACTAAATTATAACGTATAATGAGGAATATACGTAGGATTCTGCAGGAGGGATAGCCTGATGTATTTAATCGATATTTCTAGAAATGGGCAACCCAGTTACGATGCCCGGGTCAATCAGTCGCTGGACAACTATTTTGTGAATGACCTCAAGCTGCCGGGACGCGGGTTCATGTTTTACGTTAACCAGCCGTCGGTCATCATTGGCCGCAATCAAAATGTTTGGGCGGAGGTCGATATTGGCTACCTGCATGAGCACAATATCCAGCTGGTTAGGCGGACGTCCGGCGGTGGCGCGGTCTATCACGACATGGGCAACTTTATCTTTGAAAATATCTTGACGGATAACGTTGACGACTTTGGCGACTACGGTCACTTTGCCGAACCGGTATTGAAAGCGTTGCGTAAGCTCGGAATTGATGTTCAGATGAAGGCAAACAGCAGCGATCTCATTTTGGATGGCAAAAAATGGTCGGGAATGACCATGTTCAAGAGCGGTTCTGGCTTGGCGGCTGGCGGCACGATTATGTATGATTTGAATATTGAAAATGCTAAGCAGGTATTGGCAGAGAATCAGTTGGAAAGCCAAAAGGGATTGGGAGTCCGCTCTAAACGGAGCCCGATCGTTAATTTGAAAGATTATTTGCCGACGGGGATGACGATGGCTGACTTCCGCGAGTATCTGTTGAAGGAACTCTTTTCGGTGAAATCCCTGGATGAGATTGAAACTTATCATATGACCGCCGCCGATTGGCAGAAGGTTGATGAGCACCTTGCGGAGACGTATGGGACGGATGCTTGGAATTACGGGCACAATCCTGGTTACTATGACTATGCGGACACGGAACTGGCAGCTGGCAAGCTGGGGATGAATTGGACGGTTGAGGATGGGAAGGTTGTTCACCTCAAATTCAATCCATTTTTCAAAGCCGATGGGGATCTTAAATCAATTGAAACTGGATTAATTGGTAAAAAGCCAAGTAATTGGACTATTAGTCGGCTGGTAAAAAGAGCAAAGCTAAAAAATGTCGATAATAATTTGCTTATTGAATTTATTGGAAACAGTCTAAGCTAAAAATAGATAAACACTAGAAACGAATTATGCCATTCATTATTTGGATGGCGTTTTTTATTGCCTAAATGGACAGTCGATAAGCCCCCTCATCAACACCATCATTACGCATCATGAATGGATTTAAGGGTGTTCGATTAGCAAATATGAAAGTTCATAATTTCTTTCAAAAATAGCCAAACTTTCCTGATAATCTTATTTCATAGATAAGATGAGGGTAATTATAGCGAATGACGGAGGAAAAATTATGAAATTACTCAAGAAGGGATTCATCGTGCAATTTGTTGGGGTGCTCACCCTGGTGTTCGGTAACTTCTATACGGCCGGTGCCGCCGTGGCCGATGTAGTTGCGACCGATGAAATTGCAGTTAAAAAGGCTCTTCGTCAACTGTTGTTGGTGAAACTAAATTCGAGTTCTAATCACTTTGTGATTAGGGCTCTTTTTGTTTTGACC